>NZ_KV816329.1:96399-249092 GCF_001814395.1 Corynebacterium sp. HMSC059E07
CATCGAGTTTAATGCCGGTGTCTTCCCCAACCTGCAGTTCCAACCACGCTGAGGTGCCGTTAGAAGAAAACCGGTACGTATCTTTAGGCCGGGTATCCCGATAGGCAATGGAATCATCCAGGGTTTTACAAATATCGCGGACTTTGCGCCTGATTTGGCTACGCGTGGGAAAAGCTTGGTTCGGCTTAGAAGGGGTAAAAAAGTCAGCCAGGAGGGTGTCGATAAAATCCAGGGTTTCATCAGTCAAGGCTGTCAGTGCTGACATGGGTTGATCGATAGCAATGAGGGATTCAATGTCGAGCAGGCAGTGGGTGTCTTGTATGGCTTTGACTTTCGGCAGACTTTCTAGCCGGTGGATAGCACGCAGGCCGGATTTGATGTGGCCTTCCGGCAGTGACCAGGCAGCAACTAGGGATAGTGCGGTGGTGTTGATATCGGCGTGCAGGCTGGGCATGGCCCCGACCCAGGTTTTATAGGTGGCCCGGCGGGCTTGAGCACGGGCCATCGCGTGTGGATTATTAGGGTTGGTGGTGGAAAAGAAAAAGGTAGGCGGGCGTGTAGCGGTGGTGGTCATGGTCTCCCCCGAGATCAACATGAGTTAGAAGAAGTGTTCTAACCATGATTCTAGTACCACACACCCCACATAGCCATAGCCAGCACTAAATTCATGTCAAGTTGTCACTATAAACGGGGGTAGTCACCATGGGTTAGCCAGGACATTCGATACCGAATGATTTGAGTGGTGTCGCCTGTGTCCGCAACGAAAGGAAGAAAATGCGTATTAAAGGCAGCCTTTTGAGCCCTGTCTGAAACCTCGCCGGTGTCAGGGATAGACTGGGCACAGTTAACCGCACGAACACGTATGAAGGGATTGTCAATGACTATCAAGGTAGGCGTCTTGGGGGCTAAAGGGCGCGTGGGCCAAGCAATCGTGGAAGGCGTTAATGCGGCAGAGGATTTGGAGCTAGTTGCTTCCATCGACCGCGAGACCCCGTTGGAGAAGCTGGTTGAATCGGGTGCCGAGGTCGCCGTCGACTTCACCCAGCCGGCATCGGTCATGGACAATCTAGAGTTTTGCATCGCACATGGCATCCACGCTGTTGTGGGTACCACGGGGTTCGATGCAGGACGCCTAGCCAAGGTGGAGGAGTGGACTAAGAAAGAGGGCGCCGGCAACGTTCTCATTGCCCCGAACTTCGCTATTTCAGCTGTACTGACCATGGTGTTTGCCGCGCAGGCGGCGAAGTTCTTCGACAGTGCCGAGGTAGTTGAATACCATCACCCGAACAAGCTCGATGCGCCGTCCGGTACCGCGGTTCACACTGCGCAGGGTATTGCGAAGGCTCGCCAGGAGGCAGGCTTGGACGCTATGCCGGACAAGACCGAGCAGTCTCTCGATGGAGCGCGCGGCGCAGACGTCGATGGTGTTCACGTCCACGCAGTCCGTATGCAGGGAATGGTGGCTCATGAAGAAGTTATCTTCGGCACTCAAGGCCAGTCCTTGACCATCCGTCAGGATTCCTATGACCGCTCTTCCTTTACCCCCGGTGTTCTGCTGGGTGTACGAGAAATCGCATCCCACCCAGGCTTGACCGTGGGACTTGAGAAGTACTTGGGGCTGTAATGGCAAAGGTCTCTGAGCTTGATGTCCAGCTCATTGCGGCAACCGCATTCCATGCGCCGCGAGGAGTGGACTGGGAGGTTGATGAGGGGGCGTCGGAAAGCGAGGCTCTAGTCGAATTTGCCGGACGCGCCTGTTATGAGTCCTTCGACAAGCCGAATCCCCGTACCGCCTCAAATCAGGCCTATCTGCACCACATTCTGGAGGTAGGCCACGATGCATTGCTGGAGCATGCTACGGCGACGCTCTATATACGGGGACTATCGCGGTCGGCGTCGCATGAGCTGGTTCGCCACCGTCATTTCTCCTTCTCGCAGCTCTCGCAACGTTTCGTGCATTCCGAGGAGGCGGAGGTAGTCCTGCCCAAATTCATTGCGGAAGATGAACAGCTAACGCGGTTGACCCTCCAGGCGGCCGACGAAGCGAGGTTTGTCTACGAGGAGCTCCTCGACGCTCTCGAGTCCAAGTTGGAAGAGGAGCCAAATGCATTGCTGCGCAAGAAACAGGCTCGACAAGCAGCGCGTGCGGTATTACCTAATCTCACGGAATCCCGCATCGTCGTGACGGGAAACTATCGCGCGTGGCGTCACTTTATTGGCGCGCGGGCGACTGAACAAGCCGATACAGAGATGCGCCAGCTCGCCGTCACGTGCTTGAAGCTGTTGCGGGAGCAATCGCCGGTGCTTTTCGACGACTTCCATATCACCACCCTGGCTGACGGCACCGAAATGGCTTCGAGCCCGTACGCTTAAAGGCTTTGCAGGAGACTCGCGCACGACCCCGATGCGGCCAATAGGGGCGAAAGCAGGTAATCTTGACGCCTATGAGCACAGGTATGACAGCACAGGCAGGCGTCGACACCTTCGGACGCGTAGGCGTAGCTATGGTCACTCCATTTGACCAGGACGGCGCCTTGGACGTGTCCGCTGGTCGTCGCCTAGCAGCTCATTTGGTTGATAACGGCGTTGATTCGCTCATTTTGTCTGGGACCACGGGCGAATCACCGACGACGTCGTTGGATGAGAAACTGGAGCTGTTCGCAGCTGTAAAGGAAGAGGTAGGCGGCCGCGCTAAGTTGTGCGCTGGTGCGGGAACTAATAACACCGCCACCAGTATTGAGGCCGCGCGCGCTTTCGCTGATGCGGGAGCAGACAGCCTTCTGGTCGTGACCCCGTATTACTCCAAGCCTTCCCAGGCTGGTGTGTACGCGCACTTTACTGCTGTGGCTGACGCCGTGGACCTCCCCATTTGTCTGTACGACATCCCTGGCCGCTCGGGCATTCCGATTGAGACGGAGACCCTTCTTCGCCTCGCGGAGGTGCCGAACATCAAGGCTGTTAAGGACGCCAAGGGCGACCTTGTAGCAGCCGCACCGCTTATCCAGGAAACCGGTTTGGCATGGTACTCCGGAGATGACGGACTGAACTTGCCGTGGCTGGCCCTCGGTGCTTCGGGCGTTATTTCCGTGATTGGTCACCTCGCTCCGCGCGCCCTGGCTGATCTCTACGTGGCCTTCGATGAAGGCGATATTGCACGTGCACGAGAGATTAACGCGAAAACTTTGTCCCCGCTCGTCGAGGCGCAAGGCCGCCTCGGAGGAGCAACTCTTGTTAAGGCTGCCCTGCGTCTGCAGGGTATTGAAGTTGGAGAACCTCGTCTCCCAGTTACCGCGGCTGACGCGGAGGAGATCGAGGCTCTCCGCCACGATTTGGAAAAGGCTGGAGTCCTTTAAGAATGACTGAATCCCGTAATCGCTCCCGCAAGGTAACCCGTAAGGCGGGTCCGCCTTCGGAGACTGAGACCGCCTCGAATGAGGCGGCTTCGCCGGTTTTTCAAGCGCCGAACGAATCGGCTGCATCCGGCAATAATTCGAACGAGTCTAATAACTCGAATTCTGAGGACGGCAACCGCCGTTCTCGCTCCCGTGGTTCCCGTGGCGGCCGTGGTCGCGGTCGCGGCGGCAACAACAACCACAACAACGGTGGCCGCAACAACAATCGCAACCGTAATAACAACCGTGGCCGCCGCAACGTTCCCAAGTCCATGCAGGGCGCGGATCTGACGAAGCGTCTGCCGGAGCCGCCGAAGCAGCAGAAGGATTCGCTGCGTATTTATGCCCTGGGCGGTATTTCTGAGATCGGTCGTAACATGACCGTCTTCGAGTACCAGGACGAGATGCTCATCATCGACTGTGGCGTGCTCTTCCCGTCCTCCGGTGAGCCTGGCGTTGACCTGATCCTGCCGGACTTTGGCCCGATCGAGAAGAAGATTCACAAGGTCAAGGCTCTCGTTGTAACCCACGCTCACGAGGACCACATTGGTGCTATCCCGTGGCTGCTGAAGCTGCGCCCGGATATTCCAATCGTGGCATCGCGCTTTACCATCGCGCTGATTGCGGCGAAGTGTAAGGAGCACCGCCAGAAGCCGAAGTTCGTTGAGGTCAACGAGAAGTCGGATGTGAACTACGGTTCGTTCCGCTGCCGTTTTTGGGCAGTTAACCACTCCGTTCCGGATGCACTGGGCATCATGCTGGGCACCCCGGCTGGCAATATCATCCACACCGGTGACATCAAGCTGGACCAGACCCCGCTGGATAACCGTCCGACCGACCTTCCGGCGCTATCTCGCTACGGTGATGAGGGCGTCGACCTGATGCTCTGCGAATCCACCAACGCGAACATCCCGGGCGTTTCCGCATCCGAGGGAGATATCCCGGCTACCTTCCGCCGCCTGGTGTCCAATGCTAAGCAGCGCGTCATCATCGCAACCTTCGCGTCCAACGTGTACCGTGTACAGGCAGCTATCGACGCCGCCGTTTATGCTGGCCGCAAGGTTGCCTTCAACGGCCGCTCGATGATGCGCAACATGGAAATCGCCGAGAAGATGGGCTTCCTGAAGGTTCCGCGCGGAACCATCATCTCGATCGACGAGGCTGCCAAGATGGCACCGCACAAGGTCTTGCTCATCACCACCGGTACCCAGGGCGAGCCAATGGCTGCGTTGTCACGCATGGCACGCCGTGAGCACCGTCAGATCACCGTCCGCGACGGCGACCTCATCATCTTCTCCTCGTCCCTGATTCCGGGCAACGAAGAGGCCGTTTACGGTGTCATGAACATGCTCTCCCAGATTGGTGCTGAAGTTATCACCAACAAGGAAGCCAAGGTTCACGCCTCCGGCCACGGCTACGGCGGCGAGCTGCTCTTCCTGTACAACGCTGCGCGTCCGAAGAACGTTATGCCGGTCCACGGCGAGTGGCGTCACCTGCGTGCAAACAAGGAACTGGCAGTCTCCACTGGCGTTGACCGCGACCGCGTGGTTCTGGCACAGAACGGCGTTGTCGTTGATCTGCGCAACGGCCGTGCAGAGGTTGTTGGCCAGATTACCGTGGGTAACCTCTACGTCGATGGCGTCTCCATGGGTGACGTCGACGCAGATACCCTGGCAGACCGCACCAACCTCGGCTCTGGCGGCGTCGTTTCCATCACCTGTGTGATTGATAACCGCACGTCCCGGCTGCTTGAGCATCCGGCTGTATCCACCACTGGTTTCTCTGACGATGACCGCGGCATCGTGCCGGAGGTGGCCAAGTTGGTTGAGTCCACGATGAACGATCTCGCCGCTGAGGGCGAGAACGATACCTACCGCATGGTGCAGAAGCTGCGCCGCAAGGTATCCAAGCTCATGGATTCCAAGTACAAGCGCGAGCCGGTCATTCTGCCGACCATCGTGCCGACGAACTCGGATGTCCTGATGCCTGACGACGATGAAGTTCACGCCTCCCGTGAATCGCTCTAACGTCTAGGTAGACAGTGCCCCAGCGTTCCTGCTTCTGGTAGGTATGCTGGGGCGCATGTCGTTTTCCTCAGCAGAACGCGCCAAGATGGTGGCGTTATTCCGTGAACTTGGTCCCGATGCTCCAACGTTGTGCGAAGGGTGGACGGCCCGCGACCTCGTGTCGCACCTCTGGATCCGCGAAAACCGGCCCGACGTCGTCATCAGTTCTTTTGTTCCAGCGCTGACTTCCCATGCGGACAGCATCATGGAGGAAGTCCGTGCGCGAGATTTTGAGGAACTGGTGGATGACTGGGGTAGGGGATTGGGAAAGCTCAACCCTCTGCGCTACGTGGATTCAGTGCTCAACACCGCAGAGCATTTTGTGCACCACGAAGACCTACGCCGGGCCAATGCGCACAGCGAACCGCGTGATTTCTCGCTAGCGGTGCAGAAGGAGTTGCTCGCACCGCTAAAGTTTCTCGGGTTAAGGCTGTTGGCGCACTCTCGCCTCCCGGTAGTGCTGGAGCCGGCTGGGTTTGCGCCACTCGTCGCGGCGGATAAACATCGTGTGGCAGCGAAGGGGGACAACGTGGTGCGGGTCCGTGGGGCAGTTTCCGAGTTGCTCCTATGGGCGTTCGGCCGCGAGGCGGCTCGCGTTGAGATTGACGGGGATTCATCCGCCGTCGTTAGGTCAAGTCTGTAGGCTGAACTGTCTAAAATCTTCAGTGCACGCGTGTGGCGCATGTTGTTAATGGTGTGTTTGCTACTAAAGTGGCAGGCATGTCTGTCAAGAACGCTCCGTCTCGCGCCTCCGGCCGAGGTCGCACCGCCAATCGGTCGCGGCCGTCCGGCCGCACAAGCTATTCGCTGACCTCCGCAACCCGCGCTGCCGAGACCTCCGAAGAGAGGACCGGCAGCGCCTTTCGCGCCGTTGGCCGAGGACTGGGAACCGTTTTTGGCGCTACCGCCCGAGGCGTGGGAAGCATGGCGCGAGGGGTCGGGCACGGCCTTGCCGGTCTCAAGCCGGTAGATGCGGGGAGTCGAGATGACGACCTCTATGACTCCGCCTACGATGCTGCTCATGACGAGGGTGCCTACGATGATTACGACGAGTTGAGGGAGCCAGGGGAAATTTCTGGACGCGCGAAGAACAAGAAAAAGAGCAACAAGGCCGATAGCGCTGCTCCGGCAAAGAGCAAGGTAACGCGGGCGCGTGACGTCGAAAGCGAGATGCCGACGACGGTCATGGAGCGCCCAGCTCACACTGAGAAGAGTATCCGCGTCTCCAATCCAGACGCGGTCGCTCTTGTGCTTATCGGCGTGGCCATCATCCTTGCTTGCGCCACGTGGTTCCAGGTGGCCGGCATCATCGGTGAGTACCTCACCAATGCTGTGCGCTATGTGGTTGGCGCGGGCGCCTATGTTCTTCCCGTCGCGCTGATCGCCGTCGCCATTGCGCTCATGATGGACTTGTCCGGTCCGGCGGGCCATTTCAAGCCGCGAGTGGTGGGCGGCACGGCCCTCATCGTGGTGTGCATGCTCAGTCTCATCCACATTTTTGCTGGGCTCCCGAAGCTGACCTGGAATAACAATGCTGCCGGGGAGGCAGGCGGTGCCATCGGCTTTGGAATCGGCGAGCTGCTCGTGGCGGCTTTTTCCAGCTATGTGGCGGTGCCGCTGCTCTTCCTGCTCATTGTGTACGGGGCGCTCAACATCACGGGCATTACCTTGCGCGAAGCTTATGACTTCGTGGCCGCCCAATTCTCCGCGCTCGTCGGCGGCCTGCGTGATCGCAAGAACCGTTCGTCCCAAGATGAGCTGCTTGACGACGCCCCTGCTGACGACTACGACTACGTCAGCGATGACATCGATGCCATTGCCGAGGGGCGTGAGCGTCCTGTGCGCCCGGCATACACTTCGCGACCGCGCCCGAAGCAGACACCGAAGCCGATGCCAAAGCAGATTCTGGATGACAATGCCACCGTCTCTTTCGACTCGGCAGCTCAGCCAGTAAGCCAGGAGCCCGTACAGCACGGCCGCCCGAGCTTTGATAGCCGCGCGGATGATACCGACGAGTTCCCCGTCGTACCGGATCCTGAGCCAGCCCCGCAGCCAACTCCGCAACCGGAGCAGAAAGTCGAACCAAAGCCAGAGCCCAAGCCAACACCGATGAAGCGTCCCCGCGTGGACGTCGGCGGTGCCGCCGGTGCAGCACTGGGAGCGGCGGCTGCCGAGGCGTCGGCAAGCGCAGCGTCGGCTGGCTCAGCGGGAGAGGACGTGGTCTCCGCCGCTCATTCCGAGGCAGTGCGCATGTTCCAGGAACGATCCGGACGTGATGCGCGAACGGGTGCCAAGATTGAGGATGAAGCCCAGAGCGTAGCCGAAGAAGCACCCGCAGCCCCGAGTGGTGCGGAAGACACTGCCCTGGGCGGCGGCTACGATGTGCCGACGACGGACCTGCTCACCGCCGGCAAACCTGCGAAGGCACGCACGGAGGCTAACGATCGCATCATCGAGGCCATCACCGAGGTCTTCGAGGAGTTCAAAGTCGATGCCCAGGTCACCGGTTTTAGCCGTGGTCCGACAGTCACGCGCTATGAGATCGAGCTGGGCCCTGGCGTCAAGGTCTCGAAGATTACGAACCTGCAGTCCAACCTGGCCTACGCCGTCGCGACGGATAACTTGCGCCTGCTCACCCCGATTCCAGGCAAGTCCGCAGTCGGCATTGAGGTGCCCAATGCGGACCGAGAGATGGTGCGTCTGCGCGACGTCCTGGATTCCCCGGCACTGCGTGCCGACCATGACCCCATGCTGATTGGCTTGGGCAAGGATATCGAAGGCGAGTACACCTCCTTCTCCGTGAAGAAGATGCCGCACCTGCTCGTGGCCGGCGCAACCGGTTCGGGTAAATCGGCGTTCGTGAACTCCATGCTGGTCTCGCTGTTGACCCGCGCGACTCCGGAAGACGTCCGCCTCATCCTCGTCGACCCGAAGATGGTGGAGCTCACCCCGTACGAAGGTATCCCGCACCTCATCACCCCCATCATCACGCAGCCGAAGAAGGCTGCGGCGGCCCTGCAGTGGCTGGTGGAGGAGATGGAGCAGCGCTACATGGACATGCAGGCTGCCCGCGTGCGCAAGATCGAGGACTTCAACCGGAAGGTCCGCAGTGGCGAATACCAGGCTCCTGCCGGCTCCCAACGAGAGATGCGCCCGTACCCGTACATCGTGTGCGTCGTGGATGAGCTCGCGGACCTCATGATGACGGCGCCGAAGGAAATTGAGGATTCCATCGTTCGCATTACTCAAAAGGCACGTGCGGCCGGTATCCACTTGGTGCTGGCAACGCAGCGCCCGTCCGTGGACGTTGTGACCGGTCTTATTAAGACCAACGTTCCTTCTCGTCTGGCTTTTGCGACGTCCTCGCTTACGGACTCTCGAGTCATCCTGGATCAGGGTGGAGCCGAGAAGCTCATCGGTATGGGCGATGGCCTCTTCATCCCGCAGGGCGGCCGCCCGGTGCGTATGCAGGGTGCGTTCGTCTCCGACGAGGAGGTGCAGGCGGTTGTCGACGCCGCGAAGGCACAGGGCTCGCCGAACTACACGGAAGGCGTGACGGACGATAAGGCCTCGGAGGCGAAGAAGGAGATCGACGAGGAGATCGGCAAGGATATGGACGATCTCTTGGAGGCCGTCGACCTTGTGGTCACCTCCCAGTTGGGCTCGACGTCGATGCTCCAGCGCAAGCTGCGCATCGGCTTTGCCAAGGCCGGTCGACTCATGGACCTCATGGAGTCGCGCGGTGTTGTCGGGCCTTCCGAAGGCTCCAAGGCACGTGAGGTTCTGGTCAAGCCGGAGGAGCTCGACACTATCATCTGGATGATCAAGGGCGCTGACCCAGCAGAGGCCCCGAAGGAGGTCCAAGACGCCGAAGGTGCCGGCGGGGTAGACGACGCTGAAGCCGATACCCGCACCGTTGAAATCTCCGCTAACCCCTCCACAGGTGCGTTCTAAGTTCCGTGTAGGATAGGACGAGTCTTGGAGGGGAGTACCCCAATCCACGGCGTCGATCGTCAACACGGCAACTGCGGTACAGTTCCCGGTCGCGTCGGCTAGCGAGGCTGTGACATCGGCTTGCTAGCGGGGGAGACCTCCGGTCTTTATTGTCGTGTCGACCGGAGGGATAACTCATTATGCATGTGCCACTATGGGTCTGGGCCATCACCATCGCGGTGATCCTAGGCTTCTTCATCTTCGACTTCTACAGTCATGTTCGTTCACCACATGAGCCGACCATTAAGGAATCCGGCGGCTGGACCCTGTTTTACATGGCGATGGCCGTTGTCTTTGGCGGAGTTGTGTGGGTGCTGTGGGACAGCGAACACGCGGCACAGTTCTACACCGGTTGGGTGACGGAACAGGCTTTGAGCGTGGATAACCTATTCGTGTTCTCGCTCATCATGGGCTCCTTCAAGATTCCCCGCAGGTATCAGCAGAAGGTATTGCTCATCGGTATCGTCCTAGCGCTGGTTTTCCGCCTTGTCTTCATCTTGATGGGCGCGGCCATTATTGCGGCATGGTCGGATGTCTTCTACCTGTTTGCCATCTTCCTTATTTACACCGCAGTCAAGCTGCTCATCGATGAGATCAACGGGACGCCCGAGACCGACCCCAACGACATGCTGGTAGTCAAGTGGCTGCGCAAAGTGATCCATGTGACCCCGCGCTACCACGGTGACAAGCTCACCCACCGTGAGGAATCCGGTGAGAAGAAGGGCAAATTCGCCCTGACGCCGCTTTTCGTTGCTTTGGCGGCTATCGGGCTGATCGACGTCATGTTTGCCTTCGACTCCATCCCAGCTATCTACGGCATTACCTCGGAGCCTTTCCTCGTCTTCACCACCAATGCCTTCGCTCTCATGGGGCTGCGCCAAATGTTCTTCCTCATTGATGGCCTGTTGGACCGCCTGGTCTACCTGCCTTATGGCCTGGGTATCATCTTGCTGTTCATCGGTGTCAAGTTGCTCTTCCACGCTTTGCATGAGAACAACGTGCCCTTCATCAACGGCGGCGAGAATGTCAGTGCGGTACCGGAAATTACGACCATGGTGTCGCTGCTGGTCATCGTTGGCGTCCTCTTCGTGACGGTGTTGTTGTCGGTGTGGAAGGACAAACGCGACCAAGCCCAGGGTGGTGTGGTGATTTCCCACAACCACTACGACTGGGACGATTATGGCAACAAGATCGTTCGCAACAAGGAGGGCGAGCTCGTCGGCAAGGCGGACGAACTTCCCAAGTCCGAGCTGCCTTAAACTCGGGCCGCGGGGATTTAGAAGGAATTAATAACGGGATTCCACTCGCGGAAAGCGCGCCCAGTAACAGCGCCTTCGGTGTAGAAGGGATCCTGGTCCATGAGGGCGATGACATCGGCCACCTTTACGGACTCATCCTCAAATTGCAGGACGATGAGCGCCCCGCCCTTGGAATCGGTGTAGGGGCCAGAGCCACAGATCTGGCCCTTGTCGTGGAGTGCGCCGATGAATTCGCGGTGCTTCGGGCGAACCTCAGCAATAACCGGGTTAGATGGATTGTATTCATAGGAAACTGCGAAATACTTCATACCGACCATGGTAGTGCTCGCTCGAGTGGCAGGGAGGCCACGGTAGGATGAAGAGCGTGAATGATTCTCAGGCTGCGCGCAACCAATCTCGAACCACGGATGTAAACCCCGAGGTCTCCAATTGGAACCTGCCCAACATCCTGACTAGTTTGCGCATCCTCTTTATCCCCCTGTTTGCCTGGCTGGTGCTCGCCGGCCATGAATGGTGGGCTTTCCTCTGCTTCGCGCTCTTGATGCTCACGGATAAGTTGGATGGCGATATTGCACGCGCGCGGGGACTCATCACTAACTTTGGCAAGATTGCGGACCCGATCGCGGATAAAGCCCTGATGACCGCGGCCCTCGTGTGCCTCAATATCACCGGGGCTTTGCCGGTGTGGATCACCGTGCTGATTCTGTTTCGCGAATTCGGCATTACGATTTGGCGCTTCTTCTTGCTGCGTCAAGGGAAGGTGGTGCCGGCTTCCCAAGGCGGAAAGCTCAAGACAGCGTTGCAGACTGTGGCGGTGGCGTTGTATCTCTGTCCGCTGCCGGGGTGGATGGACCTTCCGAGCTTCCTCGTCATGTTGGCTGCCGCCTTCGTTACTGTCCTGACCGGCATCCAGTATCTCATTGATGGCCGTAGGGAGAACCAGTGAGCATCGAGGAGCAATTAGTGTCCAGGCTCCGCGAGCGCGGCGAAACCGTGGCGTTCTGTGAGTCCCTTACTGCCGGTTTAGCCGCTGCCACGGTGGCGAGCGTGCCGGGAGCCTCGGCGGTGTTGCGGGGCGGTCTGGTGACGTATGCGACAGAGGTCAAGGCACATTTCCTCAACACCACCGTGGAAGAGCTTGACGATCAAGGCGTGGTGTCTGCCGCTACTGCCGCGCAGATGGCTGAGGCCTCAGTTGTCGAAACGCGTGCGGATTGGGGGCTAGGGCTGACTGGTGTGGCCGGGCCGGACCTCCAAGAAGGTAAACCTGCGGGAACCGTGTATGTGGGGCTGTGCGGGAGGGGCGACGGGGGCGTCGCCAAGCGAGGCGTCCGCTATGAGCTTTCTGCTGAGGGGCGCAACGCGATTCGTGCCGGTGCAGTTGAGGCAGCATTGAGTCTTCTCCTATCAACTCTTGAAGAAAAATAGTTGATTGTGGGAACAAGGAGGAGTGCTGGGCCGTTGTACGGAGTGATGAACACTTCAGTTGCATTACTTGATAAGCCCACCCAGACCAGCACGCGGTCGACGCGGACCCCTGAGCCGCTGCTGCGTGAGGCACTCGGACTGACGCTTCGCGCCTTCCGTGCGGATAAGGGCGTGACCCTTCGTGAGCTCGCCGGTGTAGCGCGCGTGTCCCCGGGATACCTTTCGGAGTTGGAGCGCGGCCGCAAGGAGGTTTCCTCTGAGCTTCTGGCATCCGTGTGCCATGCGCTTGATGTCAGTGTTTCCGATGTTCTCATCGAGGCCGCTGGCTACATGGCGCTGCCATCGATGGATGAAGAGCTAGCGTCCACCGCACCCGCAGCATCGGAACTGTAGAACCGCGGCGTAGCACTGCTTGCTTCGCTAATATTAGGCAGGCAGAGAATTCTTTTCGAACACTTTTTATAGACACAACGAACTGCTGAGAAAGGCACCTTCTGTTATGGCGAATCCATTCGTAAAGGCCTGGAAGTACTTGATGGCTCTCTTCGATTCGAAGATCGAGGAGAACGCTGATCCGAAGGTACAGATTGAGCAGGCAATCGAGGAAGCTCAGCGCCAGCACCAGGAGCTCTCGCAGCAGGCTGCGGCGGTCATCGGCAACCAGCGCCAGCTGGAGATGCAGCTCAACCGCCGTCTCAGCGAGATCGAAAAGCTGCAGCAGAACACCCGCAACGCTCTGAACTTGGCGGACAAGGCTCGTGCTGAGGGCGATGCGCAGAAGGCTACCGAGTATGAGAACGCAGCAGAAGCCTTCGCCGCCCAGTTGGTAACTGCCGAGGAGTCTGTTGAGGACACCAAGAAGCTGCATGATCAGGCACTGCAGCAGGCGGAGCAGGCTAAGAAGGCCGTCGAGCGCAATGGCATGGCCCTGCGTGAGAAGGTCAACGAGCGCTCGAAGCTGCTGTCCCAGCTTGAGCAGGCCAAGATGCAGGAGAAGGTTTCCGAGTCCCTCAACTCGATGAATGAGCTTTCTGCCAACGGCAACACCCCGTCCCTGGACGCGGTGCGCGACAAGATTGAGCGCCGTTACTCCAAGGCCCTGGGCCAGGCAGAACTCGCGGAGAACTCCGTGTCTAACCGTATGCAGGAGATTGAGCAGGCCGGCGTGCAACTGGCTGGCCACTCCCGTCTCGAGCAGATTCGCGCGGAGATGAATAACCCGAAGGCCGTGGAGGGCAACTCCCAGCAGGCAATCGGCTCGGCAGGAACCCAGGCTCAGCCGAACGTGCAGAACGATGCCGTTCAGGCTCGCCTGCGCGAGCTGCGCGGAGAATAGGCTTAGTCGCCGACGCCGCGCGCTTGAAGCGCCTCACCCATGGCGCGTGCGCGGCGGATAGAGCGAATGATAACCGGGGTGCCAAAAGCGGTTAATGATGCCGTGGCGCCCCGGGCTTTTCGTGCGTCTAGCACCTCGACCACGGTTCCCAGCATGAGGGGAAGCAGTCGAATAGTCAGGGACATCGCCAGCGTGATGTTCTCAACGGGGACCCCGAGGCGCCCCAGCGGGGCAAGGGCGCGATCCAGGGAGTCCATCATCTCCGAGACCTTCGTCGTGAGCGTCAGCAGGACCGCCGCGCTAATCGCCGCGTAAATCGTGAGGAACATGATGGCAGCCGCCGTGAAGTCCTTCTGCCACCACTGAAATGCAGCGAGTGCGACGAGGAGATAGAGCGGCGGCGCGAGCTGGCCGAGCGCGACGCGAAAGGGAACCCGGGCAATGGGAAAGAGGGCAAGGGGGAGAGCGAGGCTTAGCGCTGCCCAGCTAATCGTGTGAACGGCCAGCGAAGTCACGAGGATGAAGCCGATGAGTACGAGGAATTTCACCGCGGCGGGGATGCGGTGGATGATGGTGTCGGCGTCGACATAGAAGCCGAGTGGGATGTTCTTGGGCATGATCGCTAGAGGGGGCGGGATTCCATGAGCTTCGTATAGAAGGGAATGACCTCGTCGGGTGTTCCATCGGCGGCTACGTGGTGGTCGTCAATGCACAGAACGCGGTCAAAGTCGGAGAGGAAGTCCAGGTCGTGGGTAACCACGATCAGCTGCTGCTCCAGGTTGGCGAACTCGCGGCGAATGCGGTCACGGTTGCGCAGGTCCAGCAGGGTTGTCGGCTCGTCGGCGATGATGACGGTCGGTTCCATGACCAGTACCGCAGCCAGCGCGAGGAGCTGTTTCTGCCCGCCGGAGAGCGAGTGTGGGGATTGTTCGGCCAGGGCCTTAAGGCCGAAGCGTTCGAGTGCGGCGTCGACACGCGCGGTGCGTTCCTCCCGAGGCAGCTTGAGGCGCCGCAGGGAGAATTCCACGTCATCGCGTACCTGCGGCATGACGATTTGGTTCTCGGCGTCTGAGAATACGAATCCCACGCGGCGCCGGATTTCTTTGCCGTGCTTGGCGACGTCCATGTTGTCCACCAAGACCTCACCGCGTGAGGGCTCACCGAGACCATTGATGAGCCGGACGAGGGTTGACTTGCCGCCGCCGTTGGCGCCGATGATGCCGATGCGTTGTTCGCTCAAGTTGAGGGAAACGTCGTTAAGCACAGGCGTCTCGTCGAAGGTGACGGACACGTTACGGAATTCAATGAGCGGCACGGGAGCTACTTCGCCTTAGCGGTGCGTCGGCCCATCAGGTCTGGGAACGCTGCATGGACGCCGACCGCAATGACAACCATCACGGCGACCTTGATGAGATCGGGGATGAGGAATGGCCCTTGGGCGATGGTGGCTGCACCGAAGGACATGTCAGAGCGGTACATCAGGCCGAGAATTCCGCAGAAGTACTGAACGGCGAGGCCAACGACGCCGGCGATAGCGAGGATGAGCGTCATTCCGCCCTTGTTGCGCGGGGCGCGGTAGGCGATGAGTCCGGCGATGGCCGGGGCGACCACATAGCCAACGAGGTAGCCAACCGTGGGGCCGGCGAGAGCGCTCAACGCGCTACGTCCGCCGGCGAGGATGGGAAGGCCGACGAGGCCGAGGGCAATGAAGAGCAGGCCCACGAAGAGGCCGCGGCGGCCGCCGAGGACCAGACCCGCGAGGATGATAACCGCGTTTTGAAGAACGATGGGTACGCCCGCGGTGGGAGTAGGAATAGAGACAAAAGCAAAGACTATGATGAGCGCGGTAAAGACCGCGACGTACGCGATGTCAGTCGCGACGGAATTCTTTTTCATGGGCCAAAGTTTATCCAGTGGGATAACTGTGCAGCAAATAGCACCTTTTGAACAGTGTTCAAGCACGAAATTTAGGACGCGCATCCACCCCGAACGGGGTATCTTTGGTGCATGGAAATTGGGCAGAAACAAGCGTGGCTTAAGGGTTTAGGGTGCCTTAGGGCGCGCTATGGGGCAGTAGCACTTCTTTCCGGTGTGGCTATAGGCGGCTTAGCTGGATGTTCGTTGGTGAATTCCGCGAACGTCATCGAAAATATCGATGAGGCCGCTGGGGTCGAGGGAGGGGAGCCGGGAAGCGTAGACATGCCGATCGGTGACATCTTCGATTCGGAGTATGAACGGGTGATCATTATTTGCCCTGGCGCTACCGAAAGGGATGTCCTCGCCGCCAGCGATGGAACCTGGCAGGGAGGTACAGATGAGGATGATGAGTGGGTGCCACCGGCGGCGGGTAGCGTTGAGATCTACCGTGATGCGCAAGGGCCGGGGTATTCCAAGTATATGAGTAGCAGGGCTGACCTCGATGACCTGGATGTCTGCAGCTCGTTAGGGGAGGAGGTGGCCGTTCTTCAGACTGCTGAAAAGGTGACCTTCTCGCGGCACGAGCAGGACGGTCCTTGGGTAGTTCAGTAGTGGAGGCTGTCGCTGGGACACGCGCTTGGGCGAAATGGAAAATCGAACACTTGTGTGTGTATTGTGGGACGTGGTCCGGCGGGCACGTTAGGGTGACTTCGTGGCTTGAGGAGAGGGCGCTAAGGCTGTTTGAGTCGCGCCAGGGAACCTCAGCTGCCACGTGGCAGTCTAATTAGGTGCCACTTTTAATTAACGCGTAAGAACGCACTACAACTGACGCACGATAGTGAGGAAATGAATGGCTACGAAGAAGAAGTCCTCGGCAGCAAGCAAGGGCGATGATCGTCAAAAAGCCCTTGACGCTGCCATGGCGATGATTGAGAAGGATTTTGGTAAGGGCGCCGTTATGCGCCTGGGTGATGATGATCGCCCGCCAATCCAGGCTATTTCCTCCGGTAATACGGCCATCGATATCGCATTGGGCGTCGGCGGCTTCCCGCGTGGCCGCATCGTGGAGATTTATGGTCCGGAATCCTCGGGTAAGACCACCGTTGCCCTGCACGCTATTGCATCGGCGCAGAAGACTGGCGGTATTGCGGCCTTCATCGATGCTGAGCACGCTCTCGATCCGGAGTATGCACGACTGCTTGGCGTTGATACCGATAACCTGCTGGTCTCCCAACCGGATACTGGTGAGCAGGCTTTGGAAATCGCCGATATGCTCGTGCGCTCTGGCGCCATTGACATCATCGTGATTGACTCGGTTGCTGCCCTGACCCCCAAGGCGGAGATCGAAGGTGAGATGGGTGATAGCCATGTTGGCCTCCAGGCTCGTCTCATGTCCCAGGCGCTGCGCAAGATGACGGGTGCTCTGTATAACTCGGGGACCACCGCCATCTTCATCAACCAGCTCCGTGAGAAGATCGGCGTCATGTTTGGATCGCCGGAGACCACGACTGGTGGTAAGGCGCTGAAGTTCTATGCTTCGGTGCGCTGCGATATCCGCCGAATCCAAACCTTGAAGGACGGCCAGGATGCCATCGGTAACCGCACCAAGCTCAAGGTTGTAAAGAACAAGGTCTCCCCGCCGTTCAAGATCGCTGAGTTCGACATCATGTATGGCGAAGGTATTTCGCGCGAGTCTTCCATTATTGACTTGGGCGTCGAACACGGCTTCATCAAGAAGTCTGGTTCCTGGTTTACCTATGAGGGTGACCAGCTGGGCCAAGGCAAGGAGAAGGCTCGTAACTTCCTCAAGGATAATCCGGATCTGGCGGATGAGATTGAGAAGAAGATCTTTGTCAAGCTCGGTGTGGGTGCTGCCGCTGCCGAGAGTGGCGACAACGTGGCCATGGATGTGCCAGGAGCAGATGATCCGCTGACGGATGAGTCTGTGGATCTGGTTCCGAACGTCGATTTCGACGACGACTAAACGGGATCAATGGCACAACCCTCACCGGAGAAGATTGCGAAGCTGCGCCAGGCCCTCGAATCCTATGAATCAGGTGACGCGGGCGGGCAGCTGGTTGATGCAGCAGCCGAGGCAGCGAAGGCTCCCGTGCGTTCTCGTGCGCTGGGTCTGCTGGATCAGAGAGCGCGTTCCCGCAAAGAACTGCGTGACCGCCTCGTTGCTGCGGACTTCGAGCCCGACGTGGTCGAGGAAGTTGTTGATGACCTCGCAGATGTCGGCCTTGTTGATGACGCGAGCTTTGCCAAGGAATGGGTTCGCCAGCGTCATGCGCGGCGCGGCAAGTCGTCCCGAGCCCTCAACGTGGAGCTCAAGGAGAAGGGCGTTGATGCCGCTGATCGGGCCGCAGCCTTAGAGCAGATTACAGAAGAATCTGAAGAGGCTGTCGCCCGCCAGGTCGCGGAGAAGAAGGCACGGACGCTTAAAAAGGTTCCGGCCGACCGGCATGAAAGGGACAAATTCCTGCGCCGCATCGTGGGAACGCTCGCGCGGCGCGGCTACAACCAGGAACTTGTCATGCGCATATCCATCGAGGCTCTTGATGCGCGCATCGCCGAATTAAAGGCATTATGAGTAGCCGGATGGGCCAGTTAGAATGTCCCCCCCGTGAGCTCCCCCGAAATCAATAGCCAGCCCCGCACCTATGAGGTGCGGACTTTCGGCTGCCAAATGAACGTTCATGACTCCGAGCGCATCTCCGGTTTGCTTGAGGAAGCCGGCTACTCGGCGGCACCGGATGGCGCCGAGCCTGACCTCGTAGTCTTTAACACCTGTGCTGTGCGTGAGAACGCCGACAAGCGTTTGTATGGAACCCTAGGTGCGCTGAAGAAAACGAAGGAAAACCACCCCGGCATGCAGATCGCTGTGGGCGGCTGCTTGGCGCAAAAGGATAAGGACACAGTCCTTGACCACGCGCCGTGGGTCGATGCGGTATTCGGCACCCACAACATGGCGGCTTTGCCGACACTTCTCGAACGCGCCCGCCACAATGATGAGGCCCAGGTTGAAATCGTCGACGCGCTTGAGGCTTTTCCCTCCGTGCTGCCGGCCAAGCGCGAGTCCGCCTATGCCGGGTGGGTATCGGTCTCCGTGGGCTGCAATAACACCTGTACTTTCTGCATCGTTCCTTCCCTGCGCGGCAAGGAAGAGGACCGCCGCCCTGGCGACATCCTCGCAGAGGTTCAGGCCTTGGTGGAGCAGGGAGTGTCCGAGGTGACGTTGCTGGGCCAAAACGTCAATGCCTATGGCGTCAATTTCGCTGACCCGGACCTGCCGCGAGACCGCTTCGCCTTTTCCAAGCTGCTGCGGGAAGTGGGCAAGATCGAGGGGCTTGAGCGCCTGCGCTTTACTTCCCCGCACCCGGCAGAGTTCACCTCCGACGTCATCGATGCCATGGCGGAGACTCCGGCTGTGTGCCCGCAGTTGCACATGCCGCTGCAGTCTGGCTCCGACAAGGTCCTCAAAGACATGCGCCGTTCCTACCGCACGAAGAAGTTCCTGGGCATCCTCGACGAAGTGCGCGAGAAAATGCCGCACGCCGCCATCACCACCGATATCATCGTGGGCTTCCCCGGTGAGACGGAGGAGGACTTTGAGGCCACCCTGGATGTGGTGCGTCGCGCCCGCTTCGCCTCCGCGTTTACCTTCCAGTATTCGCCGCGTCCGGGAACCCCGGCTGCGGTCATGGAGAACCAGATCCCGAAGGAGGTAGTGCAGGAGCGCTTCGAGCGCCTTGTAGCGCTGCAAGACTGCATCCAGGCCGAGGAGAATGCGAAGCTCATCGGCACCGATGTGGAGCTCCTGGTCCAGGCGGAAGGCGGCCGCAAGTCCGCCGAGACCCACCGCCTTACCGGTCGTGCTCGCGATGGCCGCCTCGTTCACTTTGCTCCCGTCGATGGTGAGGGCAAGGACATCTCCGCGGAGATTCGCCCTGGCGATGTCGTGCACACCACCGTGACGGATGCGGGCTCTTTCTTCCTCGTGGCCGATTCCGGTGTCAGTGAGCACCGCCGCACCAAGGCCGGCGACATGTCGGCTGCGGGGCAGACCCCCACCACGGCACCGATTGGGGTGGGGTTGGGCCTGCCGGGCGTCGGCAAGCCCAGCGCTCCCGCTGATTCCTGTGGCTGCTAGAAGGGAGTAGGCTCCGATTCTATGAGTGATGACTTGAAGCAGGTGCGCGATGCTGTCGCCGCAGAAAAGCGCGCGGCGAAGACCATCGAACTGGGAAAGCACAAATATGCGCTCATCGTGTCTGTTGTGGCGTGGGTAGCGTATCTGGTTCTGCCTTATGCCGGTGATGCCCGTGGATGGGAAGCACTCTTCGTAGGCGGAACCGCCGAGGGAGTGCGAATTTCACTTATGGAGACCGTTAGCGCCTGGTTAGCGTTGGGTGGCGTGGGAATTCTGACTACCGCTACGATCCTTACGCGGCGGACGTCTGTGGCTCTCGCCGCATGGATGATGGTGACCATCTCCTTTTTCGTTAACTTGTGGGGATTCTGGTACCGCGGCGGTGCCGCTGAGGGGGCATCTATTGGTATGTACGTGGGCGCTGTGTCTACGTTGGTGGCCTTCCTGGTGTACTGCCAAGTGGCGTTGCGCCGCAGCCCTGAGCAGCTAGCCGCCGCTGAGCGTGTCCGTGAAGTCTCGGGGCAGCTTGACCACGTGGGAGTCCTGCAGAACGAAGCCGCGACCGCGCTTCCAGCGGAACAGAACCCGCTGCTTATCGACGACCGCCGCTCGCGCGCCGCCTCACGCCACCGGAGCCAGCAGGGCGAGGAATAAGCGTTCCTAGATTCGTGTTGTGGAGTGCATGGCTACACTCTTTGACTCTTTAGAACTGGGACGACTAACGCTTCCAAACCGCGTGACGATGGCGGCTTTGACCCGGTCGCGCGCAGGGCGCGACGGCGTCCCCACGCAGCTGCATGAGAGGTACTACACGCAACGCGCCTCCATGGGGCTTATCGTGACAGAAGGCGTGTTCCCAGCGGTGACCAGCCGTGCCTTCCCAGGCCAGCCTGGTATCGAGACACCAGAGCAGATAGCTGGGTGGCGTCGCGTGGCGAAGTCCGTTCACGATTCCGGCGGGCGCATCTTCATGCAGGTAATGAATGGCGGGCGTTTGTCTCATGCCAGCCTTCTTGAAGGAGCGGAGCCGGCAGCTCCCTCCGCGCTGGCCTCCGGCACTGCGGTGAGAGATTTCGAATCCCGTAAGGAGTGCCCAGTGCCCCGAGCACTCGATAGTGAAGAGCTGCCACGCATCATCGATGAGTTCCGGCAAGCCGCACGCAACGCCATTGACGCAGGCATGGATGGCGTAGAGATCCACGGTGCCAACGGCTATCTCCTGCATCAATTCCTTTCCCCGAGCTCGAATCACCGCGACGATGCTTATGGCGGAAGCCCGCAGAAGCGCTACCGCCTTGTGGAGGAGATCCTGCGTGCGGTGGCTGAAGAGATTGGCGCGGACCGCCTTGCGCTGCGCCTATCGCCGCAAAACAATATTCAAGGCATTGAGGAAAACGACACTGAGGATGTGCGCGCCACCTACGGTGGGCTGCTTCGCGCCATCGAAGACCTCGGCTTGGCCTATGTTTCTTTCCTTCACGCAGAGCCCACTGGTGAGCTCATCACCGAGCTGAGCACTCATGTTCGCGCCAACGGGAAGACACGCGTCATCCTCAACTCAGGCTTTGGTCGCATCACCCAGCGGGAGGAGGCCGAGCAGCTGGTGCAGCACGGCGATGCCGTGGCGGTGGGGCGGCTGGCTATCTCGAATCCGGACCTAGTCCGCCGCTGGCAGGAGGAATTGCCTGTCACCGCGCCGGATGAGAGCACGTTCTACACGGGAGGGGAGCGCGGCTATACCGACTACCCCGTTTACACGGTGAGCTCGTAGGCGCTGCTGGCGGAGATGACGTGCGCCCCAAGGCGGGCATACAGCGCGTTCATCGCTGGATCGGCCTGGGCCACTGAGCAGTACGCACGGTGAACGGTTGGCCAGTGGTGCGCCACTGCGTACTGAGCATGCTGTTTGGCGCGCGTGGCGAACCCGCGACGTCGGTATTCACGGTCGGTCACTGTGAGCGTCCACTCGCACACCTCGGGGTCTGCATCGCCGTGGCGGGAGAGCTCCGTGAGGGCGACGACATTACCTTGGTCGAGAATACCCACGAGCAGAGTGTGCGCTCCGCGGGAGCGCAGTCGGGCGTGAGCCTCCTTGAGGCGCTGCCGCGTCCACACGATGGGCTCGACGCTCAAGTCACCGTAGACCGCGTCGGTGGAGGCGAGGGTGAGCAAGCGGAGGACGTCGTCAAGCAACGCGTCCGGAATGTCGTAGTCCGGCCAGACGTGCGCGCCGAGGACCGGGGAGGTGGCAGCGATGTCGATGTACATCTGGCGCTCGGCGTGCTTCTGGCGAAAGCCCAGTTCGAGGTAGGCCTGCGACATCGGGTCGTATGAGCGGTCCGCGTCCGGCGGGTACAGCATGCCAACCTGGGCATTCTTGCGGCCTAGCTGGCGGGTAAGGCGGAGGGCTTCGCGGGCCAAGGTCCGCGTGACCTCGAGGGCTTCCGGCTCCAGCTCTTCCCCGGGCAGGGGGAGGAGATCGGCGGCGAGGACGCACTCGATGTCGGCGTTATCTGTCTCTTCCAAAAGCGGAAGCGAGATGTGGATGAAACCGTCGAAGTCAATTTCTGGGCTGGGCTCGGCGGCCGAAATAACCGGCAAGCCCAACTCTCCAGCTGGGCCCAAGACGGAGTCTGTCAGACCAACGAGGTAGGTACGCGACTCCGTAGAACCTTGGAGACGCTGGAGCACGCGACGCGGAGAGCCACTGGCCGCGGGATCACCGCTGGCCTCTTGCGCGGCAAGGTTAGCGTCGAAGACGAAGCTGCGGAGACAGTCAGCCGGCTCAGCGTGGGCCGAGCCCGGCGGGGCGACGATGTGAACGAACACTCAGGCTATGCGGCGCGCTTACTTGCCGTTGACAGCAGCCGCGGCGGCATCCGCGAACTCCTGCCACTGCTTGGCCTGGGCGCGCAGATCCTCTGCCTTCTTGGTATTGCCCTTGGCCTCAGCTGCTTCTGCTTGAGCGGTGAAGTCATCCACCTTGGCCTGGAACTGAGCCACGCGGGCCTGGGCCTCCGGATCCGTCCGGCGCCACTCTGAATCCTCGGCATCGCTCACGCGCTTTTCCAGAGCGGAAATCTTAGCCTCGTACTCGCGCACCTGATTGCGTGGGACGAAACCAATCTCCTCCCACTTTTCTTGCAGCTCTCGCAGCTTGGCCTTCGCCGCGTCGAGCGACTTGGTGGGATCAATCTGGGAGTCATATTCCGCAATGAGTGCGTCCTTGGCGGCGGCGTTCTCTGCGAACTGCTTGTCGCGCTCATCGTTGACGGCGTTGCGGGCATTAAAAAAGTGGTCCTGCGCGGCGCGGAAGCGGGCCCAGAGCTTGTCATCGATCTCGCGCGGCGCGCGGCCAGCAGCCTTCCACTCCGTCATGAGGTCGCGGTAAGCGCGCGCCGTCTCACCCCAGTTGGTGGATTCCTTGATAGCTTCTGCGCGCTCAACCAATTCTTCCTTCTTGGCGCGGGCAGCAGCGCGGTTGCGGTCGAGCTCAGCGAAGTGCGAGCCGCGGCGGCGGTTGAAGGAATCCCGGGCGCGGGAGTAGCGCTTCCACAGGGCATCATCCGTGTGGCGGTCGATGCCGCGGATCTGCTTCCATTCCTCGAGGATGGCGCGGATGCGGTCGCCGGCGGCCTTCCACTCCGTCGAGTTAGCGGCGATGTCCTCGGCCTCTGCGGCGAGCTTCTCCTTCTTTGCGATTGCCTCCTCGCGGCGGCGGGCCTTATCGGCCTGTGCTTGTTCGCCGGCTTCGACGGAATGCTCGATGACGGTGCCCAGGCGCTGATCCAAGGCTGCGATATCACCAATTACCGCCTGCGTGGGCAGGGACTCTCGCAGCTCTGCCGCGGTAGCCTTAATCGATGCTGCATCGCCCGGATGTGCATTCAGGCGGGATTCCAGCAGCTCGATCTCGGTAGACAAATCATCGTAGCGCGCGCCAAAATGCGCTAGGCCTTCTTCGGGAGCGCCCGCCTGCCATTCACCGATCTTGCGTTCGCCCTCGGGTGCTTTGACATACACCGAACCATCAGCATCAACGCGGCCCCACTGAGTGGGATCGTTCTTCACGGGCTGCACCGGGCGAGCTGCCGGGGCGGACGGAGTTGGGCCGGGACGAGAACCCTTGCGGGGCATGGCTCCAGGGGAAGGAATAGCGGACATGGTAGGAAACCACCTTCGGTACTATCGCGCCGCGCGACACGGCTGCCAGAACTTATGTCACACAACACTACCGTTTCAGCCGCGCAGCCGCGTGTTAACCCCGAAAAACTAACCTTATAGGATGGGAGTCGATGCAGAATCTCATGATTATGCCAGCCTCACCGGCCCTGGCGGAAGAACTCTCACCCAGCGATGATGCCTCGCGTGCGCTGCTCAGTGCTGCGTGCGAGTTGGCCCGTGATGCCGCACGCGTGAGCGGCAGCAGCCCCCTCCAAGTGGACATTGTGGGATCGCGCGATGTGCGCTGGCGTACCGAGCACACGGGGAGCTTGAAAGCATGGGGAGCACCGCAGGTCAACGTCGGCGGCGGGAATTTCCTTCCGGAAATCATGGCCCGCTACGTGCTTAGCCGTGCGCTTAATCTCACTTCCGATGAACCGGGCTTCGTGGTGGAGGATTCTCGCGCTGAGCTCGGTGAGGTTCGCCCCGGGCGCTTGACTGTGGTCTGCGTTGACGGTTCGGCCGGCCTGACCGAGCGCGCGCCGCTTGCGCTTGTCGATGGCGCACGGGATGCACACCTGTGGTGCGAAAGCATCCTAGCGGGAGGGGAAGGCCACTGCGACGAAGAGCGCCTCCGTGCTGCCGGTGTGCTCGAGACGAGCCTCTGGGCGCAGCTGGCAAGCGTGCACCCGCGTCACGCGGAACTGCGGGCGGCGGATTCAACCCTGGGGGTAGGACGCTATGTGGCGGGGTGGCAGTGCTAATGCCTGATATTCAAGCACCCGGCCCAACCCCTATCGCGGTGGTGGGCCCGACGGCCTCCGGGAAATCAGCGCTCGGGGTAGCCCTGGCCCACGAGCTCGACGGGGAAGTTGTCAACGTCGACTCGATGCAGCTCTACCGGGGCATGGATATTGGCACAGCCAAGCTGACAATGGAGGAACGCGAAGGCATTCCGCACCATCAGCTCGATGTGTGGGACGTGACGGAAACGGCGTCGGTAGCGCGCTATCAGGCCTCCGCCATCGCGGATATTGACGGCATCCGTGCACGCGGTAAAACCCCGATTCTGGTGGGCGGCTCCATGCTGTATGTCCAATCGCTCGTGGATAACTGGCAATTCCCACCCACTGACCCGCAGGTGCGGGCCCGCTGGGAGGCACGGCGCCAAGAGATTGGTACCGATGCTCTGCACGCGGAGCTGGCCGCTGTGGACCCAGCGGCCGCAGCCATCATCGAGGACAAAGACCCGCGCCGCACCGTGCGCGCGCTGGAGGTCATCGAGCTTACTGGGAAGCCCTTCAAAGCCAGCCAGCCACCGAAGAATGCTCCGCCCCGGTGGGGGACGATAATCCTCGGTCTGCGCACGGAATCCAGCTGGCTGAACCCACGCATTGAGCTGCGCAGCCGCCTCATGTTCGATAAAGGGCTCGTGGAGGAAGTTGAAAACCTCCAAGCCCACGGTCTGAAGGCTGACTCCACAGCAGGCCGGGCGATCGGCTACGCACAGGTGCTGCAAGCCCAGCGCGGCGAGCTGACATGGGAAGAAGCAGTGGAGCGCACCATTACCGGAACCCGCCGCTATGTGCGCCGCCAGCGTTCCTGGTTCAACCGCGACAAGCGGATCCAGTGGCTCGATGCTGCGACCGAGACGACGCCGCAGGCATTGCGCATCGTGGAAGGACAGTAGACTTTAAACCTATGAAGTTTGCAAAAGGCCACGGAACTGAGAACGACTTCGTCATCGTGGAAGGAACAGAAGCGCTGCCGCCGGAAAAGGTAGTGGCACTGTGTGATCGCCGAGCGGGAATCGGTGCGGACGGCGTGCTGCGCGTTATCCGCGCCGGTCAGCTGCTTGCCAATGGGGAGATTGAGGAACTCGCGCCGGGTATCGCTGCGGAGGACTGGTTCATGGATTACCGCAACGCAGATGGCTCGATCGCGGAGATGTGTGGCAACGGCACCCGGGTCTTCGCACACTGGGTCCGCTCACGGGGGTTGGTGGATACCGATACCTTCACCGTGGGCACTCGCGCAGGGGCCAAGCAGGTGACCGTGCACTCCTTTAACGACACAGCGGCCGAAGTCAGCGTGGAGATGGGTCCAGCACAGGTGCTCGGCGTCTCCACAGCGTCGATGGCGGGGGAGAGCTTTGCCGGCCTTGGCGTAGACGTGGGAAATCCCCATTTGGCGGCGGTTATCCCAGGCCTTAGCGCAGAGGAATTGGCTGGAAAGCGCCTCGAGCAACCGGTATTTGATACGGATTTCTTCCCGGCTGGCGTCAACCTTGAGCTGGTCACGCCCTTGCGGGATGGAACGGTTCACATGCGCGTCTTCGAGCGCGGCTCGGGTGAGACTCGTTCGTGCGGCACCGGAACGGTGGCGGCAGCGTGCGCCGCGCTTGCCGACGCCTCCCGCATCACCGGCAGCGTCCGCGTCATCGTCCCCGGCGGCCAGGTCCAGGTAGAAATCACCGAGGACGGTTCCACGCTGACGGGCCCTTCGCGCATCGTGGCAACTGGTGAAACGTCACTATAGAGCTTTCAGGACGGTGTTTAGCGTCCGTCCTCCTTTTCGTAATTGGTTCCCAAGGCCAAGGCGGCGCGGCGGGCGGCGAGCCAGGCTTCTTTGAGCTCGGCGGCGCGTTCATCGGCTACCTTGAGCAGGGATTCAAGCTCACTTGTCTCGGCATTCGGCGAGTTTACTCGAGCGTCGAGGCGGCGTAAGAAGCGTTGCGCGCCATGCATCTCGTAGTGGAACGCTTCGATGGCGGGGTTGGCGCAGTCGGCGTCGACAAGCGCCGGGCGGTGCAACGTGCGGTCGGCGAGGGACTCTGCGTCGTCGCTCGTGGCAAACGTCGCGTAATCCTCAAGCACTCCCGTGATGTCCTCCACCGTGAGCGCAATAGAAGCCCGCAGTGCCGCATGTTCAGAGGCGTTGGGGCGGGCGTCGGCAAAGAGCCACAGCGCTGCGCACACAAACGCGGCGAGGATAACCCCCGGCAGCTTCAGCGTCAGAATCAACACCGCAGCGGTAACCACGGCGAGAAGCAGCGCAAGGCCGCGACGCTGAGATGCGGAAAAACTCATGTGAACTACTCTACGGAAGTTCTAGTGACCGCCGCAGCCGCCGGAGCCGCAGGCGCACCCGCCTTCGCCGCCGCAGCCGCCGGTAGGCAGCGCGATCGAGGCGGTCAGCATTGCCGAACCCGCAAGAACGGAATCCTTTACCGGGAGGTCTCCAAAGCTCTCGGGCAAGCAGAGATCGAAGGGGAACGCACCATCCATGACCAGATGCATGAAGCGTTCACCGGTGAGCTGGTTGTGGCGCCACTCGGATTCCATGACCCGTGCTGCAAAGGTGCAGCCCGGGGTGGGGGTTTCGGCGCCGGAGCCAGCCGCGACAATGTCCGCGCCCGCGGACTCAAACGTGGCCGGGTAGCTTCCTTTCGCTGCTTCGTAGGCATCTGTGCTGTCGAATGCGGAGACGTTGAGACCCATCGCAGTGAGCTCTACTTGCTGCCACTGCTGGGTGTCTTCGTCAGCGAGGAGCGGGCCCTGCGCCAGATTTGCCGTCGCCTGCGCGAGCACGTTGCCGAAAGGATCAATGATCTCCAGGAAAGCCAAGACATCATTAATCATCGACACGTGGGCGAAGCCCTGGGTAACGCCCTCGAAACCAATGAAGGTGGCGAAAGGCTCGACGGCGAGGATATTGAGTTGCGCGCCGGAAGGATCCGCGAACTGGATAAGTTGTCCCCCGCGAACCTCCCCGGTCACTGCCAGTTGATTGGTGGAAATGGCTGCCTCAACGGCGTCCTGCCAGCGCTCGTAGTTAAGGCCGATGGCCTGCATCTCTGGGTGGGAGGTTTCTTTCACGGTCATGCGCACCATTGTATCTGTCGCAGAGGGGACTCAAAAACCATCGCTGATACGTCACCGCGCTGCGGCAGTTCGTGGGAACAGGAAGCGGAGATTCCCAGTTGAGAGCGGCAACGTGCAAGAATAGGGAGCATATGACAAAAGAAACCCATGATGATCTCCTCGCGCAGGCTTTTGGTGAGCCCGCGCCCAAATCACAGGAGCCAACTACCGGTGATCTCGACCTTGCGGAGCGCAACGCCTTCCGGCGAGTAAACCGTGAGACCACCATCCGCGCGGAAGACACCACCGATGGCTACGAGGTGGAGTATCGAAAGCTGCGCCTTGAGCAAGTGGTGCTCGTGGGAGTGTGGACCGAAGGTACCGTGGCCGAGGTCGAGGCTACGATGGCGGAGCTAGCCGCCCTGACGGAAACCGCGGGAGCCGAAGTCGTCGAAGCCTTGTACCAGAAGCGCGATAAACCGGATCCGGGCACCTATATCGGTTCGGGCAAAGTGAACGAGCTCAAGGACATCGTGGCTGCTACTGGCGCGGATACCGTGGTGTGCGATGGCGAGCTAACCCCAGGCCAGCTCTCTGCCTTGGAGCGTGCGCTCAACACCAAGGTCATTGACCGCACCATGCTCATCCTGGATATCTTTGCGCAGCACGCCAAGTCCAAGGAAGGCAAGGCCCAGGTCTCGCTCGCGCAGCTGGAATACCTCTATACCCATACCCGTGGTTGGGGTGGAAACCTCTCGCGCCAGGCGGGCGGCCGCGCCGGCTCCAACGGTGGCGTGGGCCTGCGTGGTCCGGGTGAGACCAAGATTGAGACGGACCGCCGCCGCATCCGCACGCAGATGGCCCTGCTTCGCAAGGAGCTTAAGGCGATGAAAACGGCACGTGAGATTAAGCGTTCGCGCCGTGCGTCATCGACGATCCCTCAGATCGCCATCGCCGGCTACACCAACGCTGGCAAGTCCTCCCTCATTAATGCAATGACGGGTGCCGGCGTGCTGGTGGAGGACGCGCTCTTCGCGACCTTGGATCCCACCACTCGCCGCGCCGAGCTTGCCGATGGCCGCCAGGTCGTCTTCACCGATACCGTTGGGTTCGTGCGCCATCTACCCACGCAGTTGGTGGAAGCCTTCAAGTCCACCTTGGAGGAGGTCCTCGCAGCAGACCTGATGCTGCACGTGGTGGACGGGTCGGATCCCTTCCCGCTGAAGCAGATTGAGGCCGTCAACCAGGTCATTTATGACATCGTGAAGGAGACCGGTGAGGAGGCACCGCCGGAGATCGTCGTGATCAATAAGATTGACCAGGCCGATCCGCTGGTGCTGGCGGAACTGCGTCACGTCCTCGACCGCGACAACGTTGTGTATGTCTCCGCCAAGACGGGGGAGGGCATTGATGAGCTCACCACGCGCGTGGAGCTGTTCCTCAACTCTCAGGATGAACACGTGCGGCTTCTCGTGCCGTTTACCCGCGGGGACGTGATCGATCGCATCCACACCCAAGGCACCGTGCGCGGCGAGGACTACACGGGGGAGGGCACGCTTGTCGACGTCCGCCTGCCAGCTTCCGTCGCCGCCGAGCTCAAAGAATTTCGAGTTTCTGACCAAGACGCTTAGGTTTCGGTGCTCGCGTGAGCCATAATTAAGGCTCGTGAGTAGTTTTGGCTGGGCCGTCCACGGGGACGGAAAGACGATTAAGCCGGGCGCGGTTGTCGCACCCGAAGAACGATTGAGCTGGGGCCGCACCATCGGCATCGGCATGCAGCACGTGGTGGCCATGTTTGGTGCGACGTTGCTCGTGCCCACCCTGACCGGATTCCCGGTCAACACGACGCTGCTGTTTTCGGGTTTGGGAACGATTCTGTTCCTCCTGATTACCCGCAACCGCTTGCCTTCCTACCTGGGCTCCTCATTCGCGTTCATTGCGCCGCTGAGCGCCTCCCAGCAGTACGGCATTGGCGCGCAGGCAGGTTCCGTCCTCGTGACTGGCCTGGTCTTGGTGGCCATTGGTCTCGCGGTGAAGGCGGCGGGCCGAAAGGTCCTCGACGCTGTCATGCCGCCGGCCGTCACCGGTGCCATTGTTGCGCTGATCGGCCTCAACTTGGCTCCCAATGCAGCCACCAACTATTCGAGCCAGCCGCTGGTTGCCACGGTGACGCTGGCGGTCATCATCCTCGCCACTGTCGCTGGGCGGGGCATGGTTTCGCGTCTGTCGATTCTGATTGGTGTCGTCGTCGGCTGGGCTTTCGCGGCCGCCACGGGCAACCTCGGTGAGGGCGCGGTGGAGTCTATCCGCGAGGCGGCTTGGATTGGCTTCCCGCAGTTCCATGCGCCGGAGTTCCACGTTTCAGCCATCGCGGCAGCACTTCCGGTGCTGGTCGTTCTGATTGCTGAAAATGTCGGCCACGTCAAAGCCGTCTCTGAGATGACCAAGCGCGACCTCGATGATCTCGCTGGCGACGCTCTCATCGCGGACGGCCTGGCTACCTCCCTGGCCGGTGGTTTCGGCGGTTCCGGCACCACAACCTACGCGGAGAACATCGGCGTTATGGCCGCCACCCGCGTCTACTCGACGGCCGCCTACTGGGTGGCTGCTGTTACCGCTATCGCGCTGGCCTTCATCCCGAAGTTTGGCGCGCTTATCTTCACCATCCCCACCGGCGTGCTGGGCGGTGCTTGCATCGTCCTCTACGGCCTCATCGGCATGCTTGGCGTGCGCATCTGGATGGACAACAAGGTCAACTTCAACAACCCGGTGAACCTCACTGCGGCGGCAGTGGCGCTCATCGCGGGCATTGGCAACCTCACGCTCGACGTCTTCGGCGTGACGCTCGAAGGTATTGCCTGGGGCTCGGTTGGCATCATCGTGCTCTACCCGGTGATGAAGAAGCTTTACGGCAGCATCGGCGAGGGCCGCGGCGCGAAGTACTAGAGGCGCTTCCGCCGACTAGCGAGGATAAGGGACCGGAGCAAAAGCACCATCTGGACGCGTATTTACGCAAAACCCCAGATGAATGTGTGCAGAAGTCTGCATAAGGTGCTTTTACTTCGGTCCCTCTGCGGTATGAGGCAGCGCATCCACATGGTTCTACTCACATGGTTCGGGTCAGAAGGTTTTCTTGGGGTCAAGTGAACCTTATAGGCACCTCTATATGGTTTCCTTGCCCCCAGCAAAACCGTTTGAGTAGAGCCCGATGACTAGAACCTTTTGCTAGACAACCAAGCAACGAAAAGCTCCCGCCACCCTCAGCGTAAGAGGGAAGCGGGAGCTGCCGTTCTATAAACGGAAAGTGCTTTAGGAAGCGTCGAGGTCCTGCTCGATGAGGCCGGCAATCTTCTCGACAGCCGCCTCGTTCTCGGAGGTCACGGTGACTTCGTCGCCCTGCTCGGCGCCGAGAGCCATGATCATGAGGGAGGAAGCAGCATCGGTCTCATCCTCATCCTCATCGCCAACGAGGGTGAGGAAGATGTCCTCATCGAACTCAGCGGCAGCGTCTGCGATGATGGAGGCCGGACGTGCGTGCAGTCCGACGGAGGAACCAACCTTGACGGTCTTAGAAGCCATGATGATAATCCTTTCGAATTACGGTATTTCGTGCTTACAAGTGTACGCGGGTTAAGGGTTAGGCGGCAGCCTTGGCCATGTCAGCCTTCGCTGCAGCCTCTTCAGCAGCCTTGTTGGGCCAGAATCGCTTCATCGCGATGACCGCGATGGTGGACACGATGACGCCGGCAAGGATGGCCACGAAGTACGCCCACGCAGGTTCGATGGCGAAGATAACGAAGATTCCGCCGTGCGGGGCGCGAGACATGACGTCAAGGGACATCGACAGCGCACCAGTGACCGCGCCACCGAGCATCATCGAAGGGATGACACGCAGCGGGTCGGCAGCGGCGAACGGGATAGCACCCTCGGAGACGAAGGACAGGCCCAGCAGCCACGCGGACTTGCCGTTCTCCTGCTCCGCCGGCGTGAACAGGTTCTTGCGCACAAAGGTCGCGATGGACAGTGCAATCGGCGGAACCATGCCGGAGGCCATGACGGCGGCCATGATCTTCATGGAGGCCTCGTCGCCCGTGGACAGGCCAGCGGTGGCGAAGAGGTAGGCAGCCTTGTTGACCGGGCCACCCAGGTCGGAGCACATCATCAGGCCGAGGATGATGCCCAGAAGGACAGCGGAGGAACCAGACATCGAGGACAGCCAGTTCTGCAGGCCTTCCATGATGGCGGCCAGCGGGGCGCCGAGAAGCAGGTACATGAGCAGGCCAGTAATCATCGTGGCAAGCAGCGGGATGATAACGACAGGCATGAGGGAGCCGATCCAACGCGGTACCTTCCACTTGCCAATCCACATCGCAACAAAGCCAGCAATGAGACCGGTGACGAGACCGCCGATGAAGCCAGCGCCGAGAGTCACGGCAATGGCACCACCCGCGAAGCCCGGCGCGATGCCTGGGCGGCCTGCCAGCGCGAAGGCGATGTAGCCGGAGAGCGCCGCGACGATGAATCCCATCGATGCTTGACCGATGGCGAAGAGCACGGCGCCGATGTACAGGGCGAACCCTGCCTTCTTGAAGGTCATCATTTCGCCGTCGACCATGACGTCATGGCCCGGCAAGTTGGTCAGCGAGTAGTCGGTGGTGATGGCCTGCCACCCATTAGCCATGTCATATCCGCCGAAGAGGAATCCCAGTGCCAGGAGGAGGCCGCCCGCGGCAACAAACGGAACCATGTAAGAAACGCCGGTCATGATGGCTTGCTGAATACGCTTGCCCCAGCCCAGACCCTGGCCATCTTCCTCAGCGCTAGAGGAGGAAGCGCCGGCAGTTCCTGCCACCTTGTGCGCGTTGGGGTTCTTCGAGGCGGCGATGGCCTCATCGATCATCACGCCCGGTTCGTTGATGGCGCGCTTGACGCCAGATTCGATGACCGGCTTGCCGGCGAAGCGCTCACGGTCACGAACGCCCACGTCGGTAGCGAAAATCACGGCGTCGGCAGCCGCAATCGTGTCTGCCGAAACAGAGGTGTTGTTGGAGGACCCCTGGGTCTCCACGGTGAGCTCGACGTCGTCGCGTTCCTCGGCGGTTTGGGTGAGGGCGTCGGCAGCCATGTACGTGTGAGCAATGCCGGTCGGGCATGCGGTGACGGCCACGATGCGCGTCTTCTTCGACTCTGCAGCCTTGCTCGAAGCAGGAGCCGCTGCCGCTGCACTCGCACCTGCAGTGGGTGCTGATTCGGTGGCCGCAGCCTTCTTCTTCGGCTTTTCTGCGTTGACAACGTCGAGGACGAGGGAGACGATCTCTTCTTTGGTCTTCGCAGTTCGAAGGGCTTCCAGGAAGTCCTTCTTCACCAGCGCGCGAGCGAGCTTCGAGAGAATCTTCAGATGGGCCTTGCCGCCGCCTTCCGGAGCGGCGATGAGGAATACCAAGTGGGCGTCCCCGTCGGGGCCCGAGAAGTCGACCCCGCGCGAGAGACGGGCGAAGGCCAGGGTGGGTTCAGACACGGCAGCAGAGCGGCAGTGTGGGATGGCAACGCCGCCGGGGACACCGGTGCCGGCTTTGGCTTCACGAGCGATGGCTGGGCCTGCCAGCTCGTCCACGGAAGTGGCGCGGCCGGTGTCGTGAACAAGCGTGGCCAGATTGGTAATGACTGATTCGATGCTGTCACCGAAGTCGGCGTCGAGCGCCACGAGGTCGGTGGTGATGAGTTGTGATGACATCGGTAGGTACTCCTCAGTACTGCTAAAGGCCGGTGACGGCCGAAACCGTCGTGTGTTCGATATCTAGTTCTTCGGGGGTTGGAATTTGGGTTCCCGGGAGTGCTGCGGCTGCTGAACCGTAGGCCACAGCCTGGCGCAGGGCCTCGGGGTACGAGGCGCCGGAGCGGCGGGCGAGGATATAGCCGGAGAGCGAAGAATCGCCGGCGCCCACGGTGGAGCGCAGGGTAATTGGCGGGGGAGTAGCAGCCCATGCTTCGTTGGCCGTGACCAGCACCGCGCCAGCGCCGCCCAGGGTGACAAGAACCTCGGGGATGCCGCGCTTGACGACGACCCTCGCGGCCTCAACCACTCCGCTGAAGTCGCCGTCTTCGGCGGCGGCCTCAAGGGCCTGACCATCGACACCTGCAAGCTGGCCCAGCTCGAGGCCGTTTGGCTTGATGAGGTCGGGGCTGGCTACTTCGAGGTTGTCACCGAGAGCCACCATGGGCGCATCAGAGGTATCGACGGCTATGCGGAGGTCAGGGTTGGCTTCGCGGGCTACCCGGATGAGCTGCGTGTACCAGTCGGTGGGAACGCCTTGGGGGAGAGAGCCTGCCATGACTAACCACTCGGCGTCGGCGCAGTGTTCTGCGAGTGCCTGTGCAACGGCTTGCTGCACGTCCGCATCGAGCGTGGCGCCGGGGCCGTTGAGTTTGGTCGTGCGGCCATTCGGCTCGGTCAGAGTGGTGTTGGTACGCACCGCGCTGTGAGTGGGCACGGCCTGCACGGGAATCGATGCGTCGGCCGCGAGGGCCAGGAAAGGATCGGAGGCAACGGCGGGGAGCAGCGCCAGGCTGTCGACGTTGGCGAGCGTTACCGCGTGCGTAACGTTGACGCCTTTACCACCGGCAACGCTGGAGACGGATCCTGCGCGGTGAACAGCACCAGGTTCGAGTTCCTCGTTCAAGCGCACGGTGGCGTCGATGCTCGGGTTGGGGGTCAAAGTAAGGATCATCGTGGAGAATGTCCCCTTTCGCGGAGTGCGTATATTGGGGGCAAACGCGCCTCAGCGGCGTGAACAAGAGCTTCGGTGCGGATTGCCCGTTGTCAGCGTGAAATTAATGTTGCTTAATGTTGATTATTGCCCGTATGTGTCCGAATGTCAATGGAATCACTGTGGGTTTCGTTGCATTTTTGGCCGACTTGTGATGATCTGGAAAGAGAAAACATCGTCTCCGTAAGGAAATGTGTCATGGAAAACGCATCCCCATCCATCATTAAAGGCACCGGCGTCGTCGCTGGCGTTGCATACGCTGAGGCGGTGTGGGTCCGCCCACGCCCAGAACTGCCCACGGCTGGAGAAACCGTGGCGGAAGAGCAACGTGATGCCGAATACGATCGCTTCCTCGAAGCGGTAGATATGGTTGCTAGCCGGTTAGAACAGCGCGCAGCTGGGGCCGAAGGCCAAGCGGCTGAAGTTCTTGGCGCAACCGCCGGAATGGTCAAGGATCGAGGCTGGCACAAGGCAGTGCGCAAGGGTATTCGCGGCGGTAAGAACGCCGAGTATGCAGTTGTGGGGGCCACGGACAGGTTTGTCACCATGTTTGAGGCCGCCGGCGGCGTCATGGCTGAGCGCACGACGGACCTCAAGGACGTGCGCGATCGAGTGATTGCTCAGCTGCGCGGTGAGCAAGAGCCGGGCCTACCCATGGTCGAAGGAGAGGCTGTACTGCTGGCTGACGATCTAGCCCCGGCGGATACCGCAACCTTGGACACCACTCACATCAAGGCGCTCGTGACCGAGCTTGGCGGGCCAACCAGCCACACCGCAATTATTGCTCGCCAGCTTGATCTTCCCTGCATCGTGGCAGTGGGCGCTAAGCTGCGAACGATTGAGGCTGGCACCCAGCTCTTCGTCGATGGCTCCGTAGGATCGGTGTCCCTGGGTGCAGATCGTGCCTCCGCGCTGAAGGCCGTGGAGGAATACCGTGAGAAGGCGGCACGAGTTGCCCAGTGGCGGGGACCAGCCCAGACCAAGGATGGTCATCGCGTGCAGTTGCTGGCCAACGTTGCTGACGGAAACGCGGCCCGCATTGCCTCTGACTCGCAGGCAGAAGGCATCGGCCTATACCGCACGGAGCTGTCCTTCCTCTCTGCCAGCGAGGAACCGACCGTCGAGGAGCAAGCGCGCATCTACGGCAAGGTTTTCAACGCTTTCCCGGAGTCCAAGGTCGTTGTACGCACGCTCGACGCCGGTTCGGATAAGCCGATTTCCTATGCCACCTTGGACTCGGAAGAAAACCCCGCATTGGGCGTTCGTGGTTTGCGCATCGCCCGCGACAACGAGGCGCTGTTGACTCGTCAGCTCGACGCTATCGCCCAAGCCGCGGAAAAGCGCGGAGATGGGGCTACGACGTGGGTTATGGCGCCGATGGTGGCTACAGCAGTGGAAGCGAAATGGTTCGCTGGTCTGTGCCGCGAGCGCGGTTTGACTGCCGGTGCGATGATTGAGGTTCCCGCCGCAGCCTTGATGGCGGATACCATCATGCCGCACCTCGATTTCGTGTCCATTGGTACCAATGATCTGACGCAGTACACCATGGCCGCGGACCGTCTGTCGCCGCAGCTGGCCTACTTGACCGATCCGTGGCAGCCTGCTGTCCTTCGCCTGATTCAGCACACCTGCGTGGTGGGGCGCGATAACAACGTTCCGGTTGGCGTCTGTGGCGAAGCCGCAGCTGATCCCATGCTTGCCTGCGTGTTGACTGGCCTAGGTGTGACTTCGCTGTCGGCGGCGTCGACTGCGGTTGCTGGCGTCGGTGCGCAGCTGGCTGAGCTCAGCCTTGAGCAGTGCCAGAAGATGGCAGAGGCGGCTGTCAACGCCGAAAGCCCAGCGGACGCTCGTGCCGCAGTGATTGCGCTGCTGGAGGAATACCAGTCCGCTTAGAGCGCTGAATTGCACAGGAGGTGTGCGCCCTCATCATGCGGGGTGCACACCTCCTGAATTGATCTATGGGTGCTGAATTGATCTATTGGTGAAAGCGCCTACTTGTCCGCGGCGACAATCACCTCGATGCCGTGCTCGCGCAGAGCCTCAACGTAGGAATCGGGGGCGGCAGCGTCGGTAATGACGACATCAATCTCATCGAGTGATGCAAAGCTGACCAAGTAGTCGTTGCCCAACTTCGATGAATCACACAGCACGACAACGCGGTGTGCATTGGTGACGAATGCTGATTTGATAGCCGCCTCTTGCGAATCGGCCGTGGAGAGCCCGTGGTCAATGGTTAGCGCATTGGTTCCGATAAAGGCGACGTCGGCACGCATCAGGGCCATGGTGCGAAGCGCAGTGTCACCGACGACGGCCTGGGTAATCGCGCGCACCGTGCCGCCAAGCAGCTGGACGTCAGATACCCCGTTGCTGGCTAGTGAAAGAGCGATCGGGAGACTATTCGACACAATGCTGAATTGCCCGGCCGAGTAGCGCTGGCCTATGAGATCGGCAAGCGCATTCGTGGTGGTTCCGGCATCGAGAAAGATGCTGCCGCCGTCAGGAAGCTGCTCCAGTGCGGCGCGTGCGATGGCCATCTTGGCGCCTGTGGCCGAACGTTGGCGAGTATCAAGGGTGAATTCGGCGGTCTGGAAGGATTGGGAGGCGACTGCACCGCCATGAACTCGGTGCACAACTCCCTCTCGGTCCAAGACTGCGAGATCGCGGCGAATCGTCTCAGCGGTGACATCGAAGCGCTCGGAGAGCTCGGTGACATTGACTCGTCCTTCTACAGCGGTCAATGACGCAATTTGTCGGCGACGCTCTTCTGCGTACATGGTTCCTCCAAATGAAGTCTGCCTTGTGGTGGTCACTGCGCCCGCCGGTGAAGGAAAAGGGGCTGGGGCGTGTGAACGAAAAGAACAACGGATGTTGTGGCGATACTTCTATTGTCCCACTGAATGCGAACAAAACGGAACTAAACAAAGAAAAGCTCACATCGAATGCGTGCCTTAGTCACTAAAACCTATAGTTGTACTGCAAGTATCCGAATGTGTGATCTCGGACGCTAAAACGGTCGAAATCGGGCATGTACACACACAAGGGGGTAAAAAGAAACAATCCCCCAGTCCGGTTCGCCCGCACCGAGTGGGTGATTGGTGTGGAGCGGGGAAGGCCTGAGGGAGCGCTGAGGTGGATGGTTTCTAGAGTTTGCGGAACACGGATACCACTTTGCCCATGATTTCGGCTTCATCGCCCTTGATGGGTGAGTAGGCGTCGTTGTGGGGGAGGAGCCATACACCGGAGGAATCTCGGTGAAATTCCTTCACGGTCGCTTCTTCACCATCCAAAAGCGCGGCTACGAACTCGCCTTCTTCTGCAACAGACTGCGAGCGAATAATAACCCAATCCCCGTTGAGGATTCCCGCATCCTGCATTGAATCTCCCACGACTTGCAGCATATATAGTTCGCCGCTGCCTAGGATTTCACCCGGCATGGGGAAGTAGGCGTCGATGTTCTCCTCGGCGGTGATGGGGGAACCAGCGGCAATGCGGCCCACAACAGGAATGTAGTTTGGGGTGGCGGCGTCTTCGGGCGCGTCAGGGGTGGAGGTTCCCGATGGTGCGATTGCCTGCCCGGTCTTGCGCCCGGGCTTTTTGGGGTCGTCGGCGCCGGGGAAATGGCGCACATCAACAGCTCGTGGCTTGTTTGGATCGCGGCGAAGGAAGCCCTTCTCTTCCAGCTGCTTTAACTGATAGGCCACGGACGAGGTGGACTGGAGGCCTGTTGCGTCACCGATTTCGCGGATGCTTGGCGGATAGCCGCGCAACATGACGGCGTCATGGATTACTTCCAAGATGCGGCGTTGGCGAGGGGATAGTGAATCGAGGGAAGGGTGGTCGCTTCGCTTCGGATTGCGGGCCATTCTTGCTCCTAGGAACTGTCGGGGTGTGCAGAGATGATGTGCGCGGCTTTGGTGTGCCGGACATAAATGGGGGTGGGCTGCTGGTGATACTTCCGCTTCCCTTTTTAGCACGGAAAGAAAAAATGTTCGACTAACGCCGCCCGAGTGTGGACAAATTTTCGAAGGCCTGCTATAAATCGAACATACGCACCAAATCGAACGGTTGATCGAAGTTGATGTTCGAAGATGTCGGGCTTTGTTCGTACACTTCGGGCATTGTCTTAATGAATAAGGAAGACCTAGAAAGGAACCGTCATGGCTATCGCATTAAACAATGCCTCTGTACTGCGCGGGGTGTCCCTCGAGAAGTCTAGCAATCGGGCTGTGCTAGTGCCGCCAGCGGCGGTTTGGGATCCCGCTCAGTCTCGGTCGATCACGTCTGATGCCCCGCGCAACCTTCCATATGGGCCGTCTCGTGTTCGAACTCTTGCCGTAAACGATAGAACACAGTGCCGTCCGGAAATTCCGGTGAATTCCCAGGTTTCGGCCGCCGGAGCAACATCGGGCAGCCGTCGTAGTCGGTCGAACGTAGGTAACTATGTGCTCGGAGCAGTCTTTGGCGCCGCGGTATTCATCGGCACAGTATGGGGTGGCCTCAGTATCGATAGTGAGGTTGACAGTGCGAGCACCTCTTCGTCCACGACGGTCGTGTCTTCGCGCTAGAATTCCTTGGGCCAGCAGCATGTGCGCATTGGTCGAAAGGAAGGATACGGCACTGTGTATTGCCCGTTCTGTCACAACGAACAATCACGCGTTATTGACTCGCGCGTGATCGACAGCGGAACCTCGATCCGGCGGCGTCGCGAATGCGCCGCGTGCAAAGGTCGATTCACCACCATCGAGAAAGCAGTCTTGTCAGTAGTCAAGCGAAATGGCTTGGCTGAGCCGTTCAGCCGCGACAAGCTGATCCGAGGCGTCAAACGCGCATGCCAGGGGCGCGACGTTAGCGATGATGCTTTGAAGAAGCTCGCTCAAGAAGTTGAAGAGACCGTGCGCAGTCACGGCTCCTCGCAAGTCAACGCCAATGACATCGGCCTTGCCATCCTGGAACCTCTGCGAGATCTCGATGAAGTGGCCTACCTGCGCTTTGCGTCCGTGTATAAGTCTTTTGAAAGCGCCGACGACTTTGAATCAGAAATCCGCCTCATGCGTCGGCGCGACCGCGATAGCTTTTAGCGTAATTTATCCACTGCCTTTTGGATTCTCCTCAAAGACACCGCGTGGGCAGTGCCCAGGCGTTGTGCGAAGAGCGATACGCGCAGTTCCTCAATCATCCAGTAGATGTCTTTAACCTCACGCGTCTTTTCACGGCCAGGAGGCAGGGACCGCAACCGATTGGCCACATAGGCTTTGGCCTCGTCGACGTCTGCCTGCCGGTCAGCATCGCGGTCCGGGTCCACGTTCATTTCCTCAAGTCTGATGCGCGCGGCCTGGATATAGCGCGGTAAATGGCGCAGGTGCTGGATCCCGTGGACGGTGATGGCGTGCGCGGGCAATAGGAAATTGAGCTGGGCCCGAATATCATCGATGGCCGGCCCCTCCCAGTGCTTCAGCTCAGCATTCAGATTGGAATACTCTGCTAGGCCCGGCGCAATTGCAACGACTGCCTGGCGCACTCTGCCCGGGACCTCCGGTTTGACCGCGTTGAGCAATGCATTGAAGTCACCGGGGGTGCGCACCGGGCCGCCCTTTTCCATCATGATGTCGCGTACTGCGGCAACCCGGGCATCGCTGACAAGTCCTTCCGCCCCGCCGTGGGGGTAGGAGTCGACGGCTACCCGCTGCTGTAGAGGAAGCCCTTTGACCATCTGCTGCGTATTCACCGTAATTTCCCGGAGCAGCAAGGTTAGGGTGGCGGTGATCATGGAGGCGTCGGCAGCCGCCTTGGTGGGATGGACCTTGAGCGCCACGCCATCCTTGGTCGCTACGAGCGCGGGGTAGGCGGTGACCTCGTGTCCATCAACGACGGTTACCACCTCCTCATCGATGGCGCCGAGTGTATCCTCCGTCCATTCCTTGACCGCAGTGGATTCGGCGGCGCGGCCAACGCGTGAGACCGAGGAGGAAATGTGGCCGGCTTGGCGTTGGACTAGAGCCTGCAGGTTGCGGTCTGAGTCGATGACCTTGCCCCGCTTGTCCACTGCGGCATAGTTCATGCGCAGATGCGGAGGGAGCTGGTCGGGGCGGAAATCGCCGGCATTGATGCCTTGGCCGCCCATCTCTTGCAAAACCGCAGCGAGTTGCTCGGTGAGTGTGCCCTCATAGGGCAAGAGCTTGGGCAGCGCGCGTTCAGCGAACTCGGGTGCCGGAACCACGGTGCGTCGAAGAGCCTTCGGCAGCGAGCGAATAAGCTCAGTTACGAGCTCTAGACGTAGGCCCGGTACCAGCCAATCGAAGCCTTCTGTGTCCAACCCCGCGAGGAGCGGGACGGGAACCATGAGTGTGACACCGTCGAGCGGGTCTCCCGGCTCGAACTTGTAGGACAAGTCGTAGTCGATGCTTCCCTTCAACCAGCGGTCGGGGAAGGCATCCTCGGTGACATCGTGGTCCTCCTCGAGAAGAGCTTCTGGGTCGAAGTCCAAGGAATGTTTGTTCTTCTGCTTTTTCCACCAGGAATCGAAATGCCGGGCGGTGGTGACAGACGCAGGGATGCGCTGATCGTAGAAATCGAAGAGAGTGTCTTCGTCCACGACGAGTCCGCGCCGGCGGGCCTTCTCCTCATATTCGGAGGCCTCGGCGAGTTTGCGCTTGTTGTCGTGGAAGAAGTGGTGGTGGGTGGTCCAGTCGCCGTCGACTAGCGCGTTACGGATGAACATATCGCGCGCTGCCTCAGGATCCACGCGGTGATAGGGCACGGTCCGGTCGGCGACAACAGTGACGCCATAAAGCGTCGAGCGTTGGGTGACGACCGCAGAGCCGCGCTTTCGCGACCACGTCGGGTCAGAATAGTTGTGCTTCAGCAAATCCTTCGCCAGCTTTTCAACCCATGCTGGGTCGATGGCAGCAACGTCGCGCGCCCACAGGCGCGACGTTTCCACCAACTCAGCCGCCATGACGAACTCGGGCGGTTTCTTTGCCAGTGCCGATCCGGGGAAGACGAGGAAGCGGGTATTGCGTGCACCAATGAACTCCTTAGAGTTGCCATCACGCGCGCCGATATTAGACAACAGTCCAGAAAGCAAGGCCATATGGATGTCATCGGGGCGACGCTCTGTGCTTTCCTGGGCTTTCCACCCGAGCTGCTTGGCGACGTCCCGCAGCTGCCGCACCAGATCGAACCACTCGCGGATGCGCATATAGTGCAGGAAGTCGGCCTTCATCCGTTTGCGGAAAGCATTGCCGCTCATCTCATCGCGAGCTTCCTGGACAAAGTCCCACAGGTTGAGCATGGCCACAAAGTCGGAGGTTTTATCCTTGAAGCGGGCATGTGCCTGGTCGGCTTGAGCTTGCTTGTCGCTCGGCCGCTCGCGCACATCTTGGATCGTCATGGCAGCAACGATGACCATGACGTCGTGGAGACACCCGGAAGTCTTGGCCTCGACCAGCATGCGGGCCATGCGTGGATCTACGGGGATGCGGGCAAGATCGCGTCCTATTCGGGTCAGGACAGGTAGTCCGTCTTTTTCTTTGCCCTCGAGGGCGCCCAGTTCGTGCAGAAGAAGTAGGCCGTCTCGTACGGCCTTCCGCTCAGGGGGTTGGACGAAGGGGAAGTCAGCAATGTCACCAAGGCGCAGCGAAATCATCTGTAGGATGACGCTGGCCAGGTTGGTGCGCAGAATCTCGGGATCCGTAAACTCCGGGCGGGATAGGAAATCCTGCTCGCTGTACAGGCGGATGGCGATGCCATCCGCAACGCGGCCACAGCGGCCCGAGCGCTGGTTGGCGCTTGCCTGGGAGACCGGCTCGATGGGGAGACGCTGCACCTTGGTGCGCGTGGAATAGCGCGATATACGCGCCGTTCCCGTATCCACGACGTAGCGAATGCCCGGCACCGTCAATGAGGTCTCAGCAATGTTGGTGGAGAGCACGATGCGCCGTCCGCGGTGCGAGCGGAAAACGCGATGCTGTTCCTGGTTGGACAGGCGTCCGAAGAGCGGAGTGACCTCCACGTTGCGCCAGTGGCGCCCCTCGATGGCCTCCATGGCGTCGCGGATATCGCGCTCTCCGGGGAAGAAGCACAGAATATCTCCTTCGCCTTCGGCCATGAGCTCCTCGATGGCTTCGCAGAGGGCGTCGAGAGGATCGAGGTCGATGGTCTTTCCACCCGATTCGACCTCGAGCGGGCGGTAGCGGATCTCCACGGGGTAGGTGCGCCCGGAGACCTCGATGATGGGGGCAGGTTTGCCCCCAGCGTCCGCGAAGTGTTCGGCGAAGCGCTCGGGATCAATCGTTGCTGAGGTGATGATGACCTTCAGATCCGGACGCTTGGGAAGCAGCCGCTTGAGGTAGCCCAAGAGGAAGTCGATGTTGAGTGAGCGCTCGTGTGCCTCATCGATAATGATCGTGTCGTAGGCATTGAGGAAACGGTCGCGCTGCATCTCTGCCAGCAGGATGCCGTCGGTCATGAGCTTCACGGCGGTGGTGGAGGAGACTTTGTCATCGAAGCGAATGGCATAGCCGACTGTGTCCCCGATGGACTGATCAAGTTCTTCTGCAATGCGCTCGGCGACGGTACGCGCTGCTAGTCGCCGCGGCTGGGTATGGCCAATGAGCCCCCGCCGGCCGCGGCCGAGTTCCAGGCAGATTTTTGGAATCTGTGTGGTCTTTCCCGAACCGGTTTCACCAGCGATGATGACTACCTGATTCTTTTCGATCGCCTCGGCGATATCGTCGCGGCGTCCGGTGACGGGAAGCTCCTCGGGGTAGGTAATCGGCGGCACGTTGGCATCGATGGTGCTCACCTTGTCTTGGGCGGCTGTGATATCGGCCTGGATCGCAGCCAGGGCCTTGGGAGAACGAGCCTTGCGCAGGCGGCGACGGAATGCGCGCTCATCACTCAAAGAAACTGTTGTGAGAGCGCCGTAAAGATCTTCGCGAGTAGCAGTCATAGTTGACCTAAAAGTCTACTCGGAAGGCTAGTCGCTCACAGGTCCAGGTAGAGAAATTGGTACCCTCGTGGTGACTGTGTGAACAATGATTAAAGAAGGGCACAATCAATGACTAATCCTTTTGGTTCGAATCCGGAGGACAACGGCTCCAACGGAGGGTTCGGAAGCAACCCGCAGAACGGCCCCAGTAATTCCTCCGGGAACACTGGTGGACTTCCAAAGTATGAACCCACCAGCCACCCAGAAGACCAGGCTGGTTTCGGTCAATCCGGCAACTATGGCAACTATGGCGGCGGAGCTTACGGCTCTCAGTCCTATGGTGGGTACGATGCTGGCCAGCCGGGTTATGCCGGTGCGAGCTATGGGAATAGCTCCGGTCAAGAGGGCCTCGGCCCAGGTGCCGGTCCGGCCTATACGGGTCCAGTCAGCGCTATCGAAGCGATCAAATGGGGATTCAAGGCCGCGCTCGGCAACGCACTTTTGTGGGTGTTGGGAGCCGTCGTCGTGCTTGCTATTCAGTTTGTCCCACAAGTTGGAATCAGCGTTGGTGCGCAGAGTGCCGATGGGGCGGAGACCTCCGTCATGTTGGACCTCTTCTCCTTCGCGGTGTCTATCCTGTCCTTTGTCATTTCTCTGGTTGTTTATCGTTTGGCCTACCGTGAAATCGATAAGCCGAGCCCCACATGGGGAACCCTGTTCCAGGGAGTTCGCTGGGTGCCGCCGCTGGTAGTGAATCTTGTCTTGGGCATTCTCGCAGCGATTGCCCTGGTGATCGTCATCGTCGTCCTGTTTATGGTGGTCCTCGGCGGTGTGGAAGGTACGGACCTCCAGAACCCAGAGCAGCTCAGCCAGAGCGATGTTTTCGCGCTCGTTGGCTCCATCTTTGGTGGGCTCCTTGTAGTGATGTTGATTGCGCTGTTTATTCAGCCCTTCTTTACCCTCATGCCCTGGTTGGCAGCCGATACTTCCTCGATCGGCGAGGCTTTCTCCCAGGGACTCAAGCTGGGCAAGGAAAACTACAGCCACCTTTTGCTGTTTATTGTCCTGTCTGGCCTCTTGGGTTTCGCGTCCCTTATTACCTTGGGCTTGGCTCTGATTATTATCGCGCCGGCCCTTCAGCTGGCGACAGCGCACCTGTGCCGCCAGTGCCAGGGTCGTTATGCTCCCGCAGCTTAAGGTCTAAACCAGACCTATAACGCAACGCCGCCTAAGCTTTCCGCTTGTTTAGCCACCGCCTACCGAGGCGGGCCGGGCTACAAGAGGTAAGCCAAGGGCGGCGTTGTAGTTTTTAATGCCATCAGAGTTGGGGGGGCTCGAATTACGAGGTCGGGAAGAGGGCTCGGGAGCGTTCCGCAGCGTCCTGGAAGGCGGCGGTGACCAAAGAGCCAAAGGCGCGAAATTCATCAGCGCGGGCAGCAGACGATCGGAAAACGAGTCCAACCGGGCGCTCCGCTGTTACCGTGGGGGCGAAACGGGCGACCGCAAGCTGCGGGTTTTGGCATTCCGTTGCGAGCGCTGATTCAGGGACAAGGGTAGTGCCTAGATTTCCCATGACGAGCTGCAGGATAGTGGTCAGCGACGATGCTCGGGTGACGGCATTGGTGGCTTCGGAGGGGTTTACCTTGGCGCGACGGCATAGGTCGAGGACTTGGTCGCGGAGGCAGTGGCCGTCGTCAAGCAGCAAAAGGTCAAGGTCTGCAAGCTCTTCGAGTGTGAGATCCTCGCGCCCCGCGAGCGGGTGTCCTGCCGGTGTTACGACGGTAAAGGACTCGCTATAGAGAGGAGTCTCGACCATCCCGGTGGCCTCGGTGGGCAGTGCGGCCACAGCGAGGTCTAAGCTGCCCTCGCGCAGCTTGTCTAACAGGTGTTGAGTCTGTTCCTCGACGAAGCGTGGTTCTAGATCAGGGTAGGTTTCGCTGATGGATTTCAGTAGCCCCGGCAAAATATAGGGCGCGATGGTGGGGATGATTCCGATGGTGAGGGGGCCAGTTAACGTACCGCTTGCACCGTGGGCTTGGCTGAGGAAGGCATCGGACGCTTCGAGCGTTGCCTTGGCGTAGGGGAGGAGCGCCTCGCCGGTGGACGTCACGATGACCTTGCGGGTAGAGCGCTCGATGAGCTGGACGCCCAAGCCTTGTTCGAGGGCGACGAGTGCTTGGGAGAGCGAAGGCTGGGAGATATCGAGTTTGGCGGCCGCGGAGCCAAAGTGTTTGTTCTCCGCAATCGTGACGAAGGTGCGCAACTGGGCGAGGGTTGGGCGATACTCCTTATTGTTCATGCCTATAACTCTAACATCTCTAATTCATCAGGCCTATTGACGTGCGAGGGGGTTCGTGGCATACTTAACAAGCGAGCGGCTGCGTACCAGCTAAAAGGCAAAATGGTGTGCGGTCGTAGAGATTTGCATCACTTTTGTGCATTGTTGTGACTATTGAAGGAGTTGAATCTTCTATGCCTATCTTGACCGTTGGTGAGAAGTTCCCAGAGTTCGAACTGACTGCGCTGAAGGGCGGCGACCTCCACGACGTCAACGCTAACCAGCCGGAGGATTACTTCGAGCAGGTGTCTTTGGACAAGTACCAGGGGATGTGGAAGGTTGTATTCTTCTACCCGAAGGACTTCACCTTTGTGTGCCCGACTGAGATCGCAGCCTTCGGCAAGCTGGATGAGGAATTCCAGGACCGCGATACCCAGATCCTCGGCGGCTCCACCGACAATGAGTTTGCGCACTTCAACTGGCGTGCAACCCACCCGGAGCTGAAGGAAGTCCCGTTCCCGATGTTCTCTGATATCCGCCACGACCTGATCCGCGCCCTCGGTGTGGAGAATGCCGACGGCGTTGCTGACCGCGCAACTTTCATCATTGACCCGGACGGTGTTATCCAGTTCGTGTCCGTGACCCCGGACGCTGTCGGCCGCAACGTTGATGAGGTTCTGCGTGTGCTCGATGCGCTGCAGTCCGAAGAGGTTTGTGCCTGCAACTGGGAGGCTAATGACCCGACGAAGAACATCGACAAGCTCGAGGTCGTTCAGTCCGCACTGTAAGACATCGCTAAGCACAACCGTCCAACCATAAAGGAGTTACTCAGTGTCCATCGACAACCTGAAGTCCGCACTTCCGGCGTATGCCAAGGATCAGAAGCTCAACATCGGTACGCTCACGCGTACGACCGAGCTGAATGAGGAGCAGCTGTGGGGCAGCTTGGTCGCTGCCGCGGCCGCCACCCGTAATGATCTGGTCCTGAAGGAGATTCTTGAGGAAGCCCGCGAGCACCTCAGCGAAGAGGCAGTTGACGCAGCTCTCGGCTCCGCCACGGTGATGGCTATGAATAACGTGGCCTACCGCGCAAAGAGCTGGTTGGGCGATGATTTCGCTCAGGTCAAGTTTGGTCTGCGCATGAACATCATTGCTAAGCCTGGCGTAGACAAGGCAACGTTTGAGCTGTGGAGCACCGTTGTCTCTGCTATCAATGGCTGCGAGCACTGCTTGACTGCACACGCCAATACTCTGTTGGAGGAGGGCGTGACCAAGGAGCAGATTTGGGAAGGCGTCAAGGTCGCAGGCGTTGTTCAGGCTGTGGCGCAGGCGCTGCAGGCTGAGGCTGTGCGTTCCGCTGAGTAGATAAACAGCATGCCTTCTTAGGCGCACGATAGAAAGTCCCACTCCCGTGATTATGTACAGGGGAGTGGGACTTTTTGTGTCTCAAAGGGCTGGGGGCGGTTTGCGGCCTTCTAGCCGATGACCCCGCCGAAGGCAACGCCGATGCCATAGGTAATGGCTAGCCCGAGCGCTCCACCAAAGACGAGGCGGAAGACGGAACGTGCGGCATTCGTACCGGCGAGGCGAGCAGACACGTAGCCCGTAATCGCCAGGGCAATGAGAGTGACCACGGCGACGACTGCTGCGGCCATGCTCATCGGGGCTATGAAGATTGATAGGAGGGGCAGCGCTGCACCGGCAAGGAAAGATACTGCCGACCAGAAAGCGGCGTGCCAAGGGTTCGTCAGGTCCTCACCATCGATTCCCATTTCCAGCCTCAGGTGTGCCTCCAAGAGCCTATCTTTGGCGGCGATCTCATGTGCTGCAGTGTCTGCGGTAGTGGTGTTCATGCCGTAGTCGGCCAACATAGATACGAGTTCGGCGTGTTCTTGTTCAGGAAGCTCTGCCAGCTCGCGGGTCTCCTTGGCTATCATCATCCGTTCGGAGTCACGCTGCGCTGACACCGAGACATATTCTCCCAGCGCCATCGACGCGGCTCCCGATACGGTTGCGGCCAAGCCGGCGATAAGGATGGCGCTTGCCGACGCCCCCGACCCCACGACGCCGAGCAGAAGTGCAGCGACGGAGACGATGCCGTCATTAGCGCCGAGAACTCCCGCCCGAAGGGAATTTAACCGCGCGTTGTGTGAATCGCCATGGGGCTCATTGGCATGGTGTGCCATTTCCAGCTCCTTGAACCCTAGAGAACTGCTCTTACTCCAGTATCGTCGCTGGTCAGAGTCCTGTAAAGCGTGTATAGGCTTCGCTGTGTGTAGGGAGTGAAGGCTTAGGTAATCGTTCCGGTCCACTCACCGCAGGGGATGCCGTCCACTGACAGGCTCATCGTGAAGACTTCTTCTTTTAGATTAAAGTGGGCGGTGGGCAGCGTGATTGCGAGTGCCTCGGGGGAGTAGTTGTATTGATAATCAACTGGGCGGTGGGCGTCCCTCGTGTCTTCTCCGTATGAAGCGATCTCCATCGAGCTGAGGTTGGCTTGCTCGAAGTAGGCGATGAGCTGAAGGTCGAGGGTGTGCAGCTTAAAGACGACGTCACGGTGGTGGGGCATGCCCCCGAGGAGCCAATGCACAGTGACTGAATCCTCGTGTGTCTCAAAACGAACGCCGGCAAGGTGGATGCTGGTGGCTGGGGAGTTTGGGTTAGTCATAGTGGCGCCCACTGTACTCCCCATGTCGCTACTTGAAATCGAGGGAAAAGTATTCAGATTTGGTTAAGTGCAGAACCTTTTCAAAGAGCCAGCAAAAGAGCAGCGCAAGGGCGAGGGGAAGTACGACATAAACGAAGGTAATGATCATCACGTTGCCGGCGCTCCATCCCCACCCTTCGTAATTGAGGGCCGCCAGCGGGCCCATGAGGCCGGATATTCCGAAACCGGCGGAGATTGGTGTGCCTGAGATCCCTAGAGCGCCACCAATGCCGCCCAGGATTGCGGCGGAGCAAATGACGGGAAGGAAGGTGACCGGCTTGGACAACATATTGGCCATCTGTACTTTGGGAGAGCCCAGAACATGCAGGATGGAGGTGGCGAAGCCGTTGACGCGCCAGCCGGCAACGAGGAGCGTGAACCCTGCGGCAACGGCCCCGAGGTTGGCGGTGCCAGAGGCGATGCCGTCGATAAAGATGGCGGTAGCAATGCCGACGGTGGAGACTGGGGAGACGATCATGACTGCAAAAAGAACGGCGAGGACTATGCCCATGAGGACCGGCTGCAAAGTTGTCGCACCGTTCACGAGGTCACCAAGCCACAGCGTAAAGACCTTGACGATGGGGAAGGTGACAACCCATCCGATGCTGCCCGCAACGAGCGTCACGATGGTGGAAAGCAACAAGATGGAGTAGTTCTTGAGCCTATCGCCGATGAAGAGGAGCAAACCAACTGCCATGGCTGCGGTTAATCCAGAGTTGATGACGAGCCCGGTGCCTTTGAGGAAGAAGCCGCCTTCGGGATTGACGGTGGCCACCCCGGAGCCGCAGAAAGAAGCAATGCCCACGGCTGCGGTCTGAATCGGCGTCATCTTGAATTCGATGCCTACGAGGACACCAATCATCACAGGTAAAAGGCTGGCGGCTAGACCCGTCAGCGCTATTACGGTGGACGCGCCGGACCAGAAGGGGAGCAGTGCCTTGGCCAACTCGCCGAGCAAGGCCTGCGGGACGAGCGACACGACGACGGCGATCGAGATGCCGTTGAGAACCTTCATGGTGAAGGATCCGAGGGTGAGATGCTCGGCCGCGGGCGCGGCGCTAGCGTGAGGGATGGGGGAAAGCTGGCGTTCGTCTATCTGCTGTGGCGTGCTCATTCCCCAATCATACGCATAATATGCGGTTGACGGAGAATAATAACAAAGAAAGGGAGTATTTAAATTCCCTAGTATTCCACGCGTAGTTCGGACAGCCGGACTTCACCAGCCTCATCGGAGGCATCCAAATCGACAGTGCCAACGATGTGGTAAGAGTTGTCCCCCTCTGGGTCCTTGAGGATCTGCCGGACGGTCCACGATCGTGAACCCCCAACGCCACGAGCCCCTGCGCCCTTGTCGCCCTTGTCCAGGACAAAGTACTCCGGGCCCCGTGCTGCTGGCCCAGTATCGATGTCATCGTAGTCATCGAAGTAGTCATCGAGAGCTTGGCCAAAGTCGGGGATCTCCTCCAAATAATCCAACAAATCTGCCAAGCGATCTTCCTTCTCCAAGGCAAAGAGCTGCGCGAGCCGGAAGAAGTAGTTGCGCACCATGATGCCAAAGGCACGCTGATTGGCTGTCAAGGCGGTGGGATCCTCAACGCCGAAGGCCAATTCGCGGTCCAAGTCCGCCTGGGAAATGGGGGAGTCCTCGCCGGCCATTTCGGCCCACTCGTCGACGAGCGAAGAATCAACCTGGCGGATAAGCTCTCCGAGCCAGACGATGATGTCCTCGAGCTCCTCGGTAAGGAACTCGGCAGGGATCGACTGCTTGAGCGTGCGCCAAGCATCAGTGAGGTAGCGCAGGATGACGCCTTCAGAGCGGGCGAGTCCGTAGGTGGCGACAAGGTCGGAGAAGGTCATGGCGCTCTCTAGCATGTCGCGAACCACAGACTTAGGACGCAGCTCAAATTCCTTGGCCCAAGGATTGGTTTCGCAAAAAGTGTCGTAGGCCTGCTCCAAGAGCTCTTCGAGTGGCTTCGGCCAGGTGATGTCTTCCACGATGGCCATGCGTTCGGTGTAGTCCACCCCGTCTGCTTTGAGCGCCGCGATCTCCTCGCCACGGCGTTGCTTTTGCTGAGCAATCAGGACTTGGCGAGGATCATCGAGCACCGCCTCGAAGACGGAGATGACGTCGAGGGCATAGGTGTCCGATTCCGGATCCAGCAAGGTGAGCGCCGCCAACGCGAAGGGCCCCAAAGGTTGATTCAAGGCGAAATCGCGCGGCATTTCCCGCACCACGTGGTAAGGGCGGCCATAGATATCGAGACCCTTGGTGGATTTTTGAACCACGCCTGAATTGAGAAGCCCTCGAAACAGGCTCAGCGCTGTCAAAATGTCTTCGTTCTGGCGCGCACGCGTGTTGTGGCTAGTACGCAGCAGGTGTTTAAGGTGTTCGTAGCCGTTGCCGTGGCGGGCGAGCACATTGAGCAGCATGGAATTGGAGACCCGGAATTGGGAAGTGAGCTGCTCCGGTTCGGCGTCGATAAGCCGGGCATAGGTCTGCTCCGACCAAGAGACCTCACCGTCGCGCGCGGACTTCTTCTTCAGTTTCTTTAGGCGCGCCGGGTCATCGCCCACGCGCCGCCGCGCTTTGGCGTTTTCGATCTCGTGCTCCGGCGCCTCTACGACGACCGTGCCTTCCGTGTCATAGCCTGCGCGGCCGGCGCGACCGGCAATCTGGTGAAACTCGCGGGATTTTAGGATCCGCTGACGGGTTCCGTCATACTTGGCCAGGCCCGTCATTAGCACCGTGCGGATCGGAACATTGATGCCAACACCTAAAGTGTCGGTACCGCAGATGATCTTGAGCAGACCCTTTTGGGCCAGCTGCTCCACCAAGCGCCGATACTTCGGCAGCATGCCGGCATGGTGCACACCAATTCCCTTACGAAGCAGCTTAGACAGGTCCCTGCCGAACGTCGTGGTGAATCGGAATCCCGCGAGCTCAGCGGCAATGGACTCCTTCTCCTCTGGGGTGATGATCTTTGACAGCGACGTCAATGCTTGCGCGCGCTCTGAGGCCTCGCGCTGGGAGAAGTGGACCACGTAGACAGGTGCCTTGCCACCAGCGAGCAATTCCTCGATGGTTTCATGGACAGCGGAAAAGACGTAGGAGAAGTCCAACGGGACCGGGCGGGTTGTCCCAGCCACGAGCGTCGTCGTGCGTCCGGTGCGCTCAGTTAAGTCCTTCTCCAGCCACGTCGTATCGCCCAAGGTCGCGGACATGAGCAAGAACTGTGCCTTCGGCAATTCCAGCAGCGGGACCTGCCAGGCCCAGCCGCGATCCGGCTCGGAATAGTAGTGGAATTCATCCATGACCACCTGATCGATGGCGGCTTCCGCGCCATCGCGCAGTGCAATATTGGCGACGATCTCCGCGGTCGCGGCGATGATGGGGGCGGAACCGTTCACCGTGGCATCACCGGTCATCATGCCAACGTTTTCTGGGCCAAAAATCTCACAGAGAGCGAAGAACTTCTCGCTCACCAAGGCCTTGATAGGTGCGGTATAAAAACTGCGCTGCCCTCGCGCTAAAGCTATGAAGTGGGCGGCATTGGCCACCATGGATTTTCCGGACCCGGTAGGCGTGGCCAAGATGACATTATCCTGCGCGAGGATAGCTAAAGAGGCCTCTTCCTGCGCCGGGTACAGCGAGATACCGCGGCCGGAGGTCCACGATAAAAACGTGTCCCAGATGGCCTCATCAACCATCGACTCGGGGACTTCGGCGAGATCGGGCAACATCTGAGAAAGGTTCACCCGTCCCACCTTAGGCGAAAGCCTTAGAGTACAAGTCTCCGCCCTGCGGCTGTGAACGACCGAGACCCCTCGACAGCCGCGGCGTGCTGAGCTTATCTGAGGTTAGACATCATCGTCCATGTCTGAGCCGGGGCCCTCGTCTCGCCCGTAGTTATCCTCGCGGTCGTCGATGTCTTCAGAGAGGATATCTGGGTTGTCATCGAGTCCGGCAAGGAAAGCCTCGAAGTCTGCTCCGATCTCCTCGCCCGTAGGCATGTGCTCTTCACCCGGCATAATGGCCTGCGGATGGCGGGAACGGTAGCGCTCCATATAAGCGTCGTACTGCTCTTCCAACTGGCGGACCACGCCCGCGATCTCTTCAGAATCCGTCACCTGCTCCTCGAGCTGCTGGTTGACGCGAGCCACGTCTGCCTCCAAGCTACCCAAGGGAATGTTGAGGTCGACGGCTGAGGCAACCGAATCCAGAAGGCGGAGCGTGGCCGCTGGATAAGGCGAGGCCGCCAGATAATGCGGCACATGCGCGGTATAGCCGGCCACGCGGCGGCCCTTCTTATCCAAGGCACGCTCAATATACAGGGCGGCTGCGCCGGGGACCATCATGGTGGATTCCATGCGCACCATAGAGTTAAGGAGTTCCGGGGCATTGCCGTGCGCAGTGACCACCGTGGGGCGGGTGTGTGGCACCGGCATGGGCGCGGAGTAGAGCATGATGGTGTTCTTGATATCGAACTTTTCAACCAAGTTCACTACCGCATCCGTAAAGGCCTCCCACCGCAAGTCCGGTTCCGGTCCGGACAGCAGCAAGAAAGGTGTGCCGGAATTATCCCGCAATACCTTGATGCCCAAATCCGTGTTCTCAATTTCCACGGTGCGGTCATGGTCGATAGTGACGGCAGGGCGGCGTGAACGGTAGTCAATGAGTTCGTCGTTATTAAACGAGGCCAGCTGGCGGTTTTCCAACGCGGCTTTGAGGTGATCAGCGCTGGCTTCAACGGCCTGGCCCGCATCGGCGTAGCCATTCATGGCAACGATCATTGTGGGGCCTGCGCCTGGAGTGGAATCATCCTTGACCACTGGAGCGGGGTACTCCAGCTCGTACATGCGGCGCTGTTCTTCCTGCATGGTTGTGACTCCTCCTTCTAGCCGTGTGCTTGTTCTCGAGCGTACGACCTCAATCAGTGTTCTGTGACATGCAACGCTTAAGGCTTACCGCCTATTCCCAGAGGCGACTGGGCGTCCGGGGCGAACGCGAAGCTGGTCTGTACGCGCGGGGGCTCCCGCAGAGAACCAGTGATGATCGTTCAAGCATGCCATATGGAGGCTGGTTGTGCCAGGTTTCCACTTGCTGGGTGTGGAAAACCGGGGCTACTTCCAGTGGACTGCGCACTAGCCCGGACTCGTTATCCACAGATGTGCCGTGGACGGTCTTAGTGCTCTAGCGAATCGAGGTAAGTGTGGTTCAGGCTACAAGGTATGAACACACTCTCAACGCATACAGACCGCACTCCACCGATAACGACCCCAGGTCACCTCCTCGCAAACATCCCTGGCCTCCTAGGCTTCTATCCCACTGAATCGGTGGTTTTCATGGCTATCGATACCACCCCGCGAGGCCCAGCCATGGGCCCGCTTGCTCGCGTCGACATTGCTGATGCCCAAGGGGCAGTAGCGGACATCTCGCCGTTACTGGCCGAGCACGCCCGCGAAGGTGTGTTTGCATTCCTTATTTCGAAGCGTCCCCTCACCGAGCTCAGGGAGGTGGCTCACTGGCTATATGGCCTAGACCGCGCCGAGGACGGGCTGGAGGTCGACGCTGCGTGGCATACCCGGGAAATCACCAAACATGAGGCTTATGTCTTGCTTCATGGAACCGTCAACGCGGATGGAAGCGGGCCAATGAAGAAGTGGGTTGAGGGGACAATACCGGCGCTGACCGACGCCCCCTCGATGCGCTCTTGCGTCGACCACAATGTTGTACCGGAGCTCAATAGGGAGGAGTTCTTTGCTGTCTTTGCCGCAGGGAACCAGTATCTGGATGCTGCCGAAGCCGATGCCTTGGCGCGGCAAGCGCGAGAAACGGCGACGCAGTATCGTGCGCAGGTAGCAGCTGTGCGGGGAAAGAAACGAAAGGACCTCTTGGATCACTTGCTCGACGATGCTCGGTGGGCGCTTCACCAGGTGGCGTCGGTGGAGGAGGCTGAGCAGGACAGTGAGCTGCTGGCAACCTGTGCTGTGTGGCTGTCAACGACGTGGACGCGCGACCTTGTCGTGAACGTGTGCGCGACGTCGGGCGAAAAGGGAGCGCATCTCCTTCTGGCGGCGGCGCGGACATTCGGCGGCGAGTTGCGGGCAAACGCGCTGACTCTCTTTGCGCTGGCGCAGCTGGAACAGGAGTGGGATATCCTCGCGGGTCCTGCATTGCAGCTCGTCGTGGAAGAATTTCCCAGCCACCGCCTAGGCTCACTCCTGTGCCAGGCATACCGTCATGGCCTGCACGAAAAGATTCGGGACTCAATTCATACAGGCGCCCTCAAAGCCTATGAAAACGCTATAGGGGAAGGGGAGGAGCATTCAGAGGATGCGGCTAGCGATGCGCAGAATGTGCCCGCTCGCCGAGCTGCTGGGTGAAGTTCCACGCGTCTGTCACGATGGTGGTCAGATCGGTGCGGCTGGGGTTCCACCCGAGCTCGGATTTGATCTTTTCCGAAGAGGCCACGAGTGTTGCGGGATCCCCAGCGCGGCGAGGTGCAAGCTCAGCCGGGATGGGGTGACCGGTTACTTCGCGGCAGGCCTCAATGACCTGTTTGACGGAGTAGCCATCCCCGGAGCCAAGGTTGTAGATGCGGTGCGTTCCTGCGGCGTTGCTCTCCAGCGCTAGGACGTGGGCCTCTGCCAGGTCTCGGATGTGGATGTAATCCCGGACCGCGGTGCCGTCGGCGGTGTTGTAGTCATCGCCGAAGATGTAAATCTTGTCGCGGTGCCCCAGCGCTACCTGCAGGACGAGGGGAATGAGGTGGGTTTCTACTTCGCGGTTTTCTCCAATGGTGCCGTAGGCTCCGGCGACATTGAAGTAGCGCAAGGAGGTCGCCCCAAGGCCGTAGGCAGTGGCATAGGACGTGATCATGTAGTCAATTGCGAGCTTGGACGCGCCGTAGGGATTCGTTGGCTGCGTAGGCATCGACTCCGTAATTGGCACTTGCGCTGGCTCGCCGTAGGTTGCAGCGGTCGAGGAAAAGACGAGGTTTGTGACCTCGAATTCCCGCATGGCGTTTAGGAGCGTCAGCGTGGTTACGACATTATGTTGCCAATAGTCAGCGGGGGCTTCAACGGATTCACCGACGAGGGAACGCGCCGCAAAGTGCAGCACGCCGTCGAATCCACCTTCAGACAACACCTCACGGGCGACATCAGCGACGTCGCCTTCAACGAGACGTGCCTGCTCTGGGATGGCCTCGCGGTTGCCGGTAGAGAAGTTGTCGATGATGGTGACGTCGTGGCCTTTTTCAACCAAGACTGCCGCGCACACACTGCCGACATATCCGGCACCACCGGTAACTAACAGCTTCATCGTCTTACTTCTCCTTAACTCGGATGGCGTGGGCGAGATCGTCGACAAGCTCGACAGTATGGCCCGACTTCGTCGTCAGCGTAATGGTTCCGCTCTCATTGACCACCGTCACCTGCGAACCGATTTGGATTCCGCAGGAATAAAGATCATCGAAGGTCGAGCTGTCGGCCTGCAACACCTCATTGATTTGCACGATGGTGGCTTCAGTTTCTTGTCCCGTGGGGAGGTCGATGGCGCGGGTTCCCAAGTCGAGCTCCACCGGGGTCGTGCCCAACTGTGCCAAGCCTGGGATGGGGTTGCCGAATGGTGAGCGCGAGGAATCCTCCAATACCGCGACGACGCGCTTTTCTACCTCTTCACTCATGACGTGTTCCCACCGGCAGGCCTCGTCGTGGACCTTGTCGATATCCAGTCCAAGGACGTCTGTGAGCAAACGTTCAGCTAGGCGGTGCTTGCGCATGACGTTGGTTGCCAGTTCGCGGCCCTGTTGGGTGAGGTCGAGGCTGCGATCAGTGCGCACGTGGAGCAGGCCATCGCGCTCCATACGAGCCACGGTCTGGGATACGGTCGGCCCAGACTGCTCTAAACGCTCTGCGATCCGCGCGCGGAGGGGAGTGATGCCTTCCTCCTCGAGCTCGTAGATGGTGCGCAGATACATTTCCGTGGTGTCAACTAGGTCCCTCACGTGGGCTTACCTTTCTGCGTTGTGGGCGGTGCGTAGCCACATAGGTTTAGACGCGGTAATAAGGATGTATTAAGAGAATATCTTAAACAATAGCGCATTCGTCGAAAGTATTGAGCGCGCAGCGCTGTGCCTCCGGCGGGGTTCGACGGGGCACGGCAACCTCGCGGGACCTTGTGGAACGACGAAAGCCACCGAGCACTGACCGCCAAAGCCCACAATGCTGTTTCAGCTGGGCTAGCAGGTAGCTGGCTCGATGGCTCATGCCAGGATTCGAATAAGAGATTTAGAGTGCGTATTCGCGGAGGCGATCGGCGCGGTTTCCTTCGCGCAGCTTGGCCATGACCTCACGTTCAATTTGGCGAACGCGTTCGCGGGAGAGACCGAACTTGCGGCCAATCTGGTCGAGGGTGCGCGGAACCCCATCGTCCAAGCCATAGCGCAAACGGATGACGTCCTGCTCGCGCTCCTCCAAAGAACCAATGACGGAGCGGATATCGGAGTGGCGCATGGAAGCAACCACGGCGGTTTCGGCGTCCGTTGCTTCGGCATCCTCAATGAAGTCTCCCAGTGGAGCCTCTTCATCGGTGCCCACCGGCATATCCAAGGAGACAGGATCGCGGGACTGACGCAGCAGCATTTCGATCTTGGACTCTTCGATTCCCGATTCCTCTGCGAGCTCCTCGTTCGTAGCCTCGCGGCCTAGAGATTGGTACATCTCGCGCTTGATACGCGAAAGCTTATTAACCTGCTCAACTAGGTGCACGGGGAGGCGAATCGTCCGGGATTGGTCCGCCATGCCGCGGGTAATGGCCTGGCGGATCCACCAGGTTGCGTATGTGGAGAACTTGAAGCCCTTGGCGTAGTCAAACTTCTCCATCGCGCGAATCAGACCCAAGTTGCCCTCCTGGATGAGATCCAGCAGCGGCATGCCGCGGCCGGTATAGCGCTTAGCCAGGGAGACCACGAGGCGCAAGTTTGCTTCCAAGAGGTGGGAGCGTGCCTTCTTACCTTCGCGGGCCAAAATCTTCAGGTCACGCTTCTCCGCGCGAGTCAGCTTCTCAGCATTGGCAAGCTTGTACTCGGCGTAGAGGCCAACCTCAATGGTCTGCGCCAATTCAACCTCGTCCTCGGCGCTCAGCAGCGCAGTCTTGCCGATTCCATTGAGGTAAACGCGGACCAAGTCCGCGGAGGGATTGTCATTGGTCTGGTTACGGCGTGAGCCGCGGTCAACTTCCTGTCCGTCCTCGTCCTGGACGCTAGCAGCGGATGATGTGGCCATCTCATGCCTCCTAAGTTGCGGCTTGGTTCATCCCCTACAACGGGCCTTCGCGTCAGATAGTTCCCACGGGCCCAAAAATGTTTAATCACCCGGGATGTGCGAGAGGTTTTAGGCCATTTTGGGGGAGGCGCGCCGAAGCTAGACCTCAACGAGCACGGTAAACGGTCCTTCATTGACGGAGGACACGCGCATCATCGCTCCAAAGCGGCCTTCCTCCACAGTGAGTCCGCGCTCGCGAAGGCGAGCGACAACTCCCTGGATAACCGGCTGCGCGGCTTCACCCGGTGCGGCATCTGACCACGATGGGCGCCTGCCTTTGGCCGTTCGCCCGTAGAGGGTGAACTGACTTACCACCAGAACAGGAGCACCGCTGTCGGCCACGCTGGTTTCACCTTCTAGAATACGCAGCTCAGCGATTTTGCGCGCCATCGTGTCCATCCGCTCTTCCAAGGTTGGTCCTTCGGCAGTGCCGGAATCAGAACCTGCCGCGACGTCCTCGCGAGAAACACCGACGAGCGCTAAGACGCCGCCGGTATCCGGGCAGGAAATAGAGCCGACAACGTCGTTGTCTACGGTGACGGTAGCTTCGGAAACGCGGGTTAAGACAGCACGCATGGGAGGGAGTACACGACCTTTCTGGGGAGGAGTTCTTTCTCAGATGACAAACGCGAGGGGCTTGAGGGAAAAGGAGGGGACTACTCAGTGTTGCTAAATGCCAACAATTCCGTAGGGATGAGAAGCCCATGGCGGATGAGATCCACAATGGCTGGAAGCGCGGCGCTAACCAACTCGGATTCCTCAAAGCCCTGCGCGGCGGCATAGAGCTCGATGGTCTCCCCAATACTCAGCCCGTGGGGATTGAGCCCGGCGACGATCGCCGCGAGGTGCTCGTCGACGTCATGCTGCCAGCGCGGACCGTCCGTGCGGCTGAGCCGTAATGCTGCGCGCTCAAAGCCCATGCCAAGCTCCGTGTCGGGCAGTGAAACGTCTTCGCGGGCGACGCCTGGGCGCAGCTGCACATGCTTTGTTTCCAGCTCACCCGGCACCAGGTTGCGTAGCCATTCAATGCGAGCGAAGTATTCCTCTACTTCGGGCCCGAGCGGATCGATGACCGGCTGTGCCATGGTCTCCGCCAAAATATCGGAGGGCTCGTCGTCTGCGATGCGCTGGATAGCCACGAAACCAAACCCGATGCCGGTGACATCATGATCGCGGAAATGCTCCAGCCAACGGCGTGAACGCTCCTGGCCTTCAGCACTGCGAACATCCACGGATTCATCGCTCAACCACGTGGAAACATAGAGCGCAGGGTCCGCCACATCGCGCTGAATGATCCACGCGGCCACGCCGGTATCCGGCAGCCATGAGGCAACCCGCTGCTGCCAAGACTTGTCGCCTTGGTGTACCCACGCAGCGAGAATGTGTGCGGTGCCCCCAGGATTGAGGTGCTCCACAGCTTGCGATATGACAAGCTCACTTGCTCCATCCAGATTGAGGCCGGAATCCCGGTACACGTGGCCCACCTCGGGCAAGCCCACCACGAACGGAGGGTTAGCAACGATTCGGTCGAAGCTCTCGTGCTGCACGGGCTCGAACCAAGAACCCTGGCGAAGCTCAACACGGTTTTCTGCGCCTGCAGCAGCGACGGTAGCGCGGGCAAGGTGGAGGGCTCGCTCGTGGACGTCTGTCGCAACAATTCTTTCAGCAGACTCCAGTTGCCCAAGGATTTGTACGCCAGAACCCGTGCCCAGGTCTAGTACTGAGGACACGGGTGTGGTCGGGGTCGAGTGCAAGAGGGAAAGACTGGCAGAGCCTACCCCCAACACGTGCTCGGGGCCGGGCACGTGATCCACTAGGGAGGCATCAACATCGGAAAACACGATGCGGTTCTTACCCACGATGACGTGTGGCCGAATGTCATAAGCCACGTAGGCGGTGCCGTGCTCGTCGGTAAGCACTGCGCCGCAGTCGAGCAGCCGGGTGGCTAGGCGTGCGCCGAGGACGTCGGAAAGCAGCGTGGCCGGTACGTGTTCGTGCAGCAGGAAGATCCGGATGAGGTGGTCCAGGCGGGAATCACCGTTGGCTCCCAGTGCCACGGCGGCTGGTTCGCCGCGATGTAGCGCTTCGGTGTACTCCGGCCCCAGGTGTCCCGCGATACCGTCCGCACTGAACCCTGCCTCAGTAAAGACGTGGGCTAGTTCTTCCGCAACGTCTGCGATGGGGTTGTCCGGGATCATCGCCGGGCCGAAAGGGGAGGGCTGTTGGGTGCTCACAAAAATATCCTTTGATAGTTGGGGAAGGAAACGGTGACTTCTTAATCTTCGTGCTCAATTGTGTTGGTCGTTGAACTCTCCGCGTTCGTGCCCGAGGGGGAATCCTCCGATGAGAGCGCGCCGGGAAGTTCGCCGTGAGCACCGCTGGTGATTTGTTCGCGCTGTGCCTGCGCCATCTGTCGGGCAAGGGCGGGCTTATACACAGCTTTGTCACGTTTGTCCTTCTTCTGCCCCCGCCCGTTGCCGATGACCACGGCTATCCAAGGAAGCGGGAAGGTGACGCCCACGACGAGGGCGGCGGCTATCCACCAATGCCAGGCATACACCATGACACCAGCTAGAAGCAGCGAAGGGATGCGCAGAAACTGCAAAATGGAGTAGATAACTTCGCGGCGATGCCGGTCCTGGCCGGGAGCGAGTTTGGCGGTTGTAATGAGATAAGCCTTGCGCCCGAATCGACGCCCACGCCGCCGCCCCGATCGTGGGGTATGGCGGACGTTATCGCGCGAGTTCGAAGGGGTCATGCTCACCAGCGTAGCGGTAGGACTCGCCAACTTCGATACCGATGCGGCATGATAGTGGGCGTGAGTACGACGACTAAGACTATTGAACGCCCTGATGTCCGCGAGGATACGTCGACCAACGACGACACCCCGAAGTTTTTCCACTATGTAAAGAAGAACCAGATCCTCGATTCCGCGGTCAACGGTAAATACGTCGTTGCCCTCTGTGGTGAGACCTTCCCCGTCACCAAGCAAGCCAAGCCTGGTTCGCCCGTGTGCCCGGACTGCGAGCGCGTATATAAGAGCCTGCGCCGCCGCTAAGCGTGCCGTCGACGCTTAGTATTGCGTCGACGTAAAACGAAGACTTTCACAAGAGCGGGATGTTGGGATAACTAGAGGGGGATAGTCGCTGACCGTGTCTACACAGACTCCAGCACAAAGATTTGCCAATAATGGTTCGCTGCGTGTGTGGCAACGCGCGGCCTTGGATAAGTTCCTGGCCACCAAGCCGAAGGATTTCATGGCGGTGGCAACGCCAGGCGCAGGTAAGACTACCTTCGCCCTGCGCGTGGCCACAGAGCTCATGGCGGACCGTACCGTAGAGCGTGTGATCGTGGTGGTGCCCACCGAGCACCTCAAAGTGCAGTGGTCTGAATCTGCCTCCCGCGTGGGGCTCGCGCTGGATCCGAAGTTCACGAACTCTTCTGGAGTCAACCCCGCCATGGATGGCGTGGTGGTGACTTACGCCCAGGTAGGCATGCACCCCTTTAAGCACCGCGCGGTGGCCTCAGCCCGGCGCACCTTGGTGATTCTCGATGAGATCCACCACGCCGGCGACGCCAAGAGCTGGGGAGACGGCGTGCGCGAGGCCTACGACGACGTGGAACACCGCCTCGCGCTGACCGGTACGCCCTTCCGCTCGGATGATTCCCAGATTCCTTTCGTGCGCTACGAGGAGGACGGAGAGGGGCACTTGGTCTCCCGCTCCGATCACACGTACGGCTATGGCGATGCGCTTGCCGACGGCGTCGTGCGCCCCGTGGTCTTCCTCAGCTACTCCGGCGAGTCACGCTGGCGCGATAGTGCCGGCGAGGAGCATGCGGCCCGCTTGGGCGATATCCTCAACCCCGAGCAGACCGCCCGCGCGTGGCGCACTGCTCTGGACCCGAAGGGCGAGTGGATCCCTACGGTCCTTCAAGCTGCCCACACGCGTCTGATGCAGATGCGCCGCAACATGCCGGATGCCGGCGGCCTCGTACTCGCTACCGATACGACGACGGCGCGCGCCTACGCGAAGATCCTCAAGCAGATTTCGAACACTCCGGTATCCGTCATCCTTTCCGATGACCCGGGTTCCTCCGCGCGTATCGCAGAGTTCTCCGAATCCACCGACGAGTGGATGGTGGCCGTACGCATGGTGTCTGAGGGCGTCGACGTTCCGCGCCTCGCAGTGGGTGTCTATGCCACGTCTGCCTCGACCCCGCTCTTTTTTGCTCAGGCCATCGGCCGCTTCGTGCGCTCCCGCATGCCGGGAGAGACCGCCTCGGTATTCCTGCCGTCTGTCCCGGTCCTGCTGGGGCTGGCGGAGAACATGGAGAAGCAGCGCGACCACGTCCTCGGAGGGGAGAAGAACCCCGACAAGGAGGGCTGGGATGATGAGCTGCTCGAGGACGCCAACAAGAAGAAGTCCGAACCGGACATGCTCGAACCTTCCTATGAGTCCCTCGGCGCGGAAGCAGAATTCTCCGGCCTGCTCTACAACGGCTCGCAGTTCACCACGGGCAATATCACCGACGAAGAAGAAGACTTCCTCGGAATTCCCGGGCTTCTCGACGCAGACCAGGTCAAGGACCTCCTTCGCAAGAAACAGTCCGATGAGATGGATCGCCGTGAGGCAGAGGAGAAGGCGCGCCGGGCTGCTGAGGCGGCGGAGGAACAACGTCGCAAGCTCTACGGCACCCCGCATGCGCCCAAGCGTGGGGCGGAGGCGTCGGCAAGCAGCACCGGATCCCAGTCAGGCGTGGTGGATGAGATTTCCGCGCTGCGCAAGGAGCTCAACACGGTGGTCTCCATCACCGCTCAGCGCACCGGCCGCCCGCACGGAGCCATTCACACTGAAGCGCGCAAGGCTTGCGGCGGACCTCCTACCGCGCTGTGTAACGCTGAGCAGTTGCAAGAGCGCATCGATTATTTGCGCAAGTGGTAGCTGCGCGGACGCAGTAGAATCCGGCACAGTATCCGGTGGCGAAGGGTAGGCTCGGCAGCATTGTGAGAAGAGTGCTCTAGGCCAAGGAAAACCTAAGGAGAAAGATGATGAAAAAGCTCATCAACTCGCCGGACAACGTAGTAGCCGAATCAGTAGAGGGCTTCGCGTTAGCCCACGGTGACATTGTCACTCGCAACACGAACCCGCTGTTTGTTTCCCGCAAACAGAAGAAAGAACACGGCAAGGTGGCTATTGTCTCCGGCGGTGGTTCTGGGCACGAGCCTTTGCATGCCGGTTTCGTTGGTCATGGAATGTTGGACGCGGCCGTGCCCGGCGCTATGTTCACCTCGCCGACTCCAGACGCCATCCAAGCAGCCACCGAGGCAGCTAATGCTGGGGCGGGAGTGCTCTACATCGTGAAGAACTACACCGGCGATGTCCTCAACTTCGATACTGCGGCAGAGCTGGCTGAATTCGATGATATTGAAGTTAGCCAGGTCATCGTCGACGACGATGTCGCGGTGGAGGATTCTACGTTTACCGCCGGTCGCCGCGGCGTCGCCGGAACCCTCTTGGTGGAGAAGCTAGCCGGTGCCGCGGCCGAGCGCGGCGATGACCTCGCTGCAGTGACCGCTGTGGCGAAAAAGGTGGTAGAAAACACCGCGACTATGGGCGCGGCGCTTTCCGCCTGCACCGTGCCCCATGTGGGCAAGCCTTCCTTTGACCTCGGGGAAGACGAGGTTGAGTTGGGCGTGGGCATCCACGGCGAGCCGGGCCGCAAGGAGATTCCGCTGGTTTCGGCCGACGACGTAACGGACCACTTGCTTGATCCCGTCCTGGCAGACCTTAAGCTGAGCGAAGGCGAGCGCACCATCGTCGTTGTCAACGGCATGGGAGCCACCCCGGCCTCTGAGCTGTACGTGGTTTACCGCCGGGTAGCTCAGCGCTTAAAGGAGGCGGGGGTGAGCATTGAACGCTCCCTTGTGGGCAACTTCGTTACGAGCCTGGATATGGCCGGGTGCTCCGTGAGCGTCATGCGCGCCGACGACGAAGACCTTGCGCTTTTCGACGCCCCCTGCCACACCGCCGCACTACGCCAAGGAGTGTAACTATGACAAATGATGTAACTCTTTCAACCGACTGGGCATTAGCGTGGATGAATAATTGTGCTGCAGCTGCGCATGAGCACCGCGAGGAGCTCATCGAGCTTGACCGCGCCATTGGAGACAGCGACCACGGTGAAAACGTCGATCGCGGCTTCCGCGCCGTCGTGGAGAAGATGGGCGCGGAAATCTCCCCAGAGGATTCTACCGTCGCTGATGTTCTGAAACTGACGGCAAAGACACTCATGTCCACCGTTGGCGGCGCCTCCGGGCCGTTGCTAGGGACCGCTTTCTTGCGTGCGTCTAAGGCTGCCGGTTCCGGGGCGATTGATGCGCCCACGGTGGCCGGTCTAATCGAGGCTGCGCTTGAGGGGATTACTGCGCGCGGCAAGGCCGCGGAAGGGGAGAAGACGATGGTCGACGCCTGGGCGCCGGCCGCACGAGCTGCCCGTGAAGCGGCGGATGCCGCGCTGAGTCCCGCTGAGGTTGTGCGCGCGGCTGCTGACGCCGCAGCAACCGGCGCGGAGGATACCATTCCGATGGTGGCAACGAAGGGCCGCGCTTCCTATCTTGGGGAGCGCTCTGCTGGGCACAAGGATCCGGGTGCTACGTCCTCGGCTCTTTTCCTGGCCGCGGCTGCCGACGCTGCCGAGACTTCAACGAAGGAGGCATAAAACATGACACAACCGCGCGTTGGCCTTGTCCTTGTATCGCACTCGGCCAAGCTCGCTGAAGGCCTAGCAGAGCTTGCCGGACAAATGGCCGCTGATGTGACCATCCTTCCCGCCGGCGGCTTGGAAGACGGCGGAATCGGAACTTCCTACGACTACATCGAAGGCGCCATCAGCCATGCCCTCGGCCAAGGTCTCGGTGTTGTCGTCCTCACGGACTTGGGCTCGGCCACGATGACCGTTGAGTCTGTTCTTGAGTTCCTTGATGAAGAACAAGTTCAGTTTGTGGATGCCCCACTAGTCGAGGCTGCCGTTGCCGCAGCCACCGCCGCCCAACAAGGCGATGACCTTGCGGCCGTCGTCAGAGCTGCGGAACGGGCCATCGAGGTCTTCGTGCCGAAGCAGTCTGCCGCCGCTGATCCAGTGGATAAAGAGGAGCCTGAAACTAACCCAGATAGGTACTCGCTGACAGTGACCGTGGCTGATGAGGCGGGACTTCACGCCCGTCCAGCCTCCAAGGTCGCGGAGATGGCCGCAGAGGCAGACGGTGTCATTGTCCTCTCCTTTGATGGCGAAGAGGTGGAAGCAGACTCTGCAATGATGCTGATGTCTCTTGGTGCTTGTCAGGGCGCTTCAGTCACTATCAGCGGTGACGCTGCTGATAAAGAGGTCATTGACCGGATTGCTACGGGCATTGAGCTGGGGCTCGACGGCTAAGGCGCCAAGGAAATCGATGAGCAGCGGGCAATGACCCCCGTACACGGGGACTGCGCCCGCTGTCTTCGCATAAGCTATCGGGCAGTGACCTAGCCGAGTCTTCGCGAAAGTGGGAAGTCATGACCCAGCCCGACTATGTGGAACCAAACTACTACGCAGCGGATCCGTACCAGGCTCCGTACCCGCAGGCTTATCCGAATTCCTATGCGGGTTCCTATGCGCCGGTGCCTTATGAAAGGCCATCCACTCCGAACCCGCTCGCCCCATGGGCACTGGGCTTGGCTATCGTTCCGCCACTTATCGACATCGCGCTGACACTCCTCATCAGCCCCGTTGGCTTCATGCTGTCGATGCTTACCATGATCACTGGGTGGTGTGCAGCAGGGCTTGGCGTTGCTGCGCTCATTCTCGGATCGGGGCGACGCCCTGAGCACAGGGGGACCGGCATGGCGGTGTGGGGAATGCTCATTGGCGTGGGCTGGAGCTACATTGCTCCTTTCGTTTCCATGGCACTGATTTTTGTCGTGGGGCCAAATTATTAGCCATCCAATGCGCATAGAGCGCGCAGAGCACAGAAGAAGCGGCGAGGAAGGTTAAACCTCCTCGCTGCTTAAATCTTTCTGCTCTCCCTAGTCTAGGTAGTCGCGCAACACCTGAGAGCGTGATGGGTGGCGCAGCTTGGACATCGTCTTGGACTCGATCTGGCGAATACGCTCGCGGGTAACGCCGTAGACTTGGCCGATTTCGTCTAAAGTGCGCGGCATGCCATCGGTCAGTCCGAAGCGCAGACGAACCACGCCGGCCTCTCGCTCGGAGAGGGTCGTGAGCACGTCCTGGAGCTGATCCTGCAGCAAGGTAAAGGACACAGCGTCGACAGCAATGACCGCTTCGGAATCCTCAATGAAGTCACCGAGCTGGGAGTCGCCCTCATCACCGATGGTCTGGTCCAGGGAAATGGGCTCACGAGCATACTGCTGGATCTCCAGCACCTTCTCTTCGGTGATATCCATTTCCTTCGCCAGCTCCAGCGGGGTGGGCTCGCGGCCCAAGTCCTGAAGCAGCTCGCGCTGAATGCGGCCCAACTTGTTGATGACTTCCACCATGTGCACCGGGATGCGGATGGTACGAGCCTGATCAGCCATGGCGCGAGTAATGGCCTGGCGGATCCACCAGGTGGCATAAGTGGAGAACTTATAGCCCTTGGTGTAGTCGAACTTCTCAACGGCGCGGATTAGACCCAGGTTGCCTTCTTGGATGAGATCCAGGAAGGCCATGCCGCGGCCCGTGTAGCGCTTAGCCAAGGACACCACGAGGCGCAGGTTTGCCTCGAGGAGGTGGTTCTTCGCCTTGCGGCCGTCACGAGCGATGGCGCGCATGTCGCGCTTCTCCATGGGGGAGAGCTTGGCGGCCTTGTCGCCTTCGGCGCGAGCCTTCTCCATCTCGTCCATACGGTACTGAGCGTAGAGGCCTGCCTCGATGCGCTTGGCCAGGGAGACCTCCTGCTCGGCGTTGAGCAGGGCGACTTTACCGATCTGCTTGAGGTAGGCGCGGACAGAGTCGGCCGAAGCAGTCAGCTCCGCGTCTTTACGGGCCTGACGCAGGGCAGCGGATTCATCCTCATCCCAGACGGAGGAGCCATCCTCCTCTTCGTCCTCGGAGTCCTCATTCTCCAAATCGTCATCATCGTCACCGAACTCGTCGTCCTCGTCCATCTCCGCGTTGTCCGGATCGAAGTCGATGTCGGCGTCATCGGACGTCTCGGCGTCCAACTCATCGGTCTGATCCTCTGCGAGGTCCTCCGAAGACTCGGCGCTTTCCGGCGAGGTTGCCTTCTTTGCCGCCGACTTGCGCACCGTCTTCTTGGCCGTCTTTTTCGCGGCCTTCTGGGCGGACTTGCGAGTAGTTTTCTTCGTTGCTTTCTTGGCCGTCTTCTTAGCCGTTTTCTTGGCGGTCTTCTTCGCAGTCTTTTTCGCGGTTTTCTTGGCCGTCTTCTTAGCGGTCTTTTTTGCCGTCTTCTTGGCGGTCTTCTGTGCAGGTGCAGATGTCTCGGAGGTGCTCTTGTCCTCGCCGAGTACCTGGTCTGAAGAATCAGTGGCTGCCACGTACGCCCTTTCGACTTGCTCTCTGAGTGGAAAATATGGGGACGCGCAAGTTTGTCGCGACTAGTCCCCGATGCTAGCCCGCCTCCGAGATGAGCGAGGGAGGCGCGCCGCTGGATATTCGATAATCGACAGCCCAGTATAGATCATTTTTGTCAACGGGCGGTGACTGGGGTCAACTAGGGAACGCTGGGACGATATAGATTAGGGGCGAATTCCTTCCTTCGCCGCCATTGCCGCGCCCACGATGCCCGCGCGATTGCGGAGCTGAGCAGCAACGACCGGTGTTTCAATTTTGAGGTGCTCGCCCCACTTGTCGAACTTGCGGGAGATTCCGCCACCGATCACAAAGGCTGAAGGGTTAAACAGCGCCTCATACTCGTGGAGTACGCGGTTGACGCGCTTTGCCCACTGCTTGGACTTGAGGCCTTCGCGTTCTTTGACTGCCGACGACGCCTGGTGCTCTGCTTCCTTCTCGCCAACGATAAGGTGGCCAATCTCCGTATTGGGGAAGAGCTGGCCGTCCAGAAGGAATGCGGAGCCGATGCCCGTGCCCAGGGTGAGGAAGATGACGGGGCCCGAACGTGCAATGTCATCACCGTAGGCCACTTCGGCGAGGCCGGCCGCGTCGGCGTCGTTAAGCACGGTGAAGGGCGCGTCGAGGTACTGGCTCAACAAATCCTGCGCATCCACGCCAATCCAAGACTTATCAATATTCGCCGCGCTGCGAATCACTTGGCCTTTCACCACAGCAGGCATCGTGATTCCGACGGGGCCGTCCCAGCCTTTTTTGGCGACGATTTGGACAATTACCTTTGCTACGGCTTCCGGCGTAGCGGGCTGGGGAGTAGCGATCTTCAGACGGTCACCGACGAACTCGCCTGTCGCGAGGTCTACCTCGGCGCCCTTGATGCCGGAGCCCCCAACATCAATGCCAAAGGAATGGCCCTGGTGCTCAAGGCTCAATGTCGTGTCCTGGTGCTGTGCTTCTTGCGCGGTCATACTGACAGTCTATGTTGAGCGCGGCGTTGATGTGGCAACAGTGTGAGTTTCGTATCGCTGGCGGAGTCGGCACTGTGCCGTTCCCGTATTAGTGACCGCATTGTGGGTGGGTGTGAGGAGTGATACTCAGAAAAATATCCAGCACTCCAAGAACGGTGAATGCCCAGCTCATCCTATTAAAACTCGCAGGGTAGGGGGTAGAGGGGTGGGGCGGTTGGTGCCCCCATCGCGGGGCGAGTGTGACACGGGGGCTTGCGTGGTTTACGATGCCGTCGATAAATAGACGTACCAATCAATCTGACTCACAGGGGCAAGCATTATGGCCACCGATTACGACGCACCGCGTCGCCGCGCAGAAGACGACCTCGAGACCGATTCCCTCGAGGGGCTGAAGGCGGCTGAAAACGACAACAACGGCATGGATGACGATGGTGAAATCGTCGAGGCTTTTGAGCCGCCGTCAGTGGACCTGACCGGTGAGGAGCTCAATGTCACCGTCGTGCCGCGTAAAGAAAACGAATTTACCTGTTCTGTGTGCTACCTGGTGCAGTCCAATAAGCGCCTCGACCACGAAGAGGATGGGCAGCCAGTCTGCATGGACTGCGCCTAGCGCAGCAGTTTATCCTGCGCGTGACTCTTAGCTTTGGGCGGCTGCCGCCTGTTCTGGAAGGAAGGCCGCGAGGAGCTTTTCGGGGTTGGTGGAGCCGATGAGCCAATAGGGGGTGGGATCCTCTGGGTCGTCGAGGACGAGCATGACGTGCTCAGGAACCCAGCCATGCGTGACAAGGAAGGCAGCCGGATCGAGCTGTGGTCCCAGCGCATTGCGCCGCGCGGTGGCCGGCACCGCGGTACTGCGGGAGACAACATCGCTAGGCAGCTGTGCGTCCTTCACGGTGAGCCACCGGGTGCCATCGGCATCCTGCTCCACTTGAACTACTGTGTTGGACCACGTCACTAGCACCCACACGGCGATGGCACTAAGCAGAATGGCGGGAATAATGACCCACATGATGCCGCGGTTGAGGCTGACCGTGGCCGTGGAAATCGCCACGACGAACGCAGCCATAAACCACCAGTACCACGGCACCCATTGGCGCTCGCGATAGAGGATGACGGGGGATTCAGCAGATGCTGTGGGGGAAACAGGCGATGAATTCGAAGTCATGGCCTCTGAGTCTAGTCGTCGGGGAAGGGCAGAACCCAACGCAACCAAAGGTGCCGGGTAACCGCGGTAGACGCGGCACAAAGCTCCATCCCTCGGGGGAGGGGATGGTGGGGACAAGGTAGGCTGGGCCGCGTGAATGAGCAACACCCCCTTGTAGATCCGGTAAGTCCATTCGGAGACATTCAGATCAAGCGCCTTGATAAGGAGCTTCCGCTGCCGCAGCGAGCCCATCGTGGCGATGCTGGCGCGGATCTCTACGCCGCGCATGACGCTACTCTGCGCCCCGGAGAGCGCGCGCTCGTCGGTACTGGCATTGCTCTTGCCTTGCCAATGGGCACGGTAGGTTTGGTCCACCCGCGTTCGGGCTTGGCGGCCAAGCACGGGATTTCCGTGGTCAACACGCCGGGCACCATCGATGCGGAGTATCGCGGTGAGATTAAGGTGTGCCTTATTAATCACGATCCCGATAAGACCTTTGAGGTCGAGCGTGGGATGCGAATTGCTCAGCTTGTTGTCCAACGAGTGGAGCTCGTGGGCTTCCGCGAAGTCGAGGAACTCGATGACACCGCTCGCGGCGATGGCGGGTACGGATCCACTGGCGTCAACTGAATCAGTTGCTCGTGGCAAAGCCTGCGCGTGAGCGGGCCATACCGAGCAACCCCACATCCGACAAACACAAGTTATCCGGCACAAGACACAGAATGAGGAAGGCGCAAAACCATGGCGATGTGGCCCTTTGGCAAAAAGAAGAAGGATGCTGGCAAGGACGAAAGCCAGGACAAGAACACCACCGTCCGCACTGATGCCGCGGACAAAGAAGTAAAAGAAGCAACGGCCGAACCAGCGTCGGCGGAGAGCTTGGTAACGGAGGCCGGAGAAAGTTCGACCGCTGAGGGCCCTGCACAAGCCAGTGCAGGGCTGGTCCGCGAGGATCAGGATGACGTCGAAGGTGTTGCCGGGGTAAAAGCCGTGGCGCACGACGCCATCAACGGTGAGATGGGCCCCTACGACGGCGACAACGTGGATATCGCCGAGTTCAACTTCGAGGACTTCTCCGTCGGCCTTTTGGACCTGGGCTCGATGCGCATCCCGCTGCCGAAGGGCTCGCAGGTGCAGGTAGAAATGGGCCCAGACGGCCCTCGTATGCTCCACATTCTTACGCCGCACGGACGCATGACGCCTGTGGCCTTTGCCGCGCCGCGCACGCCGGGGCAGTGGGCGGAATCTGCCAAGGACATCGTCAAGGGTTTGGAAGCAGATGGGTTTACAGCGCATCCGGAGGATGGTCCTTGGGGTTCTGAAATCGTCGGCACCAGTGATAAGGGCGGAATCCGAATCATTGGTGTGGAAGGGCCGCGGTGGATGTACCGTTTGACCTTGGCCGCTCCTGCGGGCAAGGAAGAGGAGCTAGCGCAGCTGGGACGCGAAGTCGTCGCGCGCACCTTTATCTATCGCGGCGAGCAGCCAATTCTTGCCGGAAGTTCACTTCCCGTGATGCTGCCGCAGCAGCTCGCTGAGCAAGTCCAGCAGGCGCTTCAGGAGCGCCAGCAACAGGCAGCGCAACCATCCAGCGCTCAAAACTCCGCGCCAGCGGATAATGCTGCGGGCGCCGAAAGCGGCGCGGAGGCCGAGGCTCGCGAACAATTGCGCAATCTCGACGACCACGAGAACAAGTAGCGCGCCCTAGGCCATTGGCCGTGACCCTCCCGGCTACTACCGAAAAGGATTGTTGAAACACGTGACCACCCCTATGCCCGAAGGGCGCGATACCACCGAACACGGCACTACGCCCGCCTCTGAGGCCTCCATGGACTCCACGAATACTGAGACACCACAACAGACTGCAGCAGCGACCCCAGCGCCTGAGGCAGAACCGTCGCTGCTCGAACAAATGGGAGGCCTGACCGGTCTGGTGTCTGCGACCCTGCCCGTGCTGGTGCTCATTCCGGTTAACAACATGTGGGGCCTAGGGCCTGCATTGGCCGCAGCGCTCGGTGTGGCGCTGGCTATCAGCCTGTGGCGTTTGGCGCGCAAAGAAACTTTGCAGCCAGCATTTTCCGGGTTGCTGGGTGTCGCCATCTGCGCCGGTATCGCGTGGTTTACAGGAGACGCCAAGGGCTACTTCCTTTATGGAATTTGGATGTCGCTCGTGCTGTTCATCGTGGCGGTTGTCTCCATCATCGTGCGCTGGCCGCTTGTCGGCGTGGTGTGGAAAGGCCTCAACGGCGATGGCATGGGGTGGCGAATCGTGCCGAAGGCACGGCGAGCCTATGCCTTGGCAACGGCGGGTTGGGCCGCGGTCTTCATTGCCCGTTTCGTGGTGCAGCGCGCGCTTTACGACGCCGATGCCACCACCACCCTCGGCATCGTTCGCATCCTCATGGGGTGGCCGCTAACCGGCATCGTCACCATCTTGACCGTCTGGATGGTTCGCCGTGCCAACGCCGCGGTGGAGGAATCACAGGGCGTAGAAGGAGCACACAGCTCCGAAGCCACCAAGGAGAGGATCCATGACTGAGAGTGCTCACAACGCTGCTGATTCAAGCGTTGTCAAAGGGGCGTCCTTCGACACCACCATCGAACGCATGGGGCACGGCGGTGTCGGAATCGGTCAGGCGCCCGACGGGCGCGTGTGTTTCGTCCCCAGTGCTTTCCCGGGCGACCAGGTGAGGGCGACAGTTACCAAGACGAAGAAGACCTTCGTGGAAGCGGAGATAATATCCGTCCTCCAGCCAGGTGAGTACCGCGTCGAGTCTTCGTGTCCCGCGGCACAGCGCGGTGCAGGTTGCTGCGATTTCGCCGAGCTAAATCCTGCGGCGGAACCAGGAATCAAGGCCGCCGTCTTGCGCGATCAACTACATAGGGTGGCCCGGCTTGAGGATGTGCCCGAGATTGAGGCTATCGATGTCGCACCGCAGCGCGGGTGGCGCACGAGGGTACGGCTGGGCGTCGACAAGCAAGGCCGTGCCGGTGTGCGCAAGCGCGGGTCCACCGAGCTGATTACAGACGTGGCGTGTAGCCAGCTCGTGCCGGGCCTCGTCGAGGGCCTCGTAGGGCCTGGTGCCCGGGCCTTTAGCCCTGGCGCGGAGGTTATTGCGGTCATGGACAGCGATGGCAACCGCCACGTCGTCGAGACGCGGAAAGCACCGCGCGGTCGGCGCATAGAGACTATCCGGGAAGTAATCGAGGCCCCGACCGAGGACGTCGTGCAGCGTGCCGACGGTCACGAGTTCCGTTTCCCGGCCACCGCTTTTTGGCAGGCGCACGTGGGCGCGCCCGACGTGTACACCAGTCTCGCCCGCGAGTGGCTTGCTGTGGAGGCGGGAGAAAGCAGTGCCGCAGATGAATCCGCGGTCGACGCAGTGGCTTGGGATCTCTATGGAGGGGTAGGGCTTTTCGTTCCTGCTCTGGCTGAGGTCACGGCGCCCCAGGGCGGGCACACCACCGTGTTTTCCGTCGATTACTCGCCGGCGGCTGCGGCGGCACAGCCGGGTCTTGCAGAGTATGACGTGCACTTTCGTACCAACAAGGTGGAGCAGGTAGCGAGCCAATTGTCAAAGCCTACGACGGTAGTTTTGGATCCGCCGCGCACCGGTGCTGGCCGGGATGTGGTGGCCGCAATTGCTGAGGCAGCGCCGCAACGCGTCCTGCACATCGGATGCGATCCCGCTACCTTTGCCCGCGATATCGCCGCGTGGTCTGAGAGCGGCTACCGCATACAGCGCTTAGCAATGGTGAATGCTTTTCCCGGAACGCACCACTTTGAAACCCTGGCGCTGTTGGTCCCCGCGGCACAGGTGGCATAGCTTTCGCTTCGGGTGGCGCCGGGGCAATGATTGACGTGTCACGTGTGTTAGCGGGTACGGTGGTAGAGAAGAAAACGATCGATGAAGGGGTTTAAGGCAAGCTCTATGGGCATTCTGGATTCCATTCAATCACCAGGCGATCTCAAAGCCCTGAGCAAGACGCAACTGGGTGAGCTCGCGGCGGAGATTCGCCAGCGCTTGATTGAGAAGGTGTCCGCTACCGGCGGTCACCTTGGCCCTAATTTGGGTGTTGTGGAGCTCACTGTGGCGATCCACCGCGTCTTCGATTCCCCGCGAGATCCCATCGTCTTTGACACCTCCCACCAGGCATATGTGCATAAGATGCTCACGGGCCGTGCCGATCAATTCGATACGCTGCGCCAGAAGGGCGGCTTGTCTGGCTACACGGACCGCGGGGAATCTGAGCACGACTGGACGGAATCCTCCCACGCCTCGGCGTCACTGTCCACGGTGGACGGCCTGTCCAAGGCCTTCAAGATTCGCGGTGAATCGCACCGCAATGCCGTGGCGGTTGTCGGTGACGGCGCCCTGACGGGTGGCATGTGTTGGGAAGCGCTCAACAACATTTCTGCGGATAAAGACCGCAACGTTGTCATCATCGTGAATGACAATGGCCGCTCCTATTCACCGACCATCGGCGGACTCTCAGAAAACCTTGGGCGCATCCGCGCGCAGCATGGCTATGACGAGTTCATGGCGCTGGGTAAGAAGCGCCTGAAGTCCATGGGCTGGGTAGGTGAGCGCACCTTTGACGCTTTGCATGCGGTCAAGGAAGGAGTGAAGTCCACCGTCCTGCCCACCGAGATGTTCCCAGAACTGGGCATCAAATACATTGGTCCGATTAACGGACACGATATCGACGCCGTGGTCCGGGCACTGAGCTACGCCCGCGACTATGACGGCCCCATCATCGTGCATACGGTCACGGAGAAGGGCCACGGCTTCGCCCCAGCGGTCAATGAGCCGAAGGACCAGATGCACTCCACGGGGGCTATCGACCCAGTCACCGGTGTGTCCAAAGGACAGAAGCAACCGGGATGGACTGCGGCCTTCTCCGAGGAACTCATCAAGGCCGGTCATGCCCGCGAGGATATTGTGGCGATAACCGCCGCTATGGCAGGCCCAACGGGATTAGCTCCATTCCAGGAGGAATTCCCAGAGCGCTTCTTCGATGTCGGAATTGCAGAACAACATGCAATGGCCTCTGCGTCCGGCCTGGCGCTGGCAGGTATGCACCCGGTGGTGGCGGTATATTCAACCTTCCTCAACCGCGCAGTGGACCAAGTGGTCATGGACATCGCGTTGCTGAAGCTGCCCGTCACCATCGTTCTCGATCGCGCCGGTGTCACAGGATCTGATGGTCCCTCGCACAATGGTGTCTGGGACATGGCGCTGATGAGCATCGTCCCGGGTATGCGCATCGCCGCACCGCGCGATGGTGCCCGCTTAAGGGAGCTCTTCAACGAAGCAATCGCCATCGAGGATGGCCCGACGGTAGTGCGCTTCCCTAAGGGCAACCTGCTGGATGATTGTGAGGAGCTCAAGCGCCTCGATGATGGCGTCGATATCCTGCGCTATTCCGATGCTGCTGAATCAGCGGCCGACGCAACGGATGTTCTGATCGTCTCCATCGGTGCCATGAGTGCTCGGTCCTTGGGGGCCGCCGAGCGGTTGGAAGCCGAAGGCTTCAACGTGACCGTCGTTGATCCGCGCTGGCCGGTTCCGGTCCCACAATCCATTATCGCGCTGGCTGCGGATCATGACCTCGTGGTCACGGTGGAGGACGGGATCCTGCGTGGCGGCGTGGGTTCCATGGTGGCCGAAGCACTCGATGCTGCCGATGTGGATACCCCTGTGCACCGACTCGGCGTGCCGGGCTGTTTCCCCAAGCACGCCAGCCGCGGTGAGGTTCTTGAGGAATTCGGGCTGACTCCGGAGGGAATCGCGGAGTCCGTCAGCGAGTGGGTAGCTGCTCGCAGCTAAGAACGCGGGGGGAGTGGGCGCTACTGCTCCAGCCCGTGGCGCAAAAGCGGGGAGGCAAGCTCTATTTGCCACTCGCGCGCGCCTTGGGAACGTAGGAAATCGGGGATATCCGAAGCATCTGTGATTTCCCCGGCGACGCCACCCTCTGGGCCACACGCCGCCCACACGGCCATGCGCAGCAGGCTGGGTTTGAGAATGAGCTCGTAGCTTATGCCGAGCTCATCGCCGAGGTCCTCGAAGTCACTACGGATTTCGGTGTAGAGCTGCCACAGTTCGGGGAACTCCCGGCTAAAAACTGATTTGGAAGGAACCGGGCGCGGGCTGCGCAGCACCGTCGGCCATTGCTGGCGCGGGCTGGCCAGTGCGGTTTCAACCGCGTCGAGCCACCGCAAGGTCGCACCCCCGCGGCGTCGGGGAAAACCTTTGATTTGGTTGATTTCGCGTGGCGAGCGGGGCACGCGGCGAGCAATGTCCACCAACACGCGGTGCGGTAGTACTCGGTTGGGGGCCACGTCCTGTGTGCGCGCGATAGATTCGCGGCGCTGCCACAGCTCGCGAGCCACGGCGAGCTGTTCGCCGGAGCGAAGCGAGGATACGCCCTTGAGATCCCGCCACGAGCGGGGCTCGGGGCCCGTAATGCGCGCGTGGTCGTCGACTATCTTCTCAAACTCCTCATAGGCCCAGTCGAGCTTTTCCTCCTCCGCGAGGATATCGCGCAAGGTCACAGCGAGCTCATTGAGTAACTCCACGTCAAGCGCCGCATAATTGCGCCACGACCGGGGAATGGGGGTTTCGGACCAGTCGGAATCGCCGTAGCCTTTTTCCAATTGGACGTCGAAAAGCTCCAGCACCATTGCTGCCAAGTTGGGGTGGGCAAAGCCGGCGAAGCGGGCGGCCAGCTCGGTATCGAAGAGCCTGCCTGGGTACAAGCCCAGCCAGGCAAGGCAAGGAAGATCGGAGGGGGCCGCATGGACGACCCATTCTTGGCCGTTGAGCACCGGTGCTAAGGCCGCGCGGAGCTCAGCCCTGTGGTGTTCCGGGGCGAGCAAAAAAGTGCCCGCACCTTCTCGGCGAATTTGTACTAGGAACGCGCGATCGTCATAGCGGTAAGCTGACGCGCGTTCGGTGTCGATGGCGAAGGGGCCAGTTCCAGCTGCCAGGCGGTCGGCGGCGGCGTGAAATTCACGGGGAGAAAGCAGGACCTTTGGTGTTCCGTCAACCGGTACCTGGCGCAGTTCAGTCATGTTAGCGCCCGAGCTCCGCTACGCCTTCTGGTGGCAGCCCTGCGACGAGGGAAAGAACCTGCGCAAAAGCTTCCACGTGTGGGGCGAGATCTAGGCCGGCGGCGGTCCAGGAGGCACGCATTTCTAGTTGGTAGGCGCGCGGCGGGCCGCCGATCTCGCCGAAACGGACCGAGGCGGTGGACGTGACGGTGCCGCCCAGGTTCGTATGGGTCGCCTCGCGCACATCAAGGGATTCGGTAAGCCATTCCCAGGCGACGTCGGGAAGCAGCGGATCCCCAGCGACGGCATCGTCCAAGTCTGCTTGGATGTAGGCCACGAGGCGCATTGCGCCTTCCCAGGCCTCCTCAGCGCCGGGATCGTGGAGCAGGATGAGGCGGCCGAAGGCATCGCCGTCAGAGTCGGTGGGAATGATGGCCCCGTGCTCGTTGCGTTCAACTTCCAAGCCGATGGCGTGGCTAAACGGTGCCAGCCGCTGCGGTGGGCGGATGGTGCCCAACGTGATTTCTGGGCGCAGCTGTGCGGCATGGAGGGACTCAACGGCCTCCGTGAAGGCGGCCGGGGTGCTCGGCTCCGCAGGGCGCGAATCGGCGGGGGAGGCGGCGGTGCGATCGTGCAGGTTGGTCGGTGCCCCTGCGAGGTTGCGCGAAGAAACGTCGGAATTGCTCACGGGGAACAACGTATAAGCTCCGCCCTCGTGGCGGTGGAAGGCGCGCCGAAAGGCTAGTGGCGCGAGGGGTCGTCTCCAACTTATGATGGATGCGAAACTCTGTCGGTTGAAAGAAGGAGAAAGGCATGTCGAAGGTCAACTTCGCCGAGCTCAATAAGGTCCAGCGCTATTCGCAGCACGCGGTATTTCAAGTAATCCCCGGTGCGCTGGGCACCGAGCGCGAGGAGATCGTGGCGCAGGCACAGAAGTTCTTCGCGGAATTGGAGGAAGCAGGCGTGGTTACCGTTCGCGGTATCTACGATCTCTCCGGGATGCGGGAGAGCGCTGACTTCATGATCTGGTGGCACGCTGAGGAATTCGCCGACATCCAGAAGGCCTTTGCAGACTTCCGTCGCGAGACCACCCTGGGGCAGGTTTCCGAGGTGACCTGGGTGGGCAATGCACTGCACCGCCCGGCGGAGTTCAACAAGTCCCACCTGCCGTCCTTCATTATGGGCGAAGAGCCCGGCGAGTGGATTTCCGTCTACCCCTTCGTGCGCTCTTATGACTGGTACACCATGGACGAGGAAAAGCGCCGCCGCATCCTCATGGAGCACGGCATGCAGGCGCGTGATTATCCGGACGTGCGCGCGAACACCGTGCCGGCTTTCGCCCTGGGTGACTACGAGTGGATCCTGGCCTTTGAGGCCCCGGAGCTGCACCGCATCGTGGACCTGATGTACCTCATGCGCTACACCGAGGCTCGTCACCACGTGCGTGAGGAGATTCCTTTCCACACCGGCCGCCGCGTGAAGGACGTGGCGGAGCTCATCGCGATTCTGCCTTAAGAACCGCGATAATTCGCGGTAGCTGCCGCGAAAAGCGCCGGAAGCCGGTTGAGGGTTTAGTCCTCGACCGGCTTTTCCTCTAGATCCAGGCAGATGGAATTGATGCAGTAGCGCAGGTCCGTCGGCGTATCGTAGCCCTCACCCTCGAAGACGTGGCCGAGGTGCGATTCACAGTTAGCGCACAGTACCTCGATGCGGCGCATGCCCAGTGAATTGTCTTCGCGCTCAATGATGGCGTCGCCGGCCAGAGGGGAGAAGAAGGACGGCCAGCCGCAGTGCGACTCAAATTTTTCCGTGGAGCGGAAGAGCTCGGCACCACAGGCGCGGCAGGAGTACACGCCTTCGGTAGTCGTGTTGGTGTACTCGCCGACGTGCGGTGCTTCCGTTCCGGCCTCACGCAGAACGTGGTACTCCTCGGGGCTTAACCGCTTGCGCCATTCGGTATCTGCAATGAGCTTGAAATCAGTCATGCTGGGAGTTTATCGCTAGCCTGAGGCTTTGGGCTAGCCCCTCGCTCCGCGGACCACCAGCCGGCCACGGTGGTGGCGGTCACCACGATGAGCAGTCCCCACCCAATGGTGGCGATGAAGACGCTCATCCAGTGTGCGGCGGTGGGCATGCTTGTCGACGTCCACTCGAGCGGCGCCAAGAATAAAAATGCGGCCAACCATGCTCCCCACGTGTGGAAGACCGAGCGCCCGAGCATCACCGTAAACAGCATGGGGATAAGCCACATGGAGTAGTACTGCTGACCCAGGGAGGAAAGGAAGAAGATGCCGACCATGATGGCACCACTTGTGCTCAGTGCCCAGAAGGTGGGCTCGCTGTCGCGCCAGCGTAAAAGCCCGAGGATGGCCACTGCGGCTAGCGCCGCGAAAAGGAGCCAGATGGGGTAGTAGATGATGCCGGGGAGATCGAAGTAAGCGCGCACGCCCGGCCACGAGGCATTGGCATAATCGCGCGTTGTCGCCAGGTAGGGAAGAAGATTGGCGCGGAAGCCTTCCACGCCCGGGACGATCGGCCAAGCAGCAAGGTTGCTCACTAGCGGTATAGCCACGCCCAAACCTACAGTGAGCCAGCGCTTGCGCACTAAAGCGAGGAAGAGCAGCGGGGCAAATTGCGGCTTAACCAGAATCGCCAGACCGATGCACAGCCCGGCGGCCCATCCGTGTTTATCCAACAAGACTAGAAACGCCACCATGGCGAGTAGTAGCACGCCGTTTATATTGGTAAAGACCAACGTGTTGATGACCGATTCGGTAGCGAAGGCAGCAGCGACGCTGACTGGCCACAAGGGGCCTCGCAGGCTGTGGCCTACGAAGCGAGTCAGTAGGGCCAAGGCGGCGACGATGGCCGCGGCGTTGGCCAGGATGAAGGCGATGCGCGCGTGTTCCTCGGAAACAAGCCCCAAGGGGGATAGGAGGAGCGTTGCGCCCGGGTTGTATAGGTAGAGCGGCTCGACGAAGGAATAGTTCTGTTCGTAGACCGGGTTGCCCTCCCACAGGTTCCGGATTGCGCGGTAGACGGTGCCGAAATCATCGGTCACCGTGCCGTTGAAGGCGAGTACGAACACGCGATGGAAAACCAAGACTATGGCGGCGGGCCACGCGGCGGCCGTCCACAGTCGCGCGGAATCTGAGGTTGAGGGAGCCGGAGAAGTCACGGCAGCACAGTTTACGGTGTTTGGGTTCGTCGATAGCGCAGAAACACCGTGCTGTCGACAGCAGCAACGTTCTCCAACTCGAGCTTGAGCGCAGGGGAGGTGGCTTTGCCATCGATGACGGGCTTTTCGACGGAGGGCGATAGGTGCGGGTCGAGCGTCAAATAGAGCTTGTCCACAAGTCCTTCGGCGATAAAGGCGGAGTACACGGAAGGGCCGCCCTCACAACTGATGCGGCGTGCGCCCTGGGCGCGAAGGGCAGCAATAGCCTCGCTCATGGTTCCGGTACCTGTGCTGATGACTTCGGCGCCGGCGTCGGCTAAGCGCCGTGCCTCGGGTGACGATGCGCGTTCCTCCGGGGTAAGCACGATGGGGCCTGCTGCAATGAAACCCTCGAACCCGGCAAAGTCAAGGGAGTGACTGAGTACGGCGAGCCGCGTGCTTGTCGACGGTCCGTACTCTTCCGACTTCACCGTGGCTGAGCCGACGACGGCAATGTCGGCCCACTCGCGCAGTGCGGCGAAGAGTTCAACGTCGGTGGCGTTGCCCATTGGCCCTGAGGTTCCATCGATGGTGGCGGAGCCGTGGAGCGTACTCACCGCAATCAAGCGGATTCCTTCTCGGTCGGGCCCCATGAGGTGTTTTATCAGAGCAGTGTCACTCATGGCGCCCCACGGTACCTGAAATGTCGACGACGGCTTAGGGCGTGGGATTGGCCGGAGCGTATGTGATCAGGCGCGTTGGAACCGCCATGTGCCGAAGCGCAGCGCAGAGGCTCCCCAATGCAATAGCAGGAGCACCAATAAAGCAAGGGACAACCGGTGCCAGCCTTCATCCCAGGAGCCAAGGCACAAAGTGCCGACAGGGAATGTGGAGCCCCACCAGCCTGGGCCATAAGGGGCCCACGCGACTACCGCTTGGTAAAAGCAATACATTGCGAATACTACGCAGGGCGCACCAATGATGAACATGATGATGCCGTAGATGTGGGCGTTAAAAAGCAGTGTCGAGGCCGCCGTTGACTGTCCAACCACGCCGAGCGGGATCCATGCCGTACCCGCAGCCGCCTCGCGCGGCCTATCTTGACGACGTGCTAAAGACCAATAGCAATAAGCGAACAGCGGAATTGCGGTGATGAATGTGAGGAAGAAGCACAGCTCACCGGCATAGTGGTAGAACTGCCCGTGATTGATAGCCAGTTGACCCGCGGAGGTCGCCGCCACCATGGGGGAGACCAGCGCCAGCCCCCAAGGAAACGCGGGCTTGTCGTAGTGGTGCTGCTGTTTGAACAACCCCCACAGCTGCCACAGACAGACCACGACCGAAAGCGGTGCGCCAATCCACCAACTTGCCAACTGGAAGGCATCAGTTCCGGTCAGCGCGGTCCATGCCGAGCCGCACGCCAGCAGGCCCATCGTGTACATGCCCCACCCAGCCATATTCTGGTGCCGAGGCGGTTCATTTTTCGTTCCCACGGTAAAAATCACCAGCAGAACAGCTGCGATAAGAGCAAAAACAATTTGGCCTACGCGTAGACCATGCAAACCCGACAAAGTTGACGCAATTGAGGTTCCCATCAGGGAGCCTGCCCAGGCTGGGCCGTACTTTGGCAACTGCACATCTATCACCCTATGCCTGCACGTGTTGCTATTGAACCATTATGGAGTTATCGGGTAACTACGCGCGGGGGCAGGTCCAATATCGTGCAGGCATTATCAACCATGCCGTGCCCCAACGGGTTGAGCTATCGTGTCTGGCTTTCTTGGCCAGTTTCAGGAACAATGAGAAAATACCCCCGCGTGAACAGATAAATGCGGATTCGTTTTCCACATAGTATCCACGCGGAGGCTTGTGTTATACGCTGCACGTCTTTTACCTGCAGCTTTAATGGTGGTCCTAGCTGGGATTGAACCAGCGACCTTTCCGGTGTGAACGGAACGCTCTCCCACTGAGCTATAGAACCTCGGTGCAGCACTTAAGGTACACCGCGCGTATGGAAACCCCTAATCGTCCAGCTCAACCGTGCTTTCATTTACTCTGCGTGCATTTATTCTGGTTGGTTGCTCGCGACTGTAAGGGTGTAGTGGCTACTCAGGGCTGTGCGAGAACGGATGGATCTTGGAGTTCTCCCGACAGTACTAGTGTGTTCCTAGTGCAATCATGCGCAATCACTGTAACCGCAGTCTCAATCACATTAATGTAATCCATGCGCTGTTGGATGGTTGGGGATTAGTGCTGTGGGCTGCGGATTTGGAAACTGGGTCGGTGCACGATAAAGTTTCTTCTCGCACCACGGCATACCAGCCGGGAACGTGCAATGCGGATGTAGCGCAGTTGGTAGCGCATCACCTTGCCAAGGTGAGGGTCGCGAGTTCGAGTCTCGTCATCCGCTCCAACACATGTAGTGTGTGAGGCGGTATCGCCACGGTGGAATGGCCGAGTGGTGAGGCAACGGTCTGCAAAACCGTGCACACGGGTTCGATTCCCGTTTCCACCTCAAAAGCTGGCGCCCAACTTCGGGTGCTGTGAGCGCGTTTAGCTCAGCGGGAGAGCGCTTCCCTGACACGGAAGAGGTCACTGGTTCAATCCCAGTATCGCGCACAAGGACTTAGTCCTAGAAACCGGGCCTGGTTTCGAATGCGGATGTAGCGCAGTTGGTAGCGCATCACCTTGCCAAGGTGAGGGTCGCGAGTTCGAGTCTCGTCATCCGCTCCAAGGCTTTCTTGATGCTAGAGGGAATCTTGAGCAAGTAAATAGCCTTGATAAATGGATAAGCGCGATTAGCTCAGTGGGAGAGCGCTTCCCTGACACGGAAGAGGTCACTGGTTCAATCCCAGTATCGCGCACAGGGAGTTCCTTACGGACTCCGTGACAAACTCCGGTTTGTCGCGCGGATGTAGCGCAGTTGGTAGCGCATCACCTTGCCAAGGTGAGGGTCGCGAGTTCGAGTCTCGTCATCCGCTCCACGTCGAGTGCCCCTCCACTATGGAGGGGCACTTTTCGTTTTCTTGTTTGCCGGGGTGTATGGCTAGGGGCGGTCCAGGGAACTTTTCCACTGCATGCAACGACTACTTGGTAACCTCGCACAATCCGTGCGGGGTAAGGATTGGCTCGAGGATCCCTCCCGGCGATAGGATGAGGGAACCTTCAACCAAAAGTTTCATCAGACCATCAAGGAGTTGTTCTGGACATGCAGCTGCGTCAGGTCACCACAGGGATTGCTGCCGGGGCAGCCTGCCTCGCGGTCGGGCTGTCCGCGCCACTAGCGGCGGCACATGACTCAGTCATAGGCGGCAACGTTGTGAGTGATACGCCGCTGGAGGAATTCCCCCGCGAAATCACGTTGGAATTCTCTGGTATTCCAAAGGACAACTTCAACACCTTTGCCGTGAGCGATAAGACAAGCGGCGACGTTCTCTTTGACGCAACCCCGACCATTGACGGCCGAAACCTCACCGTCGAAGTCCCCCAGGACGTCGAGCCCGGTGATGGTGACTACCAAGTAGGTTTCCGCATTACGTCCTCCGATGGGCACTCCACACTCGGTTCCGTGCCATTTAGCGTGGCCTCCGGGGCTGGGGGAGATAAGACTGCAGATGCTTCTGCCGATGGTGCCAAGGAAAGCGACGATGCAGAAGAGTCTCAGGATCCCCTGAGTTCTTTGCCTACCGCGGCCAAATGGATCATTGGTGTAGGAGCAGTTCTCGTCGTCGGCGCAGCCCTTTTCGCCTTCGGAGCAAAGACCCGCCGTTCTGGCGGAGAAGACCCAGAAGGCTAAGCACCACACGGTTCTGATGATGCGAGAGTCAAACCGCATTTTATTTCACTACTGTTACTGCAGAAAGGCATGTCACATGCTGAATTCCCGTATTTTCCTCCGTGCTTCCGTGGTTGCCGTTGCGGCTGCCGGCCTTACACTGGCAAGCTGCTCGACGAGCGAGGAAGATTCCACCGCAGCCCCATCGAGCGCAGCAGCCAGCGCTGAGAAGGACAAGGAAGCAGCGACCAGTGGTTCGGCTTCTTCCTCCGCTGAGTCCGGTGTGACCTTCGAGGATGCTGTCGTGCGCGCCATGGAGAAGGATTCGGATATGACCGCGATCTTCGGCACACTCCACAACCACACGGACAAGGACATCAACGTGGTTGGCTTTACCTCTTCGGTGAAGGCGGAGCACTACGAGATCCATGAGGTCGTCGATGGCGTCATGCAGGAAAAAGAAGGTGGATTTGATCTGCCCGCTGGCGAATCCGTTGAGCTCGCACCGGGTAGCTTCCACTTCATGCTGATGGGTGTTACAGAGCCTGTTATGGCTGGCGAGACCGCCACACTGACGCTGGAGCTTAGCGATGGCTCCACGGTCGACCTGGGCGACATCCCCGTGCGTTCCATCGGTGCAGGCGACGAGAACTATGGCGATATGGGCGGCATGGATCACGGCGACGATATGGACCATGGCGACATGAAGCATGGTGATCACATGGACCACTCAGAGTCCGCAGACATGTCGGGCATGAAGACGGAAGAGCACGCTCACTAGAAAAGCGTTCTCTGGGCCAAGGTAGGCAAGTTATCGGTTCTCACGAGATAGGGAGACAACAACGATGAGCGGGTTCGAGGAACCTGTCAGCCGGCGTGGATTGCTCGCCGGAAGTGCTGTGGCTGCAAGCGCGGTAGCGCTCGCCGGTTGCGCGAAGGGGGAGGAGTCAGGGCAGTCTTCGGCGGAGTCTGCAGACGCTTCCCAAGCCGCGCAGGCCGGTGACGCCGGAAGCACCGGGCCGGAGCGCCGCGAGGAAACCATGGGTGGCGATATCGTCGCCTTCGATGGTAAGCATCAAGCAGGCATCCAAACCCCGGTCCAGGCCCACGTGGAATTGGTCGGCTTCAACCTGAAGAAGGAGACCACCGCACGCGGTGCGGCCGCACTCATGCGTCTGTGGACGGAGGACGCTCGCCGCCTGTGCACCGGCGAGAACCCGCTGGGCAGCCTCGAGCCTGAATTGTCTACCACCCCGGCAAACCTCACCGTCACGTGCGGTTGGGGAGAAGGATTCTTTGACACGGTGGGCGTCGCCAAGCCCAGCTGGCTGCGAGATATCCAGGACTTTGAACACGATGATTTGCGCCCTGAATGGGGGCAGACCGATATAGTCCTACAGATCTGCAGTGATGATGCCTTCACCGCGGCCTATGTACTGCGGCATATGACTCGTGCCGGTAAAGACTACGCCGACGTCGCGTGGATTCAACAGGGGTTTAGCCACGCTTATGGTTCCGCACCGAAGGGGACAACCGCGCGCAACCTTTTTGGGCAAAAAGACGGCACGGTCAACCCGCGAAGCGATGAAGATTTCAATGAGCAAGTGTGGATCGAGGACGGCCCCTTTGCCGGCGGCAGCGCCATGGTGGTTCGCCGCATCCACATGAACCTCGATACGTGGGAGCAACTTGATCGTGCTGCGCGTGAAAACGCTACGGGCCGAGCTCTCGATACCGGCGCACCTCTAGGTGGCAAGGACGAATTCGACGAGGTTGACCTGGACGCGCGAAACGAGTTTGGCCTCAAGGCCATTGATGAAAACTCGCATGTTGCCCGGGCGCATCCTCCGGTCGATTCTCCTCATCAGAAGCTGATGCGCCGTCCGTATAACTACAACCTTCCGCCTTCCCCGGAGACCACCAAGCGCGGTGAACTCAGCAACGCTGGATTGATCTTCATTTGCTACCAGAAGGATCCTACGGCGCAGTTCGAGCCCATCCAGGCGCGGCTCGACAAAGCGGATCGCCTCAACGAGTGGATTACCCACATCGGCTCGGCCGTGTACTACATGCCGGCCGGAACTGAGGGCGAAACCTTTTGGGGCGAATCGCTCATCCGCAGTTAAGAGGGGTAGACTAAGCCGCTGTAACTTTCTCGTTGAGCGCTGCTCGGCCAGGTATGTCGAGCGGCGCGTGAGCGCAAAGGAGCGCAACAAGTCATGGCGGAAATGATTCCAGCAGTCCCGGTGAACTACGAGCCGATCACGGTCCCGGCCGGTACTGCCGTGGGAGCAGCGATGCGCGAGCATGAGCTGCCCAACAAGGGCCCCGAAGCAGTAGTCGTCGTCCGCGGCGCCGACGGTACTCTCTACGACCTTTCCCACACGCCGGACACTGACGCCGAGTTCACTCCGGTTGCTGCCTGCGAGGAAGACGGCCGCGCCGTTATTCGCCACTCCTGCGGGCACGTCATGGCCCAGGCCGTGCAGGCGGAGTTCCCCGGTACCAAGCTGGGCATCGGCCCGGCCATCGAGAACGGCTTCTACTTCGACTTCCAGACCGCAGAGCCCTTCACTCCGGAGGACCTCAAGGCCATTGAGAAGCGCATGAAGAAGATCATCAAGGGGGGCCAGCGCTTCGAGCGCCACGTCTACTCCTCCCCGGAGGAAGCGGAGCAGGCGCTTGCTGCCGAGCCGTTTAAGCTCGAGCTGGTCCAGGACAAGGGCAACGTGGACCCTGATTCCGATGAGGCTGCCGAGGTTGGTGCCGGCGATCTGACCCACTATGACAACGTCAACCCGCGCACCGGCGAGGTGGAGTGGTTTGACCTCTGCCGCGGTCCGCACGTGCCGACCACCAAGTACATCCCGGCATTCACCCTGACGCGTTCCTCTGCTGCCTACTGGCGCGGCGACCAGTCCAAGGCTGGCCTGCAGCGCATTTATGGCACCGCCTTCGAATCCAAGGAAGCACTTGAGTCCTACAAGACCATGGTGGAAGAGGCGGAAAAGCGCGACCACCGCCGTTTGGGTGCCGAGCTGGACCTGTTCTCCTTCCCGGATGAGATCGGTTCCGGTTTCCCGGTGTTCCACCCCAATGGCGCTACCGTGCGCATGGAGATGGAAGAGCACTCCCGCCGTCGTCACATCGCTGATGGCTACTCCTTCGTGTCCACCCCGCACCTGACCAAGGGAGACCTCTTCAAGAAGTCCGGCCACCTGGACTTCTACGCCGATGGCATGTTCCCGCCGATGCAGCTCGACGGCGAGTGGGATGAGGACGGTAATTGCACCAAGCAGCCGCAGGACTACTACGCCAAGCCGATGAACTGCCCGATGCACAACCTCATCTTCGCTTCTCGTGGCCGCTCTTACCGCGAGCTGCCGCTGCGCCTCTTCGAGTTCGGTACGGTGTACCGCTATGAAAAATCCGGTGTTGTTCATGGTCTGACTCGCGCCCGTGGCTTCACCCAGGATGACTCCCACATCTACTGCACCCCTGAGCAGCTCGAAGATGAACTGACCAAGGTGCTGGAGTTCATCATTTCTCTTCTCAAGGACTACGGCTTGGACGACTTCTACCTGGAGCTGTCCACCAAGGATCCGAATAAGTACGTCGGTTCTGATGAGATTTGGGAGCGCTCGACGGCTATTCTGCAGTCCGTGGCGGAGAAGTCCGGTCTTGAGCTGGTTCCGGACCCGGCGGGCGCGGCCTTCTATGGCCCGAAGATCTCTGTCCAGGCTCGCGATGCCATCGGCCGTACCTGGCAGATGTCCACCGTGCAGCTGGACTTCAACCTGCCGGAGCGCTTCGAGCTGGAGTACACGGCGTCGGATGGCAGCAAGCAGCGTCCGATCATGATTCACCGTGCGCTGTTCGGTTCCATCGAGCGCTTCTTCGGCGTGCTGCTGGAGCACTACGCCGGCGCCTTCCCGGCATGGCTGGCCCCGCACCAGGTGGTGGGCATCCCGGTGGCGGATACCTTCGCACCGCACCTCGAGAAGGTGTGCGCCGAGCTGCGCTCCCGCGGCCTGCGCGCTGACGTCGATACCTCTGACGACCGCATGCAAAAGAAGATCCGCAACCACACCACTGGCAAGGTCCCGTTCATGTTGTTGGCGGGCGAGCGCGACGTTGAGGCAGACGCCGTGTCCTTCCGCTTCCTTGACGGCACGCAAGTTAACGGCGTGCCCGTGGAAGCTGCAGTCAACGTCATCGAGGCTTGGGTGCGTGAGCGCAACAACGATCAACCGACCAAGGAAACCATCGCCGAGCGTGTCTAGGTGCAGATGCATCTAGACAGAGCTGAGAAAGGGAGCACACACAGAGTGGGAGAGTACGTCGATACCGGCCTGGGAACCCCCGACCGCTTAGAGCGCCTGTGGGCGCCGTACCGCATGAGCTACATCAAGCGTGAGGGCGGCGCCGGCGACGTGCCCAAGGAAGCCCATAATCCGTTCGTGGAGATTCCACAGATGTCGGACGAGGACGGGCTCATCGTTGCGCGTGGCGAGTTTGTCTATTGTGTTCTCAACCTCTACCCCTATAACGCCGGGCACATGATGGTGATCCCATACCGTCAGGAATCAGAGCTGGAAAACCTCACCGAGGAAGAATCTCGCGAGCTTTTTCAGTTTGCCCAAGCCGCCATCCGCGTCCTAAAGAAGGTCTCCGGCCCCGATGCCGTCAACGCTGGATTCAATCTGGGGCGGGCCTCGGGCGGATCGGTGGGGCAGCACCTGCACATGCACATCGTTCCGCGGTGGAGCGGAGATTCAAACTTCATGACTATTGTGGATGGCGTTAAAGTGCTGCCGCAGCTCCTCAAAGACACCCGTTCCCTTCTTGCTCAGGGATGGGCGGAGCTCGCCGCCGAAGGAATCATCTCAGGAGAAGCGCATGCTTAGTGTTCACGGGCGCAAACCCGCCGCCGTGGTTGTGGTCCCGGTGGCCAAGCTCTTCCTCAAGATGGGCCTGACCCCGAATATCGTCACCATTGTGGGAACGATCGTCACCATTGCCATATCAGTCATCCTCATCCCACTTGATCACCTCTTTGCCGCCGCGCTGTTGTCGGGTCTCTTCGCGGCCTTCGACATGCTCGACGGCACGATGGCGCGCCTGACCACGGGTGGATCCAACTTCGGTGCTACTCTCGACGCCTCCTGCGACCGCATTACCGACGGTGCCTTGTTCGCGGCGATCGCTTACTGGATGGTGTACGTCGATAACGCTCACCCCATCAACTTCGCCGCCTGCATGGTGGTGCTGGTTAGTTCCCAGGTCATCTCTTATGTCAAGGCGCGCGGCGAGGCTTCTGGTTTCAAGATGGTTGGCGGACTCGTCGAGCGCCCAGAGCGCCTCATCCTAGGACTCGGCGGCGTGGGGTTGGAAGGTTTGGGCGTGCCTTATGCGCTGGAAGTCGCCCTGTGGCTGCTGGCGGTGGGGTCTATCTTCACCATTTACCAACGCATGCGCCAAGCGGGGCGTCAGGACACCAAGGCGCGTTTCAAGAAGGAACTGAAGCACCTATAGCTCAACACCCGCTCCCACCGGAAGGTACCGTGCCCCCGGCCCGCACAGAAAGGCTCCTGAACCGTGGCTCTACTGGATCGTGACCGGCTGACCGCCGCCGCCTACATCGCGTGCTGGAAGGTCGTGCGCTTCCTCCCGCAGCCGCTCGCTGCTTGGCTCTTCGAGCGGGGCGCGGACTGGGCTAGCGACAACGGCAAGGGCATGGAGCAGCTGCGCCAGAACTTGAGCCGGGTTGTTGGGCCCGAAAACGTCACGCGGGAGCTGGTGCGGAACTCGATGCGCTCCTACATGCGCTACTGGCTCGAGGCCTTCCGCTTGCCGGCCATCCACTCGGACCCTGAACTGCAGAAGCGGTTGCTGGCTGGCCTGCGTGGCAAGGAGTACTCGGATGAGTCGGTGGCATCTGGGCGCGGGGTGATTTTTGCGCTGCCGCACTCAGGAAACTGGGACATGGCGGGCGTCTTCTGTGTGGGCCACTATGGCGGCTTTACTACGGTGGCTGAGCGCTTAAAGCCGGAGGCGCTTTTCGATGCCTTCGTGGACTACCGCGAGAGCCTCGGATTCACTGTTCTGCCGCTGACAGGAGGCAGCTCTTCGCCTTATCCGCGCCTCAAGGATGCCTTGGAACGGGGCGGGGTTGTGTGTTTGCTGTCCGAGCGTGATCTCACGCGCACCGGCGTGCCCGTAGACTTCATGGGCGAAGAAGCCAACGTTGCCGCCGGCCCCGCCCAACTCGCCATAGAAACAGGGGCGGCTCTCCACGTCGTGCACTCGTGGTTCGACGGCAAGGGCTGGGGGCTTTCCGTCAGCCCCGAGGTTGAGGTCACGACTCTTCAGGAGACGTGCCAGCGCCTCGCGGACGGCTTCGCAGAAAACATCCGGGCGCACCCCGAAGATTGGCACATGTTGCAACCGCACTGGAATGCGGACGTCGAGCGCCGGCGCGCTGCTCGCCACAAGAAGTAGAAAGGCAGAACACACTCCATGCGCATAGGTATTATCTGCCCCTATTCCTTCGACGAACCCGGCGGGGTTCAGGCCCACATCCTTGACCTAGCCACTGTCTTCATTGAGCAGGGGCACCACGTGGAGGTGCTGGGGCCGGCGTCGACAAGCACGCAGGTGCCCCGCTTTGTGCGCAAGGGTGGCTGGGCCGTGCCAATTACCTATAACGGCTCGGTGGCTCGCCTGTCTATCGGACCGCACGTGCGCCGAAACATCAAGCGCTTCATTCGTGAAGGGAACTTCGACATCCTACACATCCACGAGCCGAATTCCCCGAGCTATTCCATGGCTGCGCTGGCAGCGGCACGTGGCCCTATTGTGGCGACGTACCATGCTTCGGCATCAAGCTCCGTGGCGCTGACCCTGGCCAAACCTTTCCTGCGCCCGTACCTGGAAAAGATCCGGGGAGGCATTGCGGTCTCAGAGATGGCTCGTCGCTGGCAGGTAGAGCAGTTGGGTGGTGACCCCGTGCTCATTCCCAATGGGGTAGATACCTCTGTGTATGCGCGCGAGCGTGCTCGTGCCGAGCATAAAGAGAATGATTCAGAGATTGAGATCGTGTTCTTGGGGCGTCTCGATGAGCCGCGAAAGGGCCTGGACATTCTTCTTGAGGCCCTCACCCTGCTCCCAGAGAAGGTGCGCGTGACAGTCATGGGCGGCGGTCATCCGCGGAGCGTTCCGGGAGTCGACTTTGTGGGGCGCGTCAGCGATGCCGAGAAAGCGGCCATCTTAGGGCGCGCCGATATCTACGTGGCTCCCAACACCGGCGGCGAGAGCTTCGGCATCGTTCTGGTTGAGGCAATGGCAGCTGGCTGTGCAGTGGTGGCTTCGGATCTAGAGGCCTTCGCTGCAGTGTGCAATGCCGACTCGGAAGAACCTGCTGGTGCCTTGTTCAGAACCGGCGACGCTACGGACTTGGCGCGCGTGCTGCAGGATGTAGTGAACGATACGGACAAGCGACAGGCCTTGATCAAGGCAGGGGTGGAGCGCGCCCGCGACTACGATTGGGATCATGTGGCCGCTGCCGTCATGCGCGTGTACGAGACGGTGGCGGATGGCACGAAAGTGCGGGTGTCTTAAATGCCCATTGAAGTTGTCATTGCTCTTGCCGTCCTCCTCATCCTGGGGATGTGGGCGCTCTATACGGCGCAGCGGCTGAACTCCCTCCATATCCGCACCGACGCAGCCCTGGCTCAGCTTGAGGCCACGCTGGATCGCCGCGCAGCAGTGATAAGTGCCTTGGCTCCTGAGCTTGAGGCCATCGCGGCGCGCGCAGAGGCGACGGAGCTTGCGCAGGGGAGTTTCGATGAACGGGCCACCCGGGAGCGTGAGCTGTCGGCGGCCATCGCACAGAGCTTTGAAGCGCGCCCAGCCGTGCTTGCCGACGCCGAAGGACGCATCCACTTAGCTCACCGCTTCTACAACGAGGCGGTCAGCGATACCCGCGCGCTGCGCCTGCGCCCGGCCGTCAAGCTGCTGCGCCTGGGAGGCACAGCGAAGTTACCGGAGTATTTCGAGCTGAGTCAGATTGAGGTGTGATCCACCTGGGACTGTTGAGCCCGCGCCGCGCGGAACTCGAGGGAGTACCAGTACAGAGCAAAAGCGGTCATCGCCAGGATGAGGAGGTTGCGCAACACGAGTGCGTACACCGGGTTGAGGTTTTCGCCGACAAAGAACCAGATGTAATCGTAGCCATAGGGGTAGATGACGGTTCCCAGGGCTGCTGTTCCCACGGCGAGTACTGCCATGATGGCGCGCACCCCAGCGATACTAGCGGCCTTGTTTCGGTGGGCAGCAGACTCCACGGGGACGGGGGAGCGGAGCGCCACCGCCAGAATCGGCCCAAGCCACACGATATATTGCGGAGAAAAGACCTTATTCGTCGCCATGAGCAGCAGGATTGCCGCGATGAAGAAGACAAGTGTGGAGCGTGAGCTCCAGCCGCCGTGCAGAAAGTGAACGAGCGCTACTGCAATGATCCAGAGGAGTGCAGCGCCCATCGCGATGGTGCTCACAGTAATCGCCGTATCGACACCAGGCCCGGAGATCTCAAAGCTTTTCGACGCCGCATATTCCATCGTCCACACCCCAGGCTGGTGATGGGCTTGGTAGACGAACCAGGTGGCGGCTAGAGATTCAATCTGGAGGCCGCGCTGACCTTGATACGTCAGAGGAGAGAGCAACCTATCCACACCGGCTATCGCAGCTACGCCGAGGCAGAGGGCGGCGAGGCTTCCGAAAAAAGCGGCCAGCCGCTGCCAAGTACCACGAGAGGTTGCGCGTCCGACGAGCCCGGCAGCGAGGACCCCGGGCCACAGCTTGGCTGCGGTGGCCCAGGCCAACAAAGCCGAGGCAAGACGCGGGCGGGTGGCCAGAAGTGCGCCCGCACCGGCGACGAGCAAGGCGGGATAGAGGTCTAGCCGCCACGTGAAAACGTGGCCTGCCGCGGTGCCGAAAAACACCCAAAACCATCCGGCGCTATACGCTGCGGGGTTGTCGCGGTGATGGCGCAGGAGGAGGGTGAGGAAGGTGGCGTCGGCAAGCAACACCATGGCTGTAAAGCCGATAGCATAGCGTTCAAAGTCGTAGCCAGTAAGCCACGCGAGCAGGACGCTGGGCCAGGTTCCGACCTGCGGATACTCCGTCATGTCTTGAGGATTATCGCCAAAGACGCCCTCGAGGTAATACCGAACGTCTCCGAGCGGGTCCGTGTCGTTGACGAGCATGTAAACGAGGAGAAGGCGCGCCAGGATCCAGCCTGCCCAAATGCTTGGAGTTTTAGCGATTATTTTCAATGGCGGACTCTACATCAACGGGTGGTCCCAACACGAGCAGGATGCTAAACACAACGGCGACGGCGAGTAGCGCGATGAGCGCGCTGCGCACTGGGTGGCGGATGACCTGTGCCAAAACCGAATCGAAGAAGCCGTGCGGCTGCGCGTCGTCGGCAAAGCGCCACGGCCCATCAACGAGTCCGCGCCGAGATACCCAGACCGCAAAGGGTAGCGCCGCGAAGGGAATCACGGTCACTACCAAGCCCAGGATTCCAACCCCCACAGGCCAGCGGTTGTTGATCCACACCAGGGCCGTCATGAGCAGTAAGCAGAGGAAGCCGAAGCCGTGGATGCCACCTGCAATCGGTGTGAGCGCCTCGGTGGTGCCGGAGTATTTGAGGATCATGGAGAGGATCAGCAGACCCCACGTGATCATTTCTAGGTAGGCGGCCACGCGGTGCACGCTGTGCGGGGTGGTTGAAGTCATGCGGAACATAGTACGCAACTCCCAGGAGCAGATCAGCTCGTGAGTAGGATGGTCGGAGTGAGTGTGGCGGGCGCCATAACGGCGATGGAATTGGAGTAAAGATGGCATCGGTGGCTCAGGCAGTCGATATCGAGAGGATAGGCGAGGACGAATTTCGCGCACCCGCGGTTCCCTCGCTCATCGCTCGCACCTTTGGGGGACAAACCATGGCGCAAGCGCTTCGGGCGGCGCAGCTCACCGTCGACGATAAGTTGGCGCATTCTATGCATTGCTACTTCGTGGGGCCTGGTGACTCCAGTGTGCCCACAACCATCCGCGTGGAGCGGATACGGGATGGCCGCTCTTTTGCACATCGCCACGTGCGCGTCTACCAAAGGGACCGCATGATTTTCATGCTCAGCGCCGGTTTCCACGCGTCAGGCGATGTTGGCCCGGAGCATCAGGCAGACATGCCGCAGGTGCCGCCGCCGGAGAGCATTACAGAATCCCCGTACTCCACCCGGATCATCTTGAAGGAGTGGGAAGACTGGGACGTGAGGCTGGTCCCCGACGCATCCCGCGATGCCGTCGCCGCGGAAACCACGGGCGCTGGGTTTCGAAATATCTGGTTCCGTAATACGGGTGCCCTGCTTGCCGACGCCCCCGATCCGTCCCTCCATCAAGCGGCGCTGCTCTACATGTCCGACATGACGTTGATTCGCTCAGCGCTGCTCCCGCACCAAGGGGAGAGGATCCAACTAGCCAGCTTGGATCATTCATTGTGGTTCTTGCGTCCGGCCCGGGTCGATGAATGGATGTTGTACTCGCAGTCGAGTCCCTCAGCGCAGACCGGGACTGGTCTTGCACAGGGCAAGATCTTCAACCAACGCGGGGAGCTACTCGCGGTGGCCATGCAGGAGGGGCTGACACGGACCATGCATCCTGAAAGTGAAGGCACCAGCGCCAACGGCAATTGGCAAAATGTGTGATGCTACAGCGAACCGACAGTTAGGAATGAGGCTTCCACGCGTACCCCTGTGCGGAGGTACGTGGCGTGAGGCCGTATAATTGCACCAGTTTCTAGCAATTTATTGCACAGCCATATCGAAAGGGATGACATGTCAGGCCACTCCAAATGGGCAACGACTAAGCACAAGAAGGCTGCCAACGATGCCAAGCGCGGCAAGGAATTTGCCAAGCTGATTAAGAATATCGAGGTAGCGGCCCGCACCGGCGGCGGCGACCCGGCGGCGAATCCCACCCTCGATGACATGATTAAGAAGGCCAAGAAGGCCTCCGTTCCGAACGACAACATTGAGCGTGCCCGCAAGCGCGGCTCCGGCGAAGAGGCCGGCGGCGCAGATTGGGAGACCATCATGTACGAGGGCTACGGCCCCAACGGCGTGGCCATGCTCATCGAGTGCCTGACGGATAACCGCAACCGCGCAGCCACCGACGTTCGTACTGCGATGTCCAAGAACGGCGGCAACCTCGGCGAGTCCGGTTCCGTTGCGTACATGTTCTCCCGCACCGGCTTGGTCATGGTGGAGAAGGGTGAGCTTAGCGAAGATGACATCCTGCTCGCTGTGCTGGAAGCTGGTGCCGAGGAAGTCAACGACAACGGCGAGAAGTTCGAGATCACCTGTGCACCGGGTGATGTTCCGGCCGTGCGCGAGGCCCTTGTTGCTGCTGACATCGAAGTTGATGACACCGACACCGATTTCCGCGCGTCCGTTGAGGTTCCGCTGCAGGCAAATGATGCCCGCAAGATCTTCCGCCTCATCGATGCGCTTGAGGATTCGGACGATGTCCAGAACGTCTACACCAACATGGACCTCAGCGATGAGGTCCTCGCTGAGCTCGACGAGGACTAAAGGCTTCTAGCTGAGCTTAAGGCCTTCCAGGCCATGTACCGTCACCGTCTCTGATAACGGCGCGCGCCCAGGGACAGTCTTGAACACAGGGCTGGATTCATCGGCCACGCCGAAGGTGAGGGCGGTGACGAGCTTGTACTCCTCGTCCACCCCGAGGAATTCACGGACCGTGGGCGCGAGGAGTGAAATCATGCCCTGTGGAACACCGTGGTAGCCGTGTGCCTGCAGCGAGAGCAAAAAGTTCTCAGCATAGGTGCCTTGATCGAAGGCAGCGCGAATGCGATCACCCAGCGGTGGAATGAAAAGCAGCGCCGCGTGCGGGGCGCCGAAGAAGCGAAGGTTTTCGCGGATAAACTCCGTGCGCGCCTCTTTATCCTCGCGCGCAATGCCGAGCAGCCCGTACATCTTGGCGGCGAGCTGCTGCGAGCGCTGCGGGTGGACTCCCTGACCATAGTCAATAGTGAAGTCTGGATTAATTCCGTTCCTATCGAACTCCGCGATCAGCGCGGCGCTTAATTCTTTCAAAGCAGCGCCGCCCACGAGGTGTACGTTCCACGGTTGAGTGTTGGAATTGGAAGGTGCGGATTGGGCGTCGATAAGCACCTGCTTGATGACCTCAGTGGGGATGGGATCCGGCAGGAACGCCCGCGGGGAATGACGGGATCGGATAAAGCCTGAATAGTCATTTGGTTGTTGAGACATGCGCGCCACTCTACCCGCGGTGATGAAGAGGAAGCAGATGGGATGGGCCTGACTGATTTGGCAGGCATCGTTCGCAGGGCGCTGATTGCGCTAGAACACATGTGTGTACACTATGCCCCAGGCAAGTGAGTTCATCAGTAGGGCGAGGAGGCGGCCGTGAATTTGGAAGGGCTGCGCGTCATGGGGATTGATCCTGGATTGACGCGCTGCGGCCTGTCCGTTGTCCAAGCAGGACGTGGGCGCGCGGTTATTCCCATCGCAGTAGGTGTCGTGCGCACCCCCAGTGACAAGGAGTTGGGGGAACGCCTGAAGCGGCTATCTGTGGCGGTGAGGGAATGGATGGATGACTACCAGCCGCATGTTGTGGCGCTCGAGCGCGTATTCGAACGCGGCCAAGTGTCAACCGTCATGCAGACCGCTCATGCCGTCGGGGTCTTGGTGCTCGCGGCAGCAGAACGCGACATTCCTGTGCACATGTACACGCCCTCCGAGGTGAAGAAGGCGATTTCAGGAAATGGGCGCGCTGACAAGAAGCAGATGACAGCCATGATTACCCGTATCTTGGGGCTGAGTGAGGCCCCCAAGCCGGCTGATGCGGCGGATGCTTTGGCCCTTGCGGTCTGTCACTGCTGGCGTGCTCCCGCGCTGGCATGGATGAGCGGCGGTGACGCGAGCGCCGGCATAGGGGCGGGCGCACGAACAAGCGGGGTACGGGGTTCTTCACCGCGTACCGCGTCTGTCTCTCGCGCGGCAAAGTCAACCTCTTAAGCTAACTGGCATAACCCTTCGAACCAAGGAATTTTTATTTAATGATTGCATCTCTGCGCGGAACAGTACTCGACATCCAGCTTGATCACGCCGTGCTCGAATGTGCCGGCGTGGGCTATAAGGTCCTTGCCACCCCGGCCACGTTGGGGACGCTCCAGCGCGGTGAAGAGGCCAGGGTTATGACTACGCTCGTGGTGAAGGAAGACTCGATGACGCTGTATGGCTTCACGAGCCACGATGACCGCGACATGTTCCACGTGCTCCAGACCGTTTCTGGGTTGGGGCCAAAACTGGCCCTGGCCGCCCTGTCGGTGATGAGCGCCGGCGATTTGGCTCAGGCGATTGCGGGGGAGGAGACAGCACGCCTGCAAAAGATTCCGGGTGTGGGCAAACGAGTTGCACAACGATTGATTCTTGAGCTCAAGGACAAGGTTCAAGCTTTTGCTTCGGTGGATGGCGGAGATTCTTCGGTTGCTGCGCAGACCGCGTCCGGACCGGTTGTTGAGGATGTTGTTGAGGCGCTCGTCGGGTTGGGCTTTACGGACAAGATGGCTCGCCCTGTGGTGGAATCAGTTGTGGCTGAAAAGCCTGAGGCGGCGACACCAGTGGTGCTGCGCGCAGCACTCAGCACGCTGGGGTCCAAGAAATAGGGGAGAGTGGGTGACATGTCAGACGTAGAACGCACAGAATTCTCACTGCCGGACGGGGTGGAGCTTAACTCTCCACTCCAGCGCAACCAGGATATGGATGCCACCGAGCAACAGGGCGAGCACGATATTGAGCGCTCGTTGCGTCCGAAGTCGCTCGGTGAGTTCATTGGCCAGCCTAAGGTGCGCGAGCAGCTATCCCTTGTGCTTAATGGCGCGAAGAACCGCGGCGTAACGCCAGATCATGTGTTGCTATCCGGCCCTCCCGGACTGGGCAAGACGACGATGGCGATGATCATCGCCCAAGAGCTGGGAAGCTCGCTTCGTATGACCTCGGGGCCTGCTCTGGAGCGAGCAGGTGACCTGGCAGCGATGTTGTCGAATTTGATGGAGGGCGATGTGCTCTTCATCGACGAGATTCACCGCATCGCCCGCCCGGCTGAGGAAATGCTCTACATGGCGATGGAGGATTTCCGCATTGACGTCATTGTGGGCAAGGGCCCGGGGGCTACCTCTATCCCGTTGGAAATTCCGCCTTTTACCCTGGTGGGGGCGACTACTCGCGCCGGAATGCTGACCGGGCCGTTGCGTGATCGCTTCGGCTTCACCGCGCAAATGGAGTACTACGATACCGAGGATCTCACCCAGGTCATCACCCGCGCAGCGCGAATCTTGGAGGTTGACATTGACCAAGATGCTGCGGTGGAGATTGGATCTCGGTCGCGCGGAACTCCGCGTATTGCCAACCGCCTCCTTCGCCGGGTCCGTGACTACGCCGAGGTCAATGGGGATGGTCACATCAATGTTGGCGCAGCACAAGCAGCGCTGCGGGTCTTTGACGTGGACGAACGTGGGCTGGACCGCCTTGACCGTGCGGTGCTCGAGGCTCTCATTAAAGGGCACGGCGGTGGCCCCGTGGGTGTCAATACTCTGGCCATCGCGGTGGGCGAGGAGCCGTCGACAGTGGAGGAGGTGTGCGAGCCCTACCTCGTGCGCGCGGGGATGATCTCGCGAACGGGCAGAGGTCGTGTCGCGACTGCAGCGGCATGGCACCACCTAGGGCTTGAGGCACCCGAGGGAACAGTGGGCGGGACACTCTTCTAATTGGCCCGGAGACGGGGAGGTCTGGCACACTGACCATTTATGAACGGAACCCAGATTCTTCTACTCCTTGTACTCGCAATTCTCGTTATCTTGCCGAGCTTTATGTCAATGCGCGCGCAGCGCAAGCGCCAAGCGCAGATGCAAGAATTGCAGTCCTCCTTGAAGCCTGGCCAAGAGGTGATTACCGCCGGCGGCCTGCACGGCACCGTGGTGGAAGCCGGTAAGCAGCAGGTTGATTTGCGCGTTAAAGACGGCACCGTGATTACCTTCGACACGATGGCTATCGTGCGATCTGCTGAGCAGGCTGGCACGGTCAACGATGCGCCGGCTGAGGCGGAGGGCGACAACGACGAACGCTTCCCGAAGCTCTAATTCGAGTTGCGCTCGTCACACTGCGGGTGCCTCACCTTAAGCCTGTTAAGGAAAACCGCGGTCCATGACGTACGATGGTGGACTGTGCTTTAGTCATGGTGGCGTCATGGCGCTCAATCGCGTCGTGGAGATGGCTACCATGACCTATGATTTTTAGCCCTGTTCCACACAACACAGGAGAACTTTGTGTCCGCTTCGAAACGTGGTGGCGTTAGCAGCCGTCAACGGCAATGGCCTAAGCGCGCGATAGCGCTGTTTGCGCTCATTGTCATCGTGATTTACGCACTGATATTTCTGACCGGTGATAAGTCACCAACCCCAAAGCTCGGCATTGATCTACAGGGTGGTACTCGCGTAACCCTGGTTCCGCAGGGTGAGGACCCAACCCAGGAGCAGCTGCAGCAGGCGCGCACCATCCTCGAGCAGCGTGTGAACGGCATGGGTGTTTCGGGCTCTGAGGTCGTCATCAGTGGATCCAGCTTGGTGATTACTGTTCCGGGCGAAGATGCGTCCCAGGCGCAGGCAGTGGGTCAAACCTCTCAGCTGCTGTTCCGCCCGGTGGGCGAGCAGCCCATGCCGGATATGGACAAGCTTGAGAAGTCCATGACTGATACGGCTAACCGCTGGGTCAAGTACGGAGTCGTGACGCCAGAGCAGGCCAATAAGGCGCTGGCCTCCATCCACGATGCGCTCAACCAGAACGCAGATGCAGCCGCCCAAGGCGGCGAGAAGAAGGACGATAAGAAGTCTCCGGCTCCTACTGTGAGCGAGAAGCCGCTTCCGGCCCCGGCGAACTCTCTCGAGGAATCTGAGCGCCGCGATAAGGTTACTGAGGTTCTGCTTAAGGACCGCCAGTCTGAGGATCCCACCCAACAAACGGCAGCACTGGGCTTGATGACGTGTGACGCGGAATCCGACCCACTGGCCGGAACAGATGACCCAGCAAAGCCGTTGGTGGCTTGCGACTACTCTAATCAGCAGCCCTACCTGCTCAAGCCAGCTCCGCTTCTGGACGGTATTGAGGATCCGAACGGAACCCGTCTGACTGGTAACGAGATCGATAGCAACGCTCCGATTCAGGGCGGCCTGAATTCCCAGACCGGCCAGATGGAGATCAGCTTCGCCTTCAAGACCGGCGATGGTCCCAATGGCTCGCAGACGTGGTCCACCTTGACCCAGGAGTACCTGAAAAAGCAGGTGGCCATCACCCTGGACTCCGGCGTGATTTCTGCTCCGGTAATCCAGGGCGCGACCCCGGTCGGTGCTGCTACCTCCATCACGGGTGATTTCTCCCAGGAGGAAGCACAGAACCTGGCAAATAACCTGCGTTATGGTGCACTGCCGCTGTCCTTTACCGGCTCCAATGGCGAGCCGGGCGGAACGGTGGAGACCGTGCCGCCGTCACTGGGCAAGGCCGCCCTTGAGGCAGCACTCATCGCCGGCATCGTCGGCCTGATTCTGGTTTCGCTGTACTCCATCTACTATTTCCGCGCTCTGTCTTCGGTGGCACTGTTGGTGCTCGTCACCACCTGCGTCATGCTGTACGGTGCCCTGGTCCTGCTGGGTCGGTGGATCGGCTACTCGCTTGATCTTTCTGGCATGGCGGGCTTGATCATTGGTATCGGTGCCACGGCCGACTCCTTCGTTGTCTACTACGAACGTATGAAGGATGAGATCCTGGGCGGGCGCACCTTCCGATCTGCCACACGCACGGGTTGGGAGCGCTCGCGGGCAACGATTGTTACGGGTAAGGCCGTGACGCTTATCGGCTCCGTCGTGGTGTACTTCCTCTCTATTGGCGCCGTCAAGGGCTTTGCCTTCACCATGGGCTTGACCACCATCTTCGACCTCATCGTTTCCTTCCTGATCATGGCGCCGCTGATGCAGCTCCTTGGCAGCCGCCCAGCTTTTGCCAAACCGTCGATGAACGGCCTCGGCGGCATCTACAACCTCGTGGAGGAGCGCCGCGAACGCGGCTTTTATGCCAAACCGGCCAAGAAACCCGTCGCTACTGCTACGGATGAGGAGAAGTAATCATGGCTGTCGAAACTACTAACCGCAAGATTTCCCGCTTTGACCGTCTTTACGTAGACGGCAGTGGATTTGACTTCGTTGGTCGGGCCAAGACCTGGTACACCATCGCCGGTGTGCTGCTCATCGCCTCCATCTTGGCTATTGCACTTCGTGGCTTCAATCTCTCTCTGGACTTTGAGGGAGGCACGAAGCTCAACATGCCAGCTGGGGATCTGTCCACCGAACAGGTAGAGGAAACCTTTACAGAGGCCACCGGTGTTACCCCAGAGCTGGTGCAGATCGTGGGCGCGGGTTCCTCGGAGACGCTGGAAATCACGTCCGAGCGTCTGACCCAGGATGAGGTTAATCAGGCCCGCCAAGCCATCTTTGAGAAGTATCAGGTCAAGGATGACAACGGTAAGCCGAGCCCGGATGCGATCGGTTCTTCGACGGTGTCGGAATCATGGGGCTCGTCGATTACCAAGCGCATGGTCATCGCGATGGCCGTATTCCTCGTGCTGGCCACCATTTACGTGGCGGTCCGCCTGCAGCGGGACATGGCCTTTGCGGCAATTCTTGCCCTCATTTTTGACGGTGTGTTCATTGCCGGTATCTATGCGCTCTTTGGCATCGAGGTGTCCCCGGCAGTCATCATTGGTTTGCTGACGGTGCTGACCTTCTCCCTCTACGACTCCGTCATTGTCTTTGACAAGGTGGATGAGAATACGACGGGATTGGAAGGCCAGCGCAAGAAGACCTATGGGGAGCTCACCAACTTGGCCATTAACCAGACGGTGATGCGTTCGATCTCCACGTCTATTATCTCAGCCCTGCCGATCATCGCTCTGTTCGTTGTCGCCGTATGGCTGATGGGTATCGGCACACTGCGAGATCTTGCCCTTGTGCAGTTCATTGGCGTTATCGAGGGCGTATTCTCCTCAATCTTCCTCGCTACGACGCTTCTGGTGACTTTGTCGAACCAGCGAAAGAGCGTGAAGAAGCACAACGCCGTGGTTGCCGCCTACCGTGCGGAGGGCGAGCCTACGGAGGCAGGCGAAGGCGATGAGGAACCGAAGGCTACGCACACCGTCGTTTCCCCATCCGCGGCTTCGCATTCTGAGCCCGAGTCACGCACTGACGAGTCGGGTGGGGCGTCCTGGCGCCCCGGGCGTTAAGCCGTGCGTACATCTCCAGTCGCGGCACTGCTGGCCCTAGCCCTCACCGTGACAGCGTGCGGCTCTACTGAGGAGGGTGCGGGGGAGGACTCTTCGGCATCACGTTTCGCGGTGCTGAGCGATTCCCCCCTTGCTACTAGTAACGCAGCCTCCGCGTGGGGCGATGCCGTCGGGGCTGCCCAGCTAGCAAGCCGCGTCTATCCTGCGCTGTACGTACCGGGCCCAGCCGGGCAGATGGTGCCCAACTCAGATCTTGCCCACGCGGAGTATTTTGCTCCCGACGGCGATGAGACCGGGGCACACGTGGACTTCACGCTGACGGAGCAGGCTCGCTTCGCCGACGGTGAGGCAGTGACCTGTGACGATTACCTCTTGGCCTACACCGCTGGCCAGTTGAGTGAGACCTTTGGCTCCCACCTTCCGCTGATGGAAGAGGTCAGCGGAGTGGAATGCGCGCCTCACAGCAAGAAATTCACCGTGTGGTTTACGTCCGATGCGGGGTCGCGGTGGCGCTACTTGTTTGGCCCCGGCACGGTTCTCCCAGCGCACGTGATGGCTAAGCGGGCGGGGATGAGCGTCGAAGAGCTTAACGCGGCGCTTCACGCTCAGGACGTGGCAACCCTGCAACCAGTGGCGGAGGCTTGGCGCGATGGCTTTTCGACGGAACCGGGGCGTTTTGACCCGGACATGCAGGTTTCTTTCGGGCCATATCAGATTGACCGCGTCGAGGATGATGGCTCAATCGTTCTGACGCCGAATGACAACTACTACGGCGACAAGCCTGCCGTGCGTGAAGTAGTCATGTTGCCCAGCAGCGCGGATGCGGCAGCGTTTGTAGCCTCAGACGAGCTTCGCGTTGCAGAGTCACCCACGGCTTCACCCTCGTGGTTGGACCGCAATGCCGAGGGGAAGCCGGTGGACGTGAAGTCTGTAGCGGGTAGCCTGACCGACACTCTGGTTTTCTCTGAGGCTGGGATTTTTGCCCAGCCGTGGGCACGCGCCGCCTTCGCCGCGTGCGTGGATACGCAGCGCTTGGCGCAGGCCTCCTCCAAGGAATCAGGCGTGGATGTTCCTGCCGTCACCGTGCGCACGGTGCGCAACGATGATCCAGTTGCGGCCCAGATGGCCTCGCTAACAACAGTCCCCGTCGACAACGCAGCTGCGTCGGGTCTGTCCGGTTACACCATCGGTGTAGGCTACCTCGCTCCCAACCCTCGCTATAAGGCAATGGTTGAGCAGTTGCGCGCGGCCTGCGAGCCCGCAGGAATCACCGTGGAAGACCGCTCCGGAGACCGTGTTTCCCGCGAACAATTGTCCGCGGATCCCGCGACAGGCCAGCCGGAGATCGACGTCTACCTTGGGGCAGTAGATCCGATGCGTGAGCATTCCGCTCCCGCCTCCAGCGTGAAGAATGCGTCGGCATTGCGCACGTTGGAACAGGATTTGTGGGAGGAATTACCGTCTATTCCCATCTCCGCGCAGCCCCGGACCTTTATCACTGACCGCGCTGTGACAGGCGTGGTGCCCTACACTGGCCCTGCGGGTATCGGGTGGAACCTCGACCGTTGGAGCTATACCCCACAAACAGCAGCCGAAACTAAGGAAGAGTCGTGAGCGAGATTTACGTCGCAGCAGCACAAGCCTTGAAGGATAAGGTCCGCCTTGTCCAAGACTTCCCGGAGGAGGGAATCCTGTTTGAGGACCTGACCCCGGTATTGGCAGATGCGGAGTCCTTCGCCGCCGTGGTCGATGGCTTGGCTGAGGCCTGCAAGGAGCTCGGTGCCGATTTGGTCGGTGGCCTCGATGCGCGCGGGTTCCTTCTTGGTTCCGCCGTTGCGTACAAGTTGGGGGTGGGAATCCTCGCCATCCGCAAGAAGGGCAAGCTTCCGCCGCCTGTCTTGACCCAGGAATATGAGCTGGAGTACGGCACGGCAGCGCTGGAGATCCCAAACAGTGGTATTGACATTAAGGGCAAGCGCATCGTGCTTGTCGACGATGTCCTCGCCACCGGCGGTACCCTCCACGGAGCCGCATTGCTGCTGGAATCAGCGGGCGCGGAAGTAGCGGGCAACGTCGTGGTTCTGGAGGTCAATGGACTCCAAGGACGTGAGCGACTGCAAGGTTCCCCACTGATTGTGCTCAATCAGATGGGAGCAAAGGACTAAGGTTGTATGCCTAAGCTACTTCGCGGAGGCAGACATGACGACTGAAAAGCAGGACAAGACTGCGTGGCGGCCGGGCAGTGTGCGCGGCATGTCCGCCCGCTTGGCGCGCTCGCTGACGGGCGGACGCGTAAAGATCAATCCGGCGCTGGACCCGTTGATGTCTATCCACCGGGAGTTTCACCCGAAGGCAGACGCGGAGCTTCTCAACAAGGCCTATGCGACGGCGGAGCAGCTGCACGAAGGCGTATTTCGCAAGTCCGGCGAGCCTTACATCACGCATCCGCTTGCGGTGGCAACCATCGCGGCGGAGATCGGCATGGACACCACGACCGTTGCGGCGGCCTTGCTGCACGATACAGTGGAAGATACTGACTATTCGCTGGAGGACCTCACCCGTGATTTCGGTCCCGAGGTGGCCCGGCTCGTCGATGGCGTAACGAAGCTCGACAAGGTCGCCCTCGGCGCCGCCGCCGAAGCCGAGACAATCCGCAAGATGATCGTGGCCATGGCTACGGACCCGCGCGTGCTCGTCATCAAGGTGTGCGATCGCCTGCACAACATGCGAACCATGCGCTTCCTCCCGCCGGAGAAGCAGGCGAAGAAGGCGCGGCAAACCCTTGACGTCATTGCGCCGCTTGCTCACCGCTTGGGTATGGCAAGCGTTAAGTGGGAACTCGAAGATCTTGCCTTCGCGATTCTGTATCCCAAGAAGTACGACGAGATCGTGCGCATGGTGGCGGATCGCGCTCCCTCACGCGATAAAGCGCTCAAGGAAATCAAGGCCCAGGTAAGCCAAGCCCTCAAGGCAAACGGCATTCAAGCCGAGGTGATGGGGCGCCCGAAGCACTACTGGTCGATTTATCAGAAGATGATCGTTCGTGGGCGTGACTTTGCGGAGATCTTCGATCTCGTCGGAATCCGCATCCTCGTCGACGACATCAACTCCTGTTACGCCGCCATCGGCGTGGTGCACTCGTTGTACCAGGCTCTTCCGGGGCGCTTCAAGGATTACATCTCCTCGCCACGCTTCGGCGTCTACCAGTCGCTGCATACCACCGTTATCGCGGACGGCGGCTCCACCCTTGAGGTGCAGGTGCGCACGCACGAGATGCATTACAACGCCGAGTTTGGCGTTGCGGCACACTGGCGTTATAAGGAGACCAAGGGCAGGAATTCCGGCCACCAAGAAGAAGTGGATCAGATGGCGTGGATGCGCCAGTTGTTGGATTGGCAGAAGGAAGCCGCTGATCCCAATGAGTTCCTGGACTCTCTGCGTTATGACCTGACCGCCAAGCAAATCTTTGCGTTTACCCCGAAGGGTGACGTGATCAATTTGCCCGCTGGTTCCACCCCCGTGGATTTCGCATATGCGGTGCATACGGAGGTAGGCCATAGGTGCATTGGTGCCAAGGTCAACGGCAAGCTCGTGGCATTGGAATCGGAGCTGAAGTCCGGCGATAAAGTTGAGATTTTCACCTCCAAGGATCCGAATGCGGGTCCCTCGCGGGATTGGCAGGAGTTCTTGGTCTCGCCACGGGCTAAGACGAAGGTGCGGCAGTGGTTTGCCAAGGAACGCCGCGAGGAGCACCTCGAAGCCGGGCGGGATGCCTTGGCCGCCGAGGTCCAGCGTGGCGGCTTGCCCATGCACCGGCTGTTCACCGCTAGCTCGATGAAGCAGGTAGCCGAGCAGCTGCACTACCCGGATGTGGATGCGCTCTATACCGCCATCGGCGCCGGCCATGTCTCAGCTCAGCACGTTGCCAACCAGCTCATGGCGCTCTTCGGAGACAGGGACGATGCAGTCGATGCCTTGGCTTCTCGTACCCCGCTCAGCGAGCTGGAGAATTCCCGCGCTCAGCACACGAAGGATTCCGCATCCGGCACCGGAATTTTGGTGGAGGGCAGCCCGGACGTCATGGCCAAGCTGGCGAAGTGCTGCCAGCCTGTGCCTGGTGACGCCATCTTTGGCTTCGTGACCCGCGGCGGTGGTGTGTCCGTGCACCGAGCTGACTGCACCAATGCTGAAAAGCTCAAGTCGGAACCCGAGCGCATGATGCAGGTGGAGTGGGCTGGCGGGCCGAAGTCTTCCGGTGCCTTCTCCGCAACGCTGCAGCTAGAGGCCATTGACCGTCAAGGTCTGCTCTTTGAGCTCACCCGCATCTTTAGCGATCAGAGCCTCAACGTATTGTCGATGACCTCCAATCGCGGCGATGACCACATTGCGACTGTGCGCTTCACCTTCTCGGTTTCTGACACCAAGCAGCTGGGGCAGTTGATGACAACCCTGCGTAACACCGAGGGCGTCTTCGACGTCTATCGCGTCACGGCTTAAGGCATCACCCCTCAACCGGGGGTGTGTGGCTGAACGGGAGGTTGCGCCTGGGTGAAACTAGGGGAGATGTTTGGTGAACGCGCTGGTCGTGGCATCAGCAAGCGCTGCGCAATCGTGATGGATGCGTTATAAACACGTGGACAAGATTTCTCTCATACCCAGGAGATCCACGTGAACTTCCGTCGCTTTGGCCAGCTTCTGGCCGCCACCACCGTCACCGCCGTTGCCGTCTCCGGCGCGCCTGCCTTCGCCGCTGAGGCCGACCAGGTGACCATTTCCGTCACCAACTTCACCGACTTCCACGGCCACCTTGAGCTGGCCGAAAACTTTGACAAGGAATCCGAGGAACTGGTTGGTTACTCCGAGATGGGCGCTGCTCGCATGGCTGCGCTCATCAAGGCCGTCAACAAGGACCAGGAGTACGCCTTGACCTCCTCCGGTGATAACGTTGGTGGTTCCGCTTTCGTGTCTGCGATTTCTGAGGACAAGTACACCAACGAGGCCCTCAATGCTATGAATCTCGATGTCACGGCCGTGGGCAACCACGAGTTCGACAAGGGCACCGATGACCTGATGGGCCGTATCAAGGACCAGTCCAACTTCCCGATCCTGGGCGCCAACGTCACCAAAGATGGCAAGCCTCTGCTCGATGCTTCCTTCGTCAAGGAGGTAGACGGCGTGAAGGTGGGCTTCGTTGGTACCGTCACCGAGAACACCAAGTACAAGGTGTCCGCTGCGTCCATCCCGGGCGTCGAGTTCTCCGACCCGGTCGAGGCCACCAATAAGGAAGCCAGCCGACTGAAGGAATCCGGCAAGGCTGACGTCGTTGTGGCGCTCATGCACGAGGACGCTCAGCAGTACGCGGAGGGCTTCAGCAAGGATGTGGATATCCTCTTTGGCGGTGATACTCACGTTAAGACCCAGGGCGAGGTTGCTCGTGAGGGGGCAATGCCGCTGTACTGGGCACAGGGCTACGAGTACGGCAAGGTGCTTAACGACGCCGACATCACCTTCGACAAAGCCGAGAAGAAAATCACCAAGATTGATCTCAAGCAGTACGACGTGGCCAACGCAGAGGTCTTCGCCCAGCTGCAGGGCCTCGAAGACGACCCCGAGGTGGCTAAGATCGTCGAGGAAGCAAAGAAGGTAGCGGAGATTGAGGGTGCCAAGACTGCTGGTACCACCGAGAAGGCCATGTACCGCGGTTCTGATGAGGGCAAGGACACCGGTACCAACCGCGGTGTGGAGTCGACCCTCAACAACTTTATTGCCGATGGCCAGCGCTTTGCTCTATCTAAGCAGACGGACAAGGACATCGAAATCGGTGTCATGAACGCGGGCGGTGTGCGCGCCGACCTCAAGCAAGGTGATGTTACCTACCAGGACATCTTTGCCGTCCAGCCTTTCGGTAACTCCGTGATTACCGCGGAGGTCAGCGGCGCTGCCTTCATCACCGCACTGGAGAACCAGTGGAAGCCTGGCCAGTCCCGCCCGCGCCTGGCTCTGGGCCTGTCCAACAACGTCACCGTTGTCTACGACCAGAAGGCTGAGCAGGGCAAGCGCGTTAAGTCTGTCACCATTAACGGTGAACCGATTGACCCGGAGAAGAACTACAGCATTGCTCTGTCCTCCTTCCTTGCCTCCAGCGAGACGGAGGCCGGCGGCGATGGCTTCTTTGAGCCCGGTTCCATCAAGAACCGCAATGACGTTGGCTACATGGACACCCAGGCGATGATTGACTACATCGCTTCCGGCGAGTCCAAGGTCCGCACCGGCCAGGGCCAGATTGGTGCCCACGTGTCTGGTGACCTGAAGCCGGGGGAGGAGATCACAGTCGACCTTTCCTCCCTGAACTACTCCAACGCAGAAGAGCCACAGGCTAAGAAGGTCACCGTTGCACTGGGTGACGCTAAGGCCGAGGCAGACATTGACAACGCAGCACAGCCCGGTGACGAGCAGTTCGGCGAGCGCGGGCGTGCAACCGTCAAGCTCACCATCCCGGAGGGGCTGAAGGGCGAGCAGAAGCTGCTCATTACTACCGATGCTGGCACTGAAGCCGCCCTTCCGATTTCCCTCGACGGTGACGACGACGCGAAGGACCCGAAGGATACTGGTTCCGCCAAGGATGCAGCTTCCTCCATCGGCCTAGGTGTGGGTATCACCGCCGCTATCGCCGCCGCCATTGCCGCTGTGATTGGTGCCATCAACATGCCGGTTGCTGCGCTCCCAGCACCGGTGCAGCAGCTGATTGAGCAGCTGCGCAAGCAGTTCAACATCTAGTCTGTACTGATGCACAAGCCCGCACTATCGTGCGGGCTTTCCTCGTGCGGAAGGTATGGTGGAAAGCTGTGGATACACTGAGGCTGTTTGGACGCGAGGCAATGTACCAGCTAGGTATCGAGCCTCACCGAATCCCACTGGTGATGCTCGCGACGCTGGGGATTTATTTGGCCTTTATGGTCTTGGTCAAGCTCTTTGGCAGCCGTGTTCTGACGTCCATCACTGCCTCTGATGCTGTCATCATCATTATGTTTGGTGCGGTCTCGGGCCGCGTTATTGTGGGCAACCCACCGACGCTTGCCGCCGGCATCATTGGCCTGTTTACCCTCATGCTTTTGGAGGCCGCCTTCGGCACATTCCGCCAATTGGTGACGTGGTCACGGTTTATTGACCGCAAGCCGGTATTGCTGGTCTATAAGGGGCAGCTGCAGGAAGACAATATGAGTTTCGCCCACATCACTGAAAGAGACATTAACTCCGCCGTGCGTAAAGCTGGCCTCGGCCGGCGCAGCGATGTGCAACTGATGATCCTGGAGCCAACCGGCCAGATTTCCGTCATCCGACGAGGCCAGCTTGTTGATGCCTCCGTATTCAAGGACGTTCTCGGCGCCGAGCGCATCGAGGAAGTAGATGCACAGGACTAGGAACAGTCTTCTAGGTTGCAAGAGTAGCCGGGCTGAGAAGCCGCGTCGTGTTTGGGCGTTGAATCCGCTGTCCAGGAAAACGAAAAATCTCCCCCTGCGCGGATTGCGCAAGGGGAGAGAGCGGCGCGTGTGGCTTACTTGATACCAGCGAGCTTATCGCCGAGACGCATTGCGTCATCCATGGCGCCGATGATGGAGGTGAAGACCTTAATCCACTCGCGGATTTCCTTCGGGCTGACGTTACCCTCATCGTCGGAGGAGAGAGCGAAGAAAGCCTTGGAGGAGCTGTCATCCTCAACCGGAGCTGCGGAAGCAACTGCGGTGCCGGAGAAAGCGATGGTTGCAGCGGTAGCAGCGGCAACGATGGACTTACGGGAGAAGAACTTCATAGGATTTCCTAATCTGATTCGAATGTGAACGGAAAGTCTGACTTAAGTGGGTCTGACTTACTTCGCGAAGTTCTTGTTGTAGAAAGCGAAGACGGTGCCCAGAGCGCCGATGATGGCGGTGAAGACAGCGATCCAGTCGCGGATCTCGGACGGCTTCATGTCGGAGATGGAGGAACCCTCGGAGTCATCGGAGGAGGAAGAAGAAGACTCCTCGTCCTTCTTGTCGTCCTTCTTGTCGTCCTTCTTGTTGTTGTCCTCGCCCTCAGACTTAGGAGCGTCGTTGGTGGGTTCGTTTACCGCGGCGGTGTTATCGTTGGCGGTCTCAGCGGTAGCAACGGTCACGCCGGACAGGGAAACGGCAGCGGTGGTAGCAGCAGCAACAAGGGCCTTACGGGAGAAGAGCTTCATTCTCGTTCCTTATACATCTCGGGAATTTCAAAGACCTCACAGATGCTACTGAGACATTGCGGGTTTTGCAAGGGATCTAGCGATCAACTGATGAATCTGTGTGGTTGCTGTCCGTCGTATGTGAGCTGGGGTTTGCTGCACGGTAGTGTGTGGGCGTAGCGAATAGTTTGCCAAATGAACAGCTCAAGGCTAAGAAATTCTTAGTCCAGGTGGGGAAGGGCGGTTGGAATGGGAAAGGCCCCGCTCGCTGAATGCGAGCGGGGCCGGCCACCGTAAAGGGGGTAAAACTTAGCTCTCGACGGTTGCCTTGGTGATGCGAACTTCCTCAGCGGGAGCGCCGTCGGACTGCCCATCCTTGACACCCTTGGCAGCGATGGCGTCGATGGTCTTCTGTCCCTTCTCCGTCAGGTCGCCAAAATAGGTGTAGGAGGGCGGAAGCTGCGAGTCCTTATAGTTAATGAAGAACTGGGAACCATTGGTGTCTTCGCCGGCATTAGCCATGGCGATGGAACCCTTCGGGTACAGAGCAGGCTGTGCCTTAGCGGCGTCGTCAGCCTCATCGGTGGGGTACTCATTGGCAAACTGGAAGCCCGGTCCACCAGAACCCTTGCCGGTCGGATCACCGCACTGCAGGACGGAGAGGGTGCCCTCCGTCATGCGGTGGCACACGGTGTCGTCGTAGTACTTCGCGGAAATCATGTCCGTGATTGCGTTGACGGTACACGGAGCAAGTGAGCGATCGAGAGTCATCTCAATATCGCCTTGCTTGGTGGCGAAATTGACGGTCACTTCACCCTTGGCAGGAATGTTCTTTCCTTGCGGAGTAGGGACATCGCGGGAAGAGTCGCCAGTCTCGTTGTACTCACAGGTGACGGTCTCACCGAGCGGCTTAGCACGCTTGCCGCTCAATGCTTCGGCGGTAGGGGCTTCAGTGGGCGTATCAGCGGCGGAGGTTTCCGAGGCCTGAATCTCTTCTTCCTCCGGCGAGCGCGTGGCCAAGAACCAGATACCGCCGACGAGGGCAACAATAACGACGGCGGCCATCAAAACGACGCCGAGCGGGCGGCTCTTCTGTTTACGGTCGCGGGATTTCAGCTCGCGATCGAGCTGGTTGAGCGCATCATCCAAGCGCTGGCTGTTAGTAGACACCTATGTTTCCTCCACAGTGGTGGTTTAAAAACTTTGACCCACCTATCCTAACCGCACGCTAGTTCACCGTGGCGCGCCGCCCCGCACGTCAGTACGCTTGGGTGCCATGGCTACTACGAATCTTCAGAATGAACCCGTCGAAACCAATGCTGAGCTGCCGAAGGTCGGTGACGCCCTGCCGGACTTCACCCTCGTCGGCACCGACTTGTCTGAGCTAACCAATGCGGACTTTGCTGGTAAGCGCTTGGTGGTGTCCTGCTTCCCGTCCGTGGATACCGGCGTGTGTGCAGCGCAGCTGCGCAAATTCAATCAAGAGGCGGCTGGTCTGGAGAACACCGTTGTCTTGTCCGTCTCCCGTGACTTGCCGTTCGCGCAGGAGCGTTTCTGCGCTGCTGAAGGTATTGAGAACGTCGTCAGCGCTTCTGATTTCCGTTCCGATTTCGCCGACAAGCTGGGCCTCGTCCTGGAAGGCTCCCCGCTCAAGGGCCTGTTTGCCCGCGCGGTCATCGTCACCGACGAGAACCACAAGGTGACCTACACCGAGCTGGTGCCGGAGGTTACGACTGAACCGGACTACGACGCAGCACTGGCCGCCCTCAAGTAATGAACACACCCGATATCTACGGTTTCGCCGCAGGGCCTTATAAAACCAACACCTATGTTGTGGCTAACGGCTCGCGGGCGTTCATCGTGGACCCAGGGATGCACACGCGCGAGCGCCTTGAGCAGCTCGCGCGTGAGAAGTCCCTGGAATTTGAGGCCGTCGTGCTCACCCACGGTCACATTGACCACACGCGTGATGCCGCTGAGTTTGACCTGCCGGTCTACATCCACCCGGATGACGCGTTCATGTTGGTGGATGGCTCCGGAGTATCTCCCGAGTCGCAAATGCTTTTCGCCGCCGCTTCCATGAAGCAGGTGGCGGACCGGCGTGATCTGCTGGGTGGTGAAACGCTGAGCCTCGTCGGCCTGGAGTTTGAATTACTCCATGCGCCGGGGCATTCACCGGGGTGCGTCATGCTCGTGGCCGAGGATTTTGCGCTGACCGGTGACGTGTTATTCAAGGGCTCGATCGGCCGTACAGACCTTCCGCATTCCGATCCCGCGGCGATGCAGCGCTCATTGCGCGGTCCGGTGTGGGGCCTTGATGATTCCCTTGCTATCTTGCCGGGCCACGGCCCAACATCGACGATGCGCCGCGAACGCGCGACTAATCCGTTTCTCCGTGCGGCGGGGGATGTACTCTAAAGGGCGTGAGTGATAAGAAGCAGTTCAAAGCCCTGTCCGCGCCCAAGGGTGTGCCGGACTACGTTCCGCCGCAATCGGCCATCTTTGCCAAGGTTCGTGAGACCTTCGTGCATCAGGCACATCTGTCCGGCTTCCAACACATCGAACTCCCCGTCTTTGAGGACACGTCGCTGTTCGCCCGCGGCGTGGGGGAGTCCACGGACGTCGTGTCGAAGGAGATGTACACCTTCGCCGATCGCGGCGACCGCTCCGTGACTCTGCGCCCCGAAGGTACCGCGGGTGTTATGCGCGCAGTTATTGAGCACAACCTCGACCGCGGTCAGTTGCCGGTCAAGCTCAATTACTTTGGCCCCTTCTTCCGCTACGAACGCCCGCAGGCTGGCCGCTACCGCCAGCTGCAGCAGGTCGGCGTCGAGGCCATTGGTGTCGATGATCCAGCGCTGGACGCGGAAATCATCGCGCTAGCGGACCGCTCCTACCGCAGCCTGGGGCTTAGCCAGTTCCGTCTGGAGCTGACCAGCTTGGGTGACCACGACTGCCGCCCGGCCTACCGTGAGAAGCTGCAGGAATTCCTGTTCAAGCTGGACCTCGACGAGGAAACCAGGGCTCGCGTGGAGCTGAACCCGCTGCGCGTGCTCGATGACAAGCGCCCGGAGGTCCAGGAGCAGCTTGTCGACGCCCCCCTCATGCTCGATCACCTCAATGCCGAGTGCCGCGAGCACTTTGAGACGGTCACTGGCTTGCTCGATGACATGGGCGTGCCCTACACCATCAACCCGCGCATGGTCCGCGGTCTTGATTACTACACGAAGACCTGTTTCGAATTTGTCCACGATGGCCTCGGCGCGCAGTCCGGCATTGGCGGCGGCGGCCGCTACGACGGGCTCATGGCTCAGCTCGGCGGACAGGAATTGTCCGGTATCGGCTATGGTCTCGGCGTAGACCGCACGGTTTTGGCTCTGGAAGCCGAGGGCGTGGAGCTCGACGGCGTCGAAGAGCGCGTGGCCGTTTATGGCGTTGCTTTGGGCGCTGCGGCGAAGCAGAAGATGGTCAGCATCATTAATGACCTGCGCAAGGCCGGCATTTCCGCGGACATGTCCTTCGGCGACCGCGGCCTCAAGGGCGCGATGAAGGGCGCTGATCGCGCCAACGCCCGCTTCGCACTCGTCCTCGGTGACCAGGAGCTAGAGTCTGGCACCGTGGCGCTGAAGGATCTGCGCGCGCACGAGCAGCACGACGTCCCGGTGGGGGACGTCGTCAAGCAGCTCAGCGCAGTGGTTTAGCACTCCACCTGCGAGACGGTGAAGCCCATCGTCTTCGCCAGGCCACCGAGCGAGGTCTCCTTGTACTTGGAGAGCATGTCGCGTCCGGTTTCGGCCATGGTGCGCACCGCGTTATCGAGGGTAACGTGGTGCGTGCCCTCACCCATGAGCGCAAGGCGCGCGGCGTTGATGGACTTGACCGCGCCGATGGCGTTGCGCTCGATGCAGGGAATCTGTACGAGGCCGCCGACGGGGTCACAGGTCAGGCCGAGGTTGTGCTCAAGGGCGATCTCGGCGGCATTTTCCACCTGTTCCGGTGTTGCTCCGAGTAGTTCTGCCATGCCAGCAGCTGCCATGGAGGACGCTGAGCCAACCTCGCCCTGGCAGCCCACCTCGGCGCCGGAAATCGAGGCATTGGACTTGATGATGATACCAATGGCACCTGCGGTCAGCAGGTAGCGGCGGGCATCGGAGCGGGTGAAATCGGCCTGGAAGTCACGCGCGTAGTGCAGCACGGCGGGGATGATGCCACACGCGCCGTTAGTGGGGGCGGTGATGACGCGGCCGCCGGCGGCATTCTGTTCGTTGACGGCAAGCGCGTAGAGGTTGACCCATTCCATCGCGGACAAGCCACAGGACTCGTCGTTTTGCTTGGCCAGAAGTTGTTGGTACATGCGTGGCGCGCGGCGGTTCACGCGCAGGCCACCGGGAAGGATTCCCTTGGAGGAAATGCCCTCGGTCACGCACTCGCGCATGATATCCCAGACCAAGTCAAGGTGCTGGTAGACGTAGTCGAGACCGCCTTCTTCGCGGTGCAACACGGCCTCGTTGGCGGCGACGATTTCCCAGATAGCTTTGTCATTGGCCGCGCACAGGTGAAGCAGGTGTTCGCCGGACTGGAACTCATAAGGAACGGTGTCTTCAGCGGTGGCCGCGGCGACACCGGCTGGCACACCGGTGTCAGTTTGGAGCTGGGCATCGTATTCCTCGCGGGACAGGATAAAGCCGCCGCCGACGGAGAAGTACTCTGCATTCTCGGCGAGTACCCTGCCGTTCTCGTCCCAGGCCGTAAAGATGAGGCAGTTCGGGTGTTCCGGCACCGGTTCGTTGTTGAATTCGATGCTGTACTGCACTTCGCCTGCGGGGCCAGAAATGGTGCCCTCGGTGGGGATAAAGGCATCGGCGCGTGGCTCTGCGTCGAGTGGCACGGACAGCGGATCCCATCCGGCGAGGCCCAGAATCACGGCGCGATCCGTGGCGTGGCCGCGGCCGGTAGCGGATAGGGAACCGCGCAGTACGGTGTGGACCTTGGCCGGGTGTTGATCAAGCGCCTCGAGGAAGGCCTTAGCCGCGCGCATGGGGCCGACTGTATGGGAGGAGGAGGGGCCGATTCCGATGGAGAAGATATCGGTCACGCTAATTGTCATGTGGGGGTGAAACCTCCTTGGGAGCGTTAGATAAGTGTCGCCTTACGATAGTACCGAGAGCCCTCCGCAACCGCTTAGCTCGGCTGCCCGTCGTGGCGGGAAAGCAGCGCGCGGAATCCTGAAGGGTCTGGATCGACGTCCTGTGATAGCTCCCCCTGGGGCGCTTCCTCCGCTTCGCCGAGCCTCCCGGCAAGTCCAGAGACCCGGTCGAGCGGGCGCACCATGAGGTCCGCTAGCTCCTCGGCGGCGCGTTCTATGCGTTTGTCATTGCGCGCGCCTTCTGCAGTGCCAAAGTCTTCCGTGGCCTGGAAGATCCCGGTGGGGACCACTGTGGCATGCAGGTAGTTAAGCAGCGGGCGCAGAGCATAGTCGAGCACAAGCGCGTGCCGGCTCGAGCCGCCAGTGGCAGCGATGAGCGTGGGCAGTCCCTCCAGTGAATGCGGCTCTAAAGTGTCGAAGAACATCTTGAACAAACCCGAATAACTGCCCTGGAACACCGGGCTGACGGCGATGAGACCGTCCGCCTTGGTCACAGCAGTCTGTGCGGCATGGAGGCGGGGTGTGGGTGAAACCCAGTTGGTCATGGCTTCTGCCAACTCTCCGGCAAGCTCGCGCAGCTCGACGACGGTCACGTCGACGCCTTCACCTCGGGCACTAACGCGGGCGGTGGTGGCGGCGGAGAGGGCGTCGCCAAGCGCACGCGTCGAGGAGGGTGATGAGAGTCCAGCCGTAACGAGTACGAGAGAGCGCAACTACTTCTCCTCTCCAGGGTTGACCAGCGCGTGCGGGGCATAAGCGCCGAGCGTGGCATGGGTGGGCGGGTCAGAAGGTACATGATCTGGGCGGCGTTCCTCAAAGCGGCGGCGAAGCTCGGGCACCACCTGGGTACTAAGGATTTCGATTTGCTCGAGCACCACCTCCTGAGGCAGTCCAGCGTGGTCGATGAGGAAGAGCTGGCGCTGGTAATCACCCACCCAATCTGCGAACTGTAATGTGCGCTCCACTACCTGTTCTACGGTGCCTACGGTGAGCGGGGTCTGTGCCGTGAACTCCTCCAAGGAGGGGCCATGACCGTACACCGGGGCACTGTCGAAGTAGGGGCGGAAGAAGTCCTTTGCCTGCTGCTCCGTGGGCGCGATGAAGACATGCCCGCCGAGGCCCACGATGGCCTGGTCGGCGCGGCCGTGGCCATAGGACTCGTAGCGATTGCGGTAGAGGTTCACCATCTTCGCGGTGTGCTCCTTGTTCCAGAAGATGTTGTTGTGGAAGAAGCCATCGCCGTAAAAAGCTGCCTGTTCCGCAATCTGTGGGGAGCGAATGGAGCCGTGCCAGACAAAGGGTGGGATGCCATCGAGAGGCGCGGGCGTGGAAGTAAAACCCTGCAGCGGGGTGCGGAACTTTCCTTGCCAGGACACGACGGGTTCGCGCCAGAGGCGGCGCAGCAAGTGGTAGTTCTCCACTGCGAGGGGAATGCCCTCACGGATGTCCTTGCCAAACCACGGGTAAACCGGGCCGGTGTTGCCGCGGCCTAGTATGAGGTCGACGCGCCCATCTGCCAGGTGCTGGAGGAATGCGTAGTCCTCGGCGAGGCGAACAGGGTCGTTGGTAGTGATCAGCGTGGTGGCAGTGGAGAGTTGAAGGTTCTTAGTCTGTGCCGCAATGTATGCCAGGTGGGTGGTGGGTGCCGAGGGCACAAAGGGTGGGTTGTGGTGCTCGCCGGTGGCGAAGACGTCGAGGCCCACCTCTTCTGCTTTGAGGGCAATCTCCGTGATAGCGCGGATGCGCTCGGCCTCGGTGGGGGTGCGTCCGGTGGTCGGGTCCTGGGTGACATCGCCGATGCTAAAGACTCCAAATTGCATGACATCCTCCTTTCTATGTCATGTCAACAAGGTTAGGGAGGGGAGTTATTCCCATTCGACTGCAGCAACCAATGTCGCGAGGTCGGCAGGCGTAGCAATGGATACCGGGCGCTGGGAAGGTTTGCCGTGCTCGGTGAGGAGGACCGCGCCGGGGTGGGTGCCGTCTGCCGCAGGGTCGGTGAGGGCGTCGATGACCTCTTGCGCGCTGGCGGTGCGGGGCAGGAACTCTGCGCGGTCCTTGCGCTCTGCGAATTCCAGCACAGTGCTAATCGACGCCGCGTTAATCACACCGTCGTCACCGAGATCTGCCGCAACCCATCGGGCAATGACGTTGGTGGTGAGAAGCGCCTGGTAAGTCCCAGACTCATAGATTGGGATCTGGGAATAGCCGGTCGTGTCAATAAGCTTCAAGGCCTCCATGATCGGGGTGTCAGGGGCAAGGGTGGTCACGTTACGGCTAGCGAGCAGAGCCTGCGCTGTGGGTGGATCCGTGAGCAGGCGTTGCAGGTTTTCGAGCTGCTTGATGACGTGAGGGTGTGGGGTAGCGATGGGCTCACCGCTGAAGTAGCGGCCATGGGCGATGGCGTTGCGGAGGTTGCTAAAGTCCTTCAGCTGTTCTGCTTGGCGCTTGCTTAAAAGGTGTTTGTCGTGGGCGCGATCAACAATCCACCAGAAAGAATCAGAGTTCTTTGCCCCGATAGCTTGGCGGAGGAACTGCTCAATGTCATTAAAAGCGGAAAAGAATCTGGCCAGGGAGTTGTCGCTCATGCCGCCTAAGTGTACGGGTTCTCGGATATGTGCTTAAGGCTCAAGCGATAAGAAAAATCTCGCCGTGAGCAACCCCGGTGGTCGGGGAAACTCACGGCGAGAATGCGGTATGCGCGATGCGTTGACCTTTAGAAGACGACGCGCAGGATGGCCACCGTCGCCGCAGCGATGGCGGCGGCCGCCGGAAGGGTGATGACCCATGCCAAAGCGATGGGCTTCATCAACTTCCAGTTGGCGGCGTGGTTCACAATGCCGACACCAAGGACGGCACCGATGAGGATGTGGGTAGAGGACACCGGCAGGCCCAAGAGGGAAGCAGCCATGACGACGGCAGCAGCGGCCAGCTCGGCAGCGAAACCGGAGGAGGGGTGCATTTGAGTGAGGCCAGAACCCACGGTCTGGATGACGAAGCGGCCGATGAACCAAAGGCCGGAAACCAAGGCGATGCCCATGGCTACCATGACCGGCAGCGGCACGGAAACTTCATCGGAGATCTGGTTGGTCTGCAAGACATCGAAGACTGCAGCGAAGGGGCCGATGGCGTTGGCGATGTCATTGGAACCGTGCGAGAACGCAAAGGCGGAGGCGGTGAAGACCTGCATCCACGAGAAGAGGAGGAAGGTAGAGCGCTTCAGGGACTTTTTCTTCAGGGAGCGGGCAAAGATGAAGACGGCCATCCAGACTATGGCTCCAACCATGCCCATGACTAGGAAAGTTTCTAGGGCGGTGACATCGATGCCGGTGTGCTTCAGGCCCTTGAAGAGCAACATCGCGGAGATGATCACGGCACCCAGAGCTGCGAGCAGTGGAACCCAGTTCTCGAGCGCGCGGTGTGCATTGACATCCTCGAGATCCTTGTTGAGGTTGTGCAGATCGCGGTAGTAGTCGGACTCGAGAGCCTCTGGGTCGTAGTCCTCTTCGGCGGTAAGGGCGGCGTCGCGAGCCATCGCATTTGTATAGGAGATCTGCTGCAGCTCGTTCATGCGCTCGAAGCGGGTTTTGTGTTCCTTGCGCAGCTCGGCGCGGCGAAGTTTGATGTCACGCAGGCGTTCGTCCGCGGCGTCGTTGTACACCAAGATGGAAGACTTGATCCACTTGAAAAGGAGGTATGCGGCAATACCGCCGAGAACCGGAGAAAGCACCCAGGAGAAAGCGATTGTGCCGATTCCGCCCCATTGCACCATGTCCATGCCGCCCTTGCCGGTGATGAAGCCGACGGTCAGAGCGGCGCCGACGATGCCGCCGACGATGGAGTGGGTGGTAGAAACCGGCCAGCCCATGCGGGTGGCTACCAAAAGCCAGATGGCAGCGCCGAGGAGTGACGCCATCATGATGTAGACAAATTCCATCGGGTCGAGGCCATCGATGGCATCGAGGTCCACGATTCCGGAGCGGACCGTATCAGTCACCTCGCCGCCGGCGAGGATGGCTCCGGATACCTCAAAGACCGCCGCGACAGCGAGGGCCTGCTTCATGGAGAGGGTTCCCGCGCCCACGGAGGTACCGAAGGAGTTGGCGACGTCATTGCCGCCAATGTTGAAGGCCATAAAGACAGCGAAGATAATTGCTGTAACAAGGACTACCTTGTTGGTTCCCTCAGCAACTTCTCCGTTGCCCCAAATGATGAAAAAGATCAGGGTGACAGCCGTGATGGCGCCGAAGAACAGGTGCCAAATCCAGTCCTTGTTCTTGCCATTCATCGACTCAAGATCAGGCATCGTCGGCGTGGCGGTGCTCAAAACGTCGTTCCTTTCATGAAGAGAACGCTGCGTGATGAGACAGCGTGAGCAGGCCGCGGGCGGGGCGCATTCGGCGTTGGCGCGGGCAGCACCATACCTACCGCGGTGCAGGTGATAATGACATCACGCGCAGTTCTTTTATGCTTTTAAAGACAGAGCGGAACCCACCACGAACCGGCGGGAACTTGACTACCTTAAAGCATTAAGGTGTACGGCAGGTAAACACCTGGTGTATGTGAATCTAATTTGGGCTAATGTGGCACATTTGGGGGTGGTGCGACCTTGGGGTGGGCGCTTCTTAAGACCCTAAGACTTGTAAACCTCACGGCCCAAGGTGTCGCACTGCTCCATTTTGCCGGAATTATAACCGGCGAGGAACGACTGCGCGCGGTCTTCGGAAGAGCCATGCGTCCACGTATCGGGGCGTACTTCGCCGCCTGAGCGGCGCTGAATGTTGTCATCGCCCACGGCGCGTGCAGTGTTGACGGCATCAGTCACCTGCTGCTCGGTAATGGTTTCGAGCAGGGCATCGTCACCCTTGTCGGCGTAGTGCGCCCACAGGCCGGCATAGCAATCGGCTTGCAGCTCAATCTTCACCGCGTTGGAATCCTCGCCGGGTTCGTTGTAATTCGACAGGCTGAGAGTTCCTTCCAGCTTTTGAATGTGGTGGCCGAATTCGTGGGCCACGATATACATCTGGGCTAGCGGGGCATTCTCACCGCCGAAATTGCGGAGCTGGTCGAAGAAGGCGGTGTCGAAGTAGGCCGACTCATCCGCCGGGCAATAGAACGGGCCCGTGGCGCCCGAAGCCTGACCGCAGCCAGACATGGTGGTGTTGTTGAAGATGACGCGGCCCGGTTCGACGTACTTGATGCCAGCCTGATCCGGCAACTGCTGGGCCCAGACCTTGTCCACGGACTGGGCTGCAAACATGACGCGGCAATCGTCATACTTGTTGCCGTCTTCAGCGGTTTGGCAGTGCGCAAACGCGTCCTCCCCGCTTTCTTCGGGGCCGACCTGGGCCTGGTCGGCCTGGGGATCGCTTCCGGTGATGGCGCCGGGATCGCCGCCGAGAAGGAGATAGAGGCCGATGAGAAGGAGTGAACCAATGCCGCCGCCGGTAGCGATCATGCCGCCGCGGCCTCCACCGCCGGAGCTTGCTCGCTTACCATCAAAATTGGCGCCAGATTTAAAAGTCATGCTCCAGATTTTGCCACATGCTGGTGGTGGTGTCTGCTCGATAGTGGGTGCACCGCCATGCGCGCGGTGCTCACCCTAGCGCTGAGCAAGTCCGGTGCGGGCGGTAGACTTGGGCCGTTCAAGTACTTGCATCCCTCGGCGCGTGCTGTCTACGCGTGGCGTGAGTGGGTGTGAGCGTCAACGATGAGAAGGGATTGAACGAGAGTGCTGCGTACACATTTGGCAGGCGAACTGCGCAAGGAGTTGGCGGGGGAGACCGTCACCCTGACGGGGTGGGTCGCACGCCGTCGCGACCACGGTGGTGTTATCTTCATTGACCTGCGTGACCGCTCCGGCGTTGCCCAGGTTGTTTTCCGCGAGACCGAGGTAGCTGAGCGCGCCCACGATCTGCGTTCCGAGTACTGCGTCAAGGTCACTGGCGTCGTGGAGCCCCGCCCGGAGGGCTCGGCCAACCCGAACCTGGCCTCCGGCGAGATTGAGGTCAACGTCACGGACCTGGAGGTACTCAACAAGTCCGCAGCGCTGCCGTTCCAGATTGATGATCCGTCCTCCTCCGGTGAGGTCGGTGAGGAGACCCGCTTGAAGTACCGCTACCTGGATCTGCGCCGTGAACGCCAGCATGAGGCACTGCGCCTGCGCTCGGCCGCGAACCGCGCTGCCCGCCAGGTCCTGGACAGCCACGATTTCACTGAGATCGAAACCCCGACCCTGACTCGCTCCACCCCGGAGGGCGCCCGTGACTTCCTCGTGCCGGCGCGCCTGAAGCCGGGCAGCTGGTACGCACTCCCGCAGTCCCCGCAGCTGTTCAAGCAGCTGCTCATGGTCGCCGGAATGGAGCGCTACTACCAGATCGCTCGCTGCTACCGCGATGAGGACTTCCGCGCTGACCGCCAGCCGGAGTTTACGCAGCTCGACGTCGAAATGTCCTTCGTGGACCAGGATGATGTCATTGCTCTGGCAGAAGAGATCGTCTCCGCCCTGTGGAAGCTCATCGGCTACGAAATCAAGACCCCCATCCCGCGCATGACCTATGCCGATGCCATGAAGTACTACGGTTCCGACAAGCCGGACCTGCGCTTCGACATCAAGATCGTGGAGTGCACGGACTTCTTCAAGGACACCACCTTCCGCGTCTTCCAGAACGAATACGTCGGTGCCGTCGTCATGGAAGGCGGAGCCTCCCAGCCGCGCCGCCAGTTCGATGCATGGCAGGAGTGGGCAAAGCAGCGCGGTGCGAAGGGCCTGGCCTACATCACCGTTGCCGAGGACGGCACCTTGGGTGGCCCGGTGGCCAAGAACATCACGGATGCCGAGCGCGAGGGTATTGCCGCCCACGTCGGCGCCAAGCCGGGCGATGCCATCTTCTTCGCTGCCGGCGAGACCAAGGCTTCCCGTGCGCTGCTGGGCGCAGCTCGCGGTGAGATTGCGAAGAAGCTCGACCTCATCAAGGACGGCGACTGGGCCTTCACCTGGGTCGTCGACGCACCGCTCTTCGAGCCCTCCGCCGATGCCACCGCCTCGGGTGACGTGGCTTTGGGCCACTCCAAGTGGACTGCAGTCCACCACGCCTTCACTTCGCCGAAGCCGGAGTACCTGGATAACTTTGACCAGAATCCGGGAGAGGCCCTGGCTTATGCCTACGACATTGTCTGCAATGGCAATGAGATTGGCGGCGGTTCCATCCGTATCCACGACCAGGATGTGCAGAAGCGCGTCTTCGACGTCATGGGCATCGGCGAAGAAGAAGCGCAGGAGAAGTTCGGCTTCCTGCTCGACGCCTTCCAGTTCGGTGCTCCGCCACACGGCGGCATCGCTTTCGGCTGGGATCGCATCGTCTCCCTGCTGGGTGGATTCGAATCGATCCGCGATGTCATCGCCTTCCCGAAGTCCGGTGGCGGCGTCGACCCGCTGACCGATGCCCCCGGCACCATCCCCGCCGCGCAGCGCAAGGAGACCGGTGTGGACTTCAAGCCGGAGAAGGCTGCGAAGGCAGCCCAGGGTGAAAAGGCTGGGAAGGAGTCCTAAAGGCCCCACACCATGGGTGTACCTCATTGGGTCGACAACAAGTGGAAGCAGGCAAGCAAGTGAATCCGACGGGACACGAGTCCATGAATAATTCTGTGGCTGATGCCGTGGTAGCAGAAGCCTCACAGATGATTTCGCGGCGCTATGGCGGGGAGCCTGAGCTGAGTGACGTTGAGCAACTCACCGGCTCGGGCAATGCCGTGGTACTTCGTGCTCGGACGACTCCCAGCGCCTTCTTCCCGCATCGTTCGGTCGTCATCAAGTACAACCCGGTCACCGGGCACACTATTGATGACGCCGCGCTTCTCCGTGAAGTGGTGGCCTATCAGTTCACCACGGCGCTGTCTGAGGAGGTTCGTCCAGGACCTGTGTTGCTCGCACACGACGTGGACAAGCGCATTCTCGTGCTGTCCGACGCCGGCGAAGGCGACACCCTGGCGGACACCCTTGCGCGCAGCGGTGATGAAGACCGCGGCGAGCTGCTCAGGGCTCTGGGCAGCGCGTTGGGCAAAATGCATGCTGGGACCGCCGGGCGCGAAGAAGACTATGACGCCCTGCTCAAGCGCCAGTTACGTCGGCATCCCGAATACGCTGAGCACCAGGCATTGCGCGATGATTCCTTGCAGAGCTCCATTCTGATTGGTGCGGACATCCTCAGTGAGGCAGGACTGGAACCGCCGGAACACGTCCGCACATTGGCCCGTGCCGCCATGCAGAGTCTGAGTTCTGGCCGCAACCGCGCTTTTACTCCCTTCGACCTGTCCCCAGACAACATCATCGTCGGCTCAACGCTGACCTTCTTGGACTATGAGTGGGCCGGTTTCCGCAACGTCGGCTTTGACGTGGCCTGCGTGGTGGCCGGCTTCCCGCAGTTTCTTTTCTCTCGGCCGATCACTGATGCCGAGGCGGGGCTTTTCATCCATGCCTGGCAGCGCCGCATTGTCGATGTCTGGCCGCAGCTCGCCGATGAGAAGACGCTGCACGAGTTGCTCGTGTCCTGCCTCATTGGTTGGGCTCTGTCGAGCGTGACCACGATGTACGCCGGCGGGATCGAAGGGGTTGTCGCGTTGGCGGAGGGCAACGCTGAGATCTACCGTGACCCGCACCGTTCTCTGCTTCGGCGATCCGACCATGGTCCGTTCAGCGAGGATGAAATACTGATTCGGCGCGATCTTTATGAGACCTTCGAAGCGCTGTCGCGGTTTGCCGCGCAATGTAGCAATGACGGGTGCTCCGCGGTCGCCGAGTTCGGGCGAGCCGTGGCCTCTCGACTCCAGGAGTCCTGATGGGGCAGGAGTCACTCTTCGGCGATGACCAGTCAGCGCCAAGCCTGCCGGGTGGCCCCGATATGTTTGCAACCCACCCCGGTTCGCCGCTGGCCGCGCGCATGCGGCCGCAAAGCCTCGACGAAGTGGTGGGGCAGAAGCACCTCCTGGAGCCGGGAACCCCGCTGCGTAGGCTGGTGGAAGGCTCAGGCGAGGCCTCCGTCATCCTGTACGGGCCGCCGGGAACCGGAAAGACGACGCTGGCCTCACTCATCGCATCTTCCTTGGGAGATAACTTCATTGGGCTTTCCGCCCTAGACTCCGGCGTGAAGCAGGTTCGAGAGGTGATCTCCCATGCCCGCCGTGAGCTGATTCAAGGGCGCCGCACCGTGCTGTTCATCGATGAGGTGCACCGCTTCTCCAAGACTCAGCAGGACGCGCTGCTCGCGGCCGTCGAAAATCGCACCGTGCTGCTCGTGGCCGCCACTACCGAAAACCCTTCCTTTTCCGTCGTGGCGCCGTTGCTCTCGCGTTCCTTGTTGCTGCACTTGGAGCCGCTGGACGACGCCTCCCTGCGCACCCTCGCCGAGCGCGCATTGACCAGCGAGCGGGGATTGGCGGGAAGGATCACCGCAACGGACGATGCTCTAGACCAGCTGGTGCTGCTCGCCGGGGGCGATGCTCGGCGCACACTGACCTATCTTGAGGCGGCGGCCGAGGCAGTGCCCGATGGCGGTGAACTCACCGTTGAGGTTCTCAAAGAAAACGTCAATCGCGCGGTGGTGCGCTATGACCGCGACGGCGACCAGCATTATGACGTGGTCTCCGCGTTTATTAAGTCCATCCGCGGTTCCGACGTGGATGCCGCGCTGCATTACCTGGCCCGCATGATCGAGGCAGGCGAAGACCCGCGTTTCATCGCCCGCCGGCTTATCGTGCATGCCTCCGAAGACATCGGAATGGCTGATCCCACCGCGCTGCCCACTACCGTGGCCGCAGCGGAGGCCGCGGCCCTTATCGGATTACCCGAGGCGCGTATTCCGCTGGCTCAGGCGACAATCCATCTCGCTACGGCACCGAAATCCAATTCCGTTATCAACGCCATCAACGCGGCCCAGGCCGACGTTCGTGCCGGCAAGAGCGGGCATGTGCCCGCGCACCTGCGCGACGGCCATTATGAGGGAGCGAAACGCTTGGGCAATGCGGTGGGCTATCAATACCCGCATGATGATCCGCGCGGTGTACTGTCCCAGCAGTACTTGCCCGAAACGCTTGCGGATGCAGAGTATTATCACCCCACCGACCATGGCGCGGAAAAGCGTGTGCGCGAGTACCTGGGAAGGCTGCGGGACATCATCCGGGGGCGGCGTCGCTAAGCACAGCACCGGACGGGTAAAGTTGAGCGCTGACTAGAAACCATTCAACAGTGAAGGAATTTTGCTCGTGAAGACTCATGAGATCCGGGAACGCTTTACCCAGCACTTCGTCAAGGCCGGCCACGAGGCCGTCCCCAGCGCGTCGCTGATCCTGGATGACCCGAACCTGCTCTTCGTTAACGCCGGCATGGTTCCCTTCAAGCCCTACTTCCTGGGCCAGCAGAACCCGCCTTTTGCTAACGGCACGGCGACCTCTATCCAGAAGTGCGTGCGCACCTTGGACATCGAGGAAGTGGGCATCACCACCCGTCACAATACCTTCTTCCAGATGGCAGGCAACTTCTCCTTTGGCCAGTATTTTAAGGAAGGCGCTATTAGCCACGCCTGGAACCTGCTGACCACCTCCGTCGACGAAGGCGGTTTGGGCCTCGACCCGGAGCGTTTGTGGGTCACGGTCTACCTCGACGATGATGAGGCAGCCGATATTTGGCACAACAAGATCGGCGTGCCTACCGAGCGTATCCAGCGCCTCGGCATGGAAGACAACTACTGGTCCATGGGTATTCCCGGGCCGTGCGGTCCGTGCTCTGAGATCTACTATGACCGCGGGCCGGAATATGGCCAGGATGGTGGCCCGATTGCGGATGATAACCGCTACATGGAGATCTGGAACTTGGTCTTCATGCAGAACGAGCGCGGCGAAGGCATCGGCAAGGGCAACTTCGAGATCGTGGGCGAGCTGCCCAAGAAGAACATTGATACCGGCATGGGCATCGAGCGCGTGGCCTGCATCCTGCAGGGCGTGGACAACGTCTACGAGACGGACCTGCTGCGCCCGGTCATCGACGTAGCCGAGGAGCTTACCGGTGCGAAGTACGTTCCGGATGCTCCGAAGGAAGACCTCATTCGCTTCCGCGTGGTGGCGGACCACTCGCGTACCGGCATGATGCTCATTTTGGACGGCGTTACCCCCGGTAACGAGGGTCGCGGCTACATTCTGCGTCGCTTGCTGCGCCGCATCATCCGCTCCGCCAAGCTGCTTGGCGCGAAGGGTGAGACCATGGAGCGTTTCATGAACACCATCATGGACACCATGACCCCGTCCTACCCGGAGATCGCCGACAACCGCGAGCGTATCCTGCGCGTTGCCGTGGCGGAGGAGAAGGCCTTCCTGAAGACGCTGGAGTCAGGCACCAAGCTTTTCGACGAAGCCGTGGAGGAACTGAAGAGCACCTCTCGTGCGGCCACCCCGAAGGTCCTCTCCGGCGAGAAGGCTTTTGAGCTGCACGATACCTATGGTTTCCCCATCGACCTGACCTTGGAGATGGCTCAGGAAGCCGGTTTGACCGTAGACATGGAAGGCTTCGACGCCGCCATGGGCGAGCAGCGCCGCCGCGCCAAGGCCGATAACCAGGCCAAGAAGCATGGTCACGCAGACTTGTCTCTGTACCGCGATTGGGTGGATAACCACCCGACGTTGTTCACGGGCTATGAGACCCTGGAATCTGAGGCCAAGGTCATCGGCCTTGTGCGCGATGGTCAGAAGGTAACCGAGGTCGAGGCAGGAGATACCGTCGAGGTAATCCTGGACCAGTCGCCGCTTTATGCTGAAGCCGGTGGCCAGACCGCCGACCATGGTCGAATCTTCGCGGGCGAGACCCTCCTTGAGGTCAACGATGTGCAGAAGATTGGCAAGAAGCTGTGGGTGCACAAGGCTACGGTGACCGCCGGTGGGCTTGAGTTGGGCAACGGCGTGACGGCTGCCGTCGATGAACAATGGCGCCACGGCGCCGTGCAGGCGCACTCGGCGACGCACCTTATCCACGCAGCCCTGCGCCAAGTGCTAGGCCCGACTGCAGTCCAGGCTGGTTCCTTGAACCGACCCGGCTACCTGCGCTTTGACTTCAACTACACCGACCAGCTCACCCAGGAGCAGCTCGATGAGATCGCTTTGGTGACGAACCAGGCGGTGGACCAGCACTTCCCGGTCAATACCATCGAGACGTCTTTGGAGAAGGCCAAGGAGATGGGCGCGATGGCCCTCTTTGGTGAGAACTACGGTTCCGAGGTCCGTGTCGTGGAGATGGGCGGCCCGTTCTCCATCGAGCTCTGCGGTGGTACGCACGTGAAGAACACTGCAGAAATCGGCCCGGTCTCTGTCCTCGGTGAATCCTCCGTGGGCTCGGGCGCGCGCCGTATCGAGGCTTATTCGGGCCTGGATGCATTCCGCTACTACTCGAAGGAGACCGCCCTTGTGGAGGGTGTCTCCCGCGAGCTCAAGGTCCAAACTGAGGATCTTCCGGAGCGCATCGCGCAGCTGACGGAAAAGCTCAAAGCCGCTGAGAAGCAGATTGCGGAGCTGCACAAGGCCCAGCTCATGTCGCAGACCGCGGAGATGATTTCTGGTGCGACCACCGTTAATGACTTCACCCTCGTATCGGTCAAACTTCCTAACGGAGTAAACGGCGGTGATCTGCGCACGTTGGCCTCGGATATCAAGAACCGTCTCGGTGATGTCGCCGGTGTGGTTGTCCTGGCATCGGAGAACGAGGGCGGCAAGCTCCCGTTCATCGTTGGCGCCACTAAGCCTGCCGTCGAGCGCGGCGTCAAGGCTGGTGACTTCGTCAAGGTTATTTCTGGCTATGTTGACGGCAAGGGCGGCGGAAAGCCCGATATGGCTCAAGGTTCCGGCGCCAACGCTGAAGGTCTCCAGCAGGCCTTCGACGCCGTCCGTGATGAGCTCGAAGCCCACTAACGAACGCGCCCTAGTTGGCGTGCAGTTGTAGCTGACTCGCAGAATCAGGAGGAGCACGATGGCCGTAGAGCCCGACAAACCAGGCGTGGACGATCCCGGCCCGGGGCGCCGTTTGGGCCTCGACGTCGGTACCGTCCGCATCGGCGTGGCGGTCTCTGACCGGGACGCGCGCTTGGCCATGCCGGTCGAAACCGTCCGGCGTGAGACCGGGTTTAAAGACCGTGACAAGGGTGATATCGACCGCCTGCTTGAGCTGATTTACGAGTATGACGTGGTTGAGGTAGCCGTTGGTTTGCCGCGTGATCTCAAGGGCAATGGTTCATCAAGTGTTAAACATGCCAAGGAAATCGCGTTTCGTATCCGCCGCCGCTTGGCAAAAGATGACAGGATGAAAGAACCTCCGCCCGTGCGTATGGTGGATGAACGCCTTACTACCGTGGTCGCCTCCTCCGCATTGCGGGCCTCTGGCGTATCAGAGAAGCGAGGTCGCTCGGTGATTGACCAAGCAGCCGCGGTGGAAATTTTGCAATCCTGGCTGGATGCGCGCCATTTCGCGTTGAACGGCCACAGCCCTTCAAACGTAGGAGACGAAGTACGTGAGCCGTAAACCTTCACGCATCGGACGCTCGATGGAACCCCAATATGTCAAGCGCCGTCAGCGCGGCATGGCCGTGCTCATTGCGAGCTTGGTCCTGATCATCGGTGGACTTGGCTACATTGGTTTCCGCCTGTTGGGAGGGGGCAGCACCTTGGACTATGAGGGGCAGGGCAATGGAGTAACCCAGCTTGTTCAGGTTCCGGAGGGCTCGTCGATGAGCGAACTGGCACCTGAATTGGCGGAGAAGAACGTGGTGAAGACGCCCGAGGCTTTCTCTTCTGCAGCCAACTCGAATCCGCGCGCGAGCCAAATCAAGCCTGGTTTCTACCGCCTTCAGGAGGAGATGAGCGCGAAGTCTGCCGTCGAAGCGCTGCTTGATGAGGGCAACATGGTTGACCTCCTCGACGTGCAGGGCGGAGCTACGCTTCTCGACGTCAACGTGGTCGGCGGTGATGTCCGCTACGGTATTTACTCGCTGATTTCTCAGGTCTCCTGCAAGGAAGGCGAATGCGTATCCGCCGAGGAGCTGGAGAAGATCGCGGCCACGGTGGATCCTGCCGAGCTGGGTGCGCCGGATTGGGCATTGGAGGAAATTCGTGCCCGCGGTGAGGACCCCAAGCGTATTGAGGGCCTTATCGCTCCGGGCCAGTACGTCCTCGATCCGAACATGGACGCCCAGGAGATCCTGACGGATCTCATCACACGTTCGACGAAGAAGTACAACGACACCAATATCGTTGACCGCGCCCAGGCAATTGGCCTCAAGCCCTACGAGCTTCTTACTGCAGCTTCGCTGGTGGAGCGCGAGTCCCCGGCCGGTGAGTTCGACAAGGTCGCCCGTGTAATCCTCAACCGCCTTGATGAGCCGATGCGCCTCGAGCTGGACTCCACGGTCAACTATGGCCTCGAGGATGTTGAGCTGGCCACTACCGATGAGGATCGCCACCGCGAGACTCCTTGGAATACCTACGCGAAGGATGGTCTCCCAGACTCGCCGATTGCTTCTCCTTCGGAGGAAGCCATCGGGGCCATGGAGAACCCGGCGGAGGGCAACTGGCTCTTCTTCGTCACCGTCGATGACAAGGGCACCACGGTGTTTACCGATAATTACGACGAGCACCTCGCCAACGTCGATGACGCTGTTCGCTCCGGCATCCTTGACAGCCAGCGCGAAGGCGCTGGCGAGCCGCCGGCCGGCGAGCCACCGGCTGAGGAGCAGTAACCTGATGCCCCGCGCCGCAGTTCTGGGCAGCCCTGTCGCTCATTCCTTGTCCCCGGTCCTCCATAACGCAGGCTATGAAGCTGTGAATTTGGAGGATTGGGACTACACCAAGATTGAGGTGACGGACCTAGCTGCCTTCCTCGCCAATGCGGGGGAGGAGTACCGCGGCTTTTCGGTCACCATGCCGCTCAAGTTCGACGCACTCGCCTGCGCGAACATTGTCAGCGAACGCGCGGAGCTCATCGGCTCCGCGAATACCCTGGTGCGCACCGACGACGGGTGGCGTGCGGATAACACGGATACCGAGGGAGTTCTGGGCGCGCTCGACGAGCTGCTTGGAACGTCCCAACCGTCGACGGCACTGCTCATCGGAGCAGGTGGAACCGCACGGCCTGTCCTGTGGGGCCTAGCCCAGCGCGGTGTGCAGGACGTTACGGTGCTCAATCGCTCCGACCGCATCGCCGAGCTGCGCCCGCTGGCTGATGACCTTGGCCTCACCCTCCACGCGGCAACGTTCAGCGATGATCTCGCGGGGCTTGCGCGTTCGGTAGATCTCGTGGTCTCCACCGTTCCCTCCGCCGCCGTGGAAGAGCACCTAACGCAGCTGGCCAAAGCTCCGGTATTTGACGTTATCTATGATCCGTGGCCAACTCCGTTGACCGTTTATGCCGCTGCCGACGGCTACCCGACAGTCGGCGGGCATGTCATGCTGGCTAACCAGGCCTATTCGCAGTTCGAGCAGTTTACAGGGCACACCGCTCCACGGGCAGAGATGCTGGCTGCATTAAACAAGGCGCTCAAGCTATCCTGATCGGTTCCCCCGAACCACCGCGTGCGCCTTGTCTTACCGCGCGGTAGGCTGCGGGCTATGGGGGATGTGCTTTTCTTGGCGTGGGGGTGCGCCTTAATTGTTTATGACCTGCGTTTTAAGCGCTTGCCTAATTATCTGACGCTGCCGGCCGCGGCTTTATCGCTGTGTTGGTTCAGTTTGGCGGGTCTGCTCTGGATAGGGCTCTACGTGTTAGTGGCCTGGTTTAGCCGTGCCGGAAGCGTGGGCGGGGGCGACCTCAAGCTAGCTCTGCCTCTGGGAATGGTGACCGCCCACGCAGCGGGCCTACCAGGGGTTGTGTTGGCGATGATGGGGGCGGCGCTCAGCACGGTGTTGTGGGGAATCATCACGCGGGATAGGGTGCCTGCGCATGGACCCGGGATGCTGTTTGCTGCGGCTCTCGTCGTGTTCTTTAGCCCCAACACGGTGTGATAGTTGGCCTAGTGGCCACGAAAGAAGCCCTGGCATGCGATAATGGTCCGCATGCTTCGTTGGACTACCGCAGGTGAATCTCACGGTCAAGCGCTCATTGCACTCATCGAGCACATGCCGGCCGGGGTTCCCGTTTCCCAAGACGACATCGCTCTCCAGCTCTCTCGCCGCCGCCTTGGCTATGGGCGTGGCGCGCGCATGAAGTTTGAGGCTGATGACCTCACCCTGCTCAGCGGCATCCGCCACGGCTTGACCCTGGGCAGTCCTATCGCCATCATGATCGGCAACACTGAGTGGCCAAAGTGGACTACCATCATGTCGCCCGATGCCTTGGATCCGGAGGATCCGGAGTCCGCTAAAGCTATGGCTTCCGGTCGCGGCGCCCCGCTGACTCGCCCGCGCCCCGGCCACGCTGATTTTGCTGGCATGGTGAAGTTTGATCACTCGGAGGCGCGCCCCATCCTGGAGCGCTCTTCCGCGCGTGAGACCGCCCCCCGCGTGGCTGCAGCCACCGTCGCACGCAACTTCCTCCGTGAAACATTGGGCGTCGAAGTGCTCTCCCACGTGATCTCGATTGGCGCCTCCGAGCCCTATGAAGGCCCGTCGCCCAGCTTTGCGGAAATTGAGGCCATCGATGCTTCTCCGGTACGGGCCTGCGATAAGGCCGCAGAGGAATCTATGATCTCAGAGATTGAAACCGCTAAGAAGCAAGGCGATACCCTTGGCGGCATCGTTGAGGTCATCGTGGAGGGCCTGCCAATTGGCTTGGGCTCGCACACGTCAGGGGAGGACCGTCTCGACGCACAGCTTGCCGCTGCCTTGATGGGCATTCAGGCCATCAAGGGCGTTGAAGTCGGTGATGGTTTTGCTGAAGCCCGCCGTCGCGGAAGCGAGGCTCATGATGAGATGGTCCGAACCGATCGCGGCGTGGATCGAGAAACTAACCGGGCGGGCGGTCTAGAAGGTGGAATGACCAACGGCCAGACGCTGCGCTTGCGCGCGGCGATGAAGCCGATTTCCACAGTTCCGCGCGCCTTGAAGACGGTGGATATGGCCACAGGTGGAGCGGCGACCGCCATCCATCAGCGCTCCGATGTGTGTGCGGTTCCGGCTGCTGGTGTTGTTGCAGAAGCAATGGTGGCGTTGGTCCTCGCGCGCGCCGTGTTGGAAAAGTTTGGTGGAGATAGCCTCGCTGAGACTAAGCGGAACATCGCCTCCTACCAAGACTATGTGGCAAGCCGCCTGGATTGGGGTGAAGCATGAGCTCCCCACACGTCGTCTTAGTTGGGCCTCCCGGCTCTGGAAAGACTACGATTGGTCGCCGCTTGTCACGGGCGCTGAGTTGTGACGTTGTTGATTCTGATGATCTGATCGAGGCCCGCTACAGCAAGGCCTGCGGAGAAGTGTTTTCTGAACTGGGTGAGCCGGCATTCCGTGAGGTAGAAGCAGAAGCGGTGCGCGAGGCACTGGCCACCACTGGGGTCGTGAGCCTCGGCGGCGGAGCAGTGCTGACCGAATCTACGCGTGCTTTGCTCGATAACCTGACCGTCGTATTCCTCGATGTCACTCCGGAAGAAGGCGTAAGCCGCACGTTGGGTGATGCGAACCGCCCCGTGTTGGAATCTGCAGATCCATTGGCGCACTATACCCAGCTTTTGGAGGCGCGCCGCCCCCTTTACTCGGAGGTAGCTGATTTGAAGGTGCGCACCGGTGTGCGCTCCCCGCAACAGGTAGTGGGCGATATTTTGAGTTTCCTTGAAACCCTCTAAATCGCCGGCTGTTTTGCTTTAACCTCATGATGAAGCCGCACAATTACTGCTAGCCCAGCCAAAGGAGTACTACTCATGCACACTATTCCGGTTAATGGACCTTCACCTTATGAGGTCACAATCGGCACTGGTCTGAGCGCAGAAGTCATTGGGCGCGCGGCGGACATTGGAGCGGCTAAGGTGGCGGTCATTCACCAGCCGCCGCTCGCGCAGGCTGCCGGTGACCTCGCCGAGCAAGCCCGTGCACAGGGAATTGAGGCAACTCTGGTCGAAGTGCCCGATGCAGAGGCAGCTAAGCAGCTCGATATACTTGCCCGGCTTTGGGATACTTTCGGGGAGGCTGGTTTCAGCCGTCGGGACGTCGTTATTGGTCTCGGCGGCGGTGCCGTGACCGACTTGGCAGGCTTTGCCGCAGCGACGTGGATGCGCGGCATCCCCGTAATCCAGGCGCCGACCACACTGCTCGCGATGGTGGACGCGGCCGTCGGTGGAAAGACAGGTATTAACACTGCCGCAGGCAAGAACCTTGTTGGGGCTTTCCACGAGCCGGACTCAGTCTTTGTCGATCCGGACCACCTGCGCACCCTACCTGCCGACGAAATCGTCGCCGGTTCCGCAGAAATCATCAAGACTGGCTTCATCCATGATCCGCGCATCATCGAGCATTACCTTGCGGATCCTGCTGCTTGCCTGGACCCCGACGGCCTGCTGCCCGAGCTCATCCAGCGTTCCATCGCGGTCAAGGCGCACGTGGTGGGCCAGGACTTAAAAGAATCGGGGCTGCGCGAAACCCTCAATTACGGCCACACCTTCGGCCATGCGGTGGAGCGCCGCGAAAACTACACCTGGCGCCACGGCCGCGCGGTAGCAGTGGGCATGATGTTCATCGCCTACTTGTCCCACGCACGCGGGCTTATCGACGCCAACCTGGTAGCCACCCACCGCGACATTCTCACCCGAATTGGGTTGCCCACAACCTATGAGCAGGGCCATTTCGAACAGCTGCTGGATGGCATGCGCCATGACAAGAAGAATCGCGGTGGACACATCCGTTTTGTGGCCCTCACGGGAATCGGGGAAACCACGCGCTTGGAAGACGCTACCGTCGACGAGCTGCGCGCAGCCTATGCACAGCTCGCCTCATAAAAGCTTAAGGAGTTTGCCATGACCATTCTCGTTCTCAACGGCCCGAACCTCAACCGTCTGGGCAAGCGCCAACCAGAAATCTATGGCAGCGAAACCCTAGAGGACATCGAGCGTCGCGTCCGCGCAGCGGCGGGGGAGGAAGAGATCGTCTTCTTCCAGTCCAACCACGAGGGCGAGCTCATCGAGCAGGTGCATTGCGCCGCCGACGAAGGCTGGCCCGTCATCATCAATCCGGGTGGGTTTACGCATACGTCGGTGGCACTGCGCGATGCCCTAGCGGAAGTAGCCGATGGTGCAGGTTTCGTTGAGGTACACCTATCTAATGTGCACGCGCGGGAAGCATTCCGTCAGCACTCCTACCTGAGCCCGATAGCACGCGGTGTCATCGCTGGGCTTGGCTCTTATGGATATGTCGCGGCACTGGGGTACTTCCTCGCAAATTAGCTATCATGGAGTATCGCTTGAAATGAATGGAGTGGTTCTCATATGGCATTAGCCGATACTCGTTATAGCAACCGCCGCCGCAAGCTCATGACCGAGCTCTCTGGTCAGCGCGTCGACGCGATCATCGTCACCCATTTGACGCACGTGCGCTACCTCACCGGCTTCTCCGGTTCGAATGGTGGTCTACTGTTGCGCAAGGACCTCTCCGCGCTCATGGCCACGGACGGCCGCTACACCACACAAATTGCGGAAGAGGTCCCGGATATCGAAGCCACACTCGGCCGCGATGTGGGCCCGCACCTGCTGGGGCAGGTTTCTGAGGACCTTCGCGTTGGCTATGAAGCCGACTATGTCACCGTTTCACAACTTGAGCGGCTGGAGAAAGCAAAACCGGAGGGCGTTACTCTGGTGCCTGTCACCGGCGTGGTAGAGAAGATTCGCCTCGTCAAGGACAATGTCGAGCTTCAAAAACTCGAAGAAATCGCAGCTTTGGCAAACCAGGCGCTGACCGAACTCGTCGAGGCCGGGGAAGTCGCCGCTGGACGCACGGAGCGCCAGGTAGCCGCCGACCTTGAATACCGGATGCGCATGCTTGGTTCGGAACGCGTGAGCTTCGACACCATCGTGGCCTCCGGCGAGAACTCTGCAAAGCCCCACCATGGTGCGGATGACCGCGAACTGCGCAAGGGCGATCTGGTAACGATTGACTTCGGTGCTCACCTCCGCGGCTTTAACTCAGACTGCACCCGTACCTTCGTCATCGGTGAGGTTTCTGATTTCGCCCGCGAAATCTATGACGTTGTCCTGTGCGCCCAGGAAGCGGGTGTCAAGGCAGCGGTGCCAGGTGCCAAGCTTGTCGACGTCGACGCGGCCTGCCGCGACATTATTGCCGATGCTGGCTATGGTGACTACTTCGTTCACTCCACCGGCCACGGCATTGGTCTCGACGTGCATGAAGGGCCTTATGCGGCCACAACCGGAAAGGGTACGTTGGCTGAGGGCATGACCCTGACCATTGAGCCCGGCATCTACGTCCCAGGCAAGGGAGGAGTGCGCATCGAGGACAGCCTCATTATCACTTCAGGTGCCCCGAAGATCATTACGGCTTACCCGAAGGACCTTCAGGTGCTTTAGCTAGCACCCCTTGGCGCCGTACTTGATGCGCGTACGGTATGCTTAGACACTGTTTTCATAGTTTCGACTACAAGTTATTTGGGAGAGTCATTTCATGGCAGATACCACTGATTTCAAGAACGGCCTCGTTCTGAAGATCGACAACAAGCTGCAGCAGATTGTTGAGTTCCAGCACGTCAAGCCCGGCAAGGGCCCGGCATTCGTGCGCACCAAGCTCAAGGACGTGGTCTCTGGCAAGGTGACCGACAAGACCTTTAACGCTGGCGTGAAGGTGGAGACCGCCAACGTCGACCGCCGCGACATGACCTACCTGTACAACGATGGTCAGAACTACGTGGTCATGGATGATAAGACTTTTGAGCAGTTCGAGCTTCCGTTTGATAAGTTCGGCGACGCTGGCAAGTTCCTGCTGGAGAACATGCGCGTTCAGGTGTCCTTCCATGACGGTGAGGCTTTGTTCGGCGAGCTGCCGATCTCCGTTGACCTGAAGGTGGAGCACACCGAACCGGGCCTGCAGGGTGACCGCTCCAATGGTGGCACCAAGCCGGCAACGCTCGAGACTGGTGCCGAGATTCAGGTTCCGCTGTTCATTGAGATCGGAAACGTTCTCAAGATTGATACCCGTACCGGCGAGTACCTCTCTCGCGTCAACAACTAAGATGACCCAACCAGAGCCAAACTATAAGCGCCACACGGCGCGCTACCGAGCACGTCGCCGCGCCGCGGACATTCTTTTCGAAGCTGAATCGCGCGACGTCGATCCGGTAGCCATCGTTGAGGACCGCGTAGAGCTGGCCCGCGACCCTGAAAACGGCGTGGCGCCGGTCGCGGACTACACCCGCGAAATCGTCAGCGGAGCTGCCGAAGAACTGGATGCCATCGATGATGCGATCGCCCGCTACCTCTCCAGCGAGTGGTCGCTCGAGCGCATCCCGGCTGTCGATCGTGCGATCATGCGCGTAGCGGTATGGGAAATCCTCTTTAACGCGGATGTGCCTAACGCTACCGCGCTCGTCGAAGGTGTGGAGCTTGCCTCGGAATACTCCAATGACAAGGCAGCACCTTATATCCACGCTGTGTTGGATGACGTCATCCAGGCCCAGTCTGCGGATAGCCCAATGGACTCGGCATCGGCCGAGGAATCTGAAGAACCCGCTGAGACTGCGGAAGACGAAGGCGACTCCGAGTAGAGCCCACGTCTTTCCCTGAATCCCGAAACTCCGGCCAACTAACCTTTGTGGACTGGCCGGAGTTTTGTCTTGGCCGAGGTCAAATAGAAAACTGCCCTAGCTGCCAATGATCCTGAACCTGCCTGCGGCAGGAGCAAAGGTGTTGGCAACTAGGGCAGTTGCGGTAGTGATTCTGCGTGCTAGAGCAGCGAAGAGAGGAAATCCTTAGTGCGCTGGTGCTGCGGATTGTCCAAGACTTGCTCGGGGGTTCCGGTTTCAATGACGCTGCCGCCGTCCATGAAGACGATGTTGTCGGCGACTTCACGTGCAAAGCCCATCTCGTGAGTAACGACGAGCATGGTCATGCCATCGGCGGCAAGCTCCTTCATAACGCGGAGGACTTCGCCGACCAGCTCGGGGTCGAGGGCGGAGGTGGGTTCGTCGAAAAGCATCAGCTTTGGATCCATGGCCACAGAGCGGGCAATGGCGACGCGCTGCTGCTGACCACCGGAAAGCTGCACCGGGTACGCATCTGCCTTGTGCGCGAGGCCCACCTTTTCCAGCAGTTCCATCGCTTTCTTCTTTGCCTGTTCTGGATTCTGCTTTTTCACCTGGACGGGGGCCTCGATGATGTTCTCCAGGACTGTGCGGTGGCTGAACAGATTGAACTGTTGGAACACCATGCCGATGTCTTGGCGTTGAGCGGCGGCTTCCTTTTCGGAGATTTCATAGAGCACGCCGTTGCGTTCACGGAATCCGATGAGTTCGCCGTCGACGTAGAGGCGGCCGGCCGTGACCTTCTCTAGGTGATTGCAGCAGCGAAGGAAGGTTGATTTTCCGGAACCGGAGGGGCCCAGTAGGCAGGTGACCTCGCCGGGCATGACGGTGAGATCGATGCCCTTGAGAACCTCGAGCTGACCGAAGGATTTATACACATTCTGTGCAGAGATCATTGGGGTGGTCATTAGTTCTTTACCTCCGGGATGACAGACACGTTGCGGGGAATGGTTCCTTCAGCATCCGCCAGCGCAGCCAGCTGGCGGCCGGTGAGCTCGCGGGTGGCGCCACGTTCGAAGCGGCGCTCCAAGAAGTACTGGCCCACCATAAGAAGCGAGGTGATGGCCAGGTACCACGTCGCTGCCACCATGAGTAGCGGGATGGGCTCGAAAAGCGCAGCGGAGATATCCGTGGCGCGGCCGAAAATCTCTGCGGTGTAGGGAATTGCCACCACAAGGGAAGACGTCTTCAGCAAGGAAATGAACTCATTACCGGTCGGCGGGATGATGATGCGCATGGCCTGCGGGAGAACCGTGCGGCGCATGGTCATCCACCAGCCCATACCCAGGGCCTTGCTGGCTTCCTTCTGGCCCTCGGGAACCGAAGAGATGCCGGAGCGGACGATTTCCGCCATGTAGGCGGCTTCGTTTAGGCCCAAACCGAGCACGGAGAGCAGGAATGCATTGGTGAGTACCTCCGTGAGAGAAATCTCCGTAAACCCGAGGTTGATGGATTGGTAGAGCGCGGAGAGCAGGCCCCAGAAGACGAGCTGCACGTAGATCGGGGTTCCTCGGAATAGCCACAGGAAGATCCAGGACACACCCCCGAGCACGGGGTTGGGGGACATACGCATCACGGCGAGAGCGGCGCCGCCCACGACGCCGATGATCATCGCCAGAATCGTAATCGCGATGGTGTGCAGCGCGGCGGTGGCGATGCGAGTGTCGAAGAGGTATTGGAAGTAAGTGCCCCACCCGAAGGCCTCGTTGCGCGCCGAAGAGATGATGAACCACACAGCAAGGAGAACGAGGAGGGCGGCGAAGACCCATCGCCACGGGTGGCGAAGTGGCCGGGCTTCGATCTTTGGTGGGGTAGCCGAAGCCGCAGAATCCGATGCTGCTGGGAGAGAGGAATTAGTCATTGATCGGCCTTTCATTAATCATTGCGTGTTCGACGAGTCCCTCGGTAACGCCCCATTTTTCGAGGATTTCTGCGTAGGCCCCGGTGTCAATAAGGTGCTGGAGCGCGGCTGCCACGGCAGGTCCGAGTTCGGAGTCCTTAGGTACGGCAAACCCATAGGGAGCGGCGTCAAACATTTCGCCGACCATGGACATACGCCCGTCCGAGCGGTTGACCGCCCACGCAGAGACTGGTGAGTCCGCCGAAAGCGCGTCCGCGCGGCCCATGAGTACCGCGAGGGCGGCGTTGTCACTCGTGTCATAGGGAAGGATGGTCAGGTCCCCATCGCAGGCTTCTTGCTTCGGACGTAAGTCGTCCGTCTCGGACACGGTGGTGCGCTGCACCGCGACGGTGAGGCCACAGGGATTCGATGGATCAACCTTGTTGGGGCCGTCGGTGAGCTCCGCCCACTGAATGCCGGCGTAGAGGATATCGACGAAATCGAAGTTCTCACGGCGCTCATCGGTATCGGTAAACCCAGACCCGCCAAGATCAATCTGCCCGGACTGGACTGCCGGCAAAATCATGGAAAAGTCCTGCTCCACCGGCTGGAATTTGAGGCCCATCACTTGAGCGACTGCATTGGCTAAGTCCATTTCAAGACCGATGAGTGAACCATCGGAATCCTTGAACTCGAAAGGCGCAAACGGTGGGTTTGTGCCTACGGTGAGGACCCCATCTGCGTCCTGGTACATCGCGGCGATCTCGGGTACTTCGTCCACGTTAGGCTCTGACCAGCCTTCTGGCAGCGCCGGCTCCTCGTTGGTGACGCAACCGGAGAGGGCAACAGAGGCCAGCGCTCCGACGGCGCCCACGACGGCCTTCTTCTTATTCATGCTTTAACTCTCTTGATAACTTGCGGCTTTGCGCCTATCCACGACGATGAAAATGGCGACGATAATGCCGCCGAGCGCGAACATGAGCAGGATAAGCGGTGTTGAAGCATCCTGGTCCGCGCCCCACGGCCACAATGCGCGAAGTGAGCCCAGCATAAAGCCGGCCATGGCGGCGAGGGTCGGATCGCGGTGGGTATCGAGTAGGTAATTCAATACCTTGACGAACGCGGCAAGGCCGCACACCGCGCCGAGGGCGAAGACGCCCACGACGGTCATGTTCCGGTCAGAGACCGCGCCGATGACCGGCTGGTAGAGGCCCATTGTCAGCAAGATGAGTGAGCCCGAAACGCCTGGGAGAACGAGCGCGCAGACGGCCACCATGGCCGCCAAGAACACCACAATCAGGCTGGGGTCTTCGACAGGAGTTGAAGTAAAGCCGGTAACAAAGAAGATCGCGACGGTGGCGATGATGAATGCAGCGATGGACGCGGGCGTAAACCGCGACATCATGCTAATTGGAACGATGATGGACACGGCGACCATGCCGAGGAACAATGCGCGGGACAAGGACACTTGCCCTTCCACAAAGTTGTGGAGCAACGTGGAAAAACCGAAGACGGCAAGGAACATGCCGGCGGCGACTGAGACGAGGAAGCCCCATTCAACCTTTTTGAAACGGCCGGAAATGAGATCATTGGCGTTGTGCAAAGCGCGTTCATAGATGCCTACGATGAGCGCGACGGTGCCTCCGGAAATTCCGGGGACCAGCTCGGCCATGCCAATGAGGGCGCCGCGAATGGCGTTAAGAATATAGTGCATAAACCGAAAGTAACGTTGACAGTCTCCTCGGTGGGGATGCCGTGCCGAGGGAGAGGGATGAGCAGATGACTCCTTATTCTCTCATTGTGCGACGTGCTTATGCAAACTATTCAGACCATAGAAGGTTATACGTTGACTACATCGGCAAGCGCTTTGCTACTTCGCCATAGATTGAGCCCAAGATGGCGAAGGCGGCGAGGCCTACGAGACCGTCGAGAAGCACGGTGTAGAAGGTATTCAACTGCGGGTCATCGGAGGAGGCTGCGGACTTGCGCAGCTCCTGGTAATAAGAGGAGCCTTCCACCTTGGAAGAAACTTCCTTGTCGGTGCTGGATTCCGCAGCGGTAGCAACAGTGGTACCGCCCAGAGTAAGGGCGGCTGCGGTGCTCAAGGCAATGATCGTGCGACGCATGATGACGGGTTCCTTTCGGTTGAAAACACTAATACCCCACAACATTCTCTGTTGCGGGGTGGAATTGTGCCCCTGGTGAGACTCGAACTCACACTACACGGGTTTTGAATCCGTTGCCTCTGCCAATTGGGCTACAGGGGCGCACAAGCAACGATACTAGCGCAGCTGACCAATGGGAACCTAATTGCCTGCCTAAGGGCAGCGTCGGTGCTGATTGGCGCAACACGTTAGGATGGGCCGGGTGACTACTTCTCAGCCCCGACTCTTGCTCATCGACGGCCACTCCATGGCCTTCCGCGCATTTTATGCACTGCCCGCGGAGAACTTTTCTACCTCGGGCGGGCAGCATACGAATGCGGTCTACGGATTCCTTTCCATGCTGGCGAATATCTTGGCGGAGGAGAAGCCGGACTTCGTCGCGGTAGCCTTCGACGTGGGCCGCAAGACCTTCCGCACGGAGATGTTCCCCGACTACAAGGCACAGCGCGAAGCCGCCCCGGAAGAGTTCCGGGGGCAGGTTGAGCTCATCCGTGAGGTTTTGGAGACGCTGGGAATCACTACGCTGTCGCGCGAGAACTTCGAGGCCGATGACATCGTGGCTACGTTGTCCACGCAGGCGGGCGCGGACTATGAGACCTTCCTGGTCACCGGTGACCGCGACTATTTGCAGCTTGTCGACGACTCCACGACCGTCCTCTATCCCATGCGCGGGGTGTCCAAGCTGCATCGCTTTACTCCAGAGGCAGTGGAGGAGAAGTACGGTCTGAGCCCGCAGCAGTACCCAGACTTCGCGGCCCTGCGTGGTGACCCCTCCGATAACTTGCCCTCCGTGCCAAAGGTGGGGGAGAAGACCGCCACGAAATGGATTACCCAGTATGGCTCCCTCGATAGCCTTATCGAGCATGCCGAGGAGATCAAGGGAGTGGCGGGCCAGAACTTCCGCGACCGCATCGAACAGGTCAAGCTCAACCGACAGCTCACTCAAATGGTGACGGATATGGACCTGGAGGTGGGCCCTGCGGATCTGGAGTTTAAGGGAGCGGTCGCTAGCGAGGTCGCGGCTCGCTTCGACGAGCTGGAATTCGGCACCAACCTGCGCGAGCGGGTCCTCAACGCCGTCCCGCACGACGCCGCCGCGGAAGCTGCTGCGGCTGAGGAAGCCCCGGACGTCACGGTTACCGTGGTGGACACACCGCTGGCTGAGTGGCTCGAGGGTAAGGAAGACGTAGCAGTCTTCGTACAAGGTGATGGGACCCCGGGCGCGGGTGATGCTGCGGCACTGGCACTGGTCGATTCCTCCTTTGAGGGCCGCCAGATTGAGTTGGCAGATCTCGATGCTAAGGATGACGCCGCGCTGGCCGCGTGGCTGTCATCAGACGCGCCGAAATACCTACACGAGGCGAAGGCCGTCTGGCACATGCTGGCCGGCCGGGGGATTGAACTGTGCGGAATTGCCCACGACACCGCCCTTGCCGCCTACCTCTTGCGTCCGGGGCAGCGCACGTATGCGTTGACGGACGTGTACCAGCGCCACCTACAGAAGTCCCTTGGAGCGGCCACGGAGCAGCTCTCCATCCTTGATGAGAACCCTCTGGTGGATCAGGCCGCTGCCATTATGGAATTAGCGGCAGAACTAACGCGTCAACTCCAGGAGATTGACTCCTTCGAGCTCTATGCCGACCTGGAGTTGCCGCTGGTCAGCATCCTTGCCCGCATGGAGGCCGCCGGTATTGCGGTCGACAGGGATGTCTTAGAAACTCAGCGTGATGCCTTCATTGAGCAGGTCAATGAACAGGAACGCGCCGCCCGCGAGCTGGCCGGTGATGATTCTCTCAACCTGAATTCCCCGAAGCAGCTGCAGTCGGTGCTCTTCGATACCTTTGACATGCCGAAGACGAAGAAGACCAAGACCGGCTATTCCACCGCGGCTAAGGAAATTGAGCAGCTTGCTGCAACGCATCCGCACCCCTTCTTGGATCACCTGCTGGCCCACCGCGAGTATCAGAAGATGAAGACAACGCTGGAAGGTCTCATTAAGACCATTCAGCCGGATGGCCGCATCCACACCACGTTTAACCAAACGGTGGCATCGACGGGCCGCCTGTCCTCGACGGAACCGAACCTGCAGAATATTCCGGTGCGTACTGAGACAGGACGCCAGATCCGATCTGCTTTTGTGGTCGGCGAAGGCTTTGAGACCTTGATTACGGCCGACTACTCCCAGATTGAGATGCGCGTCATGGCGCATCTCTCCGCAGACCCCGGGCTTATTGAGGCCTATCGTGAGGGCGAAGACCTGCACAACTACGTTGGCTCCAAGGTTTTCGATGTACCGGTGGATGAGGTCACCTCGGAGCTGCGCCGCCGAGTCAAGGCTATGTCCTATGGCTTGGTCTATGGACTTTCCGCTTTTGGCCTATCGCAGCAGCTGGGTATCCCGGCGCGCGAGGCTAAGGAGATTATGGAGAGCTACTTTGAGCGTTTCGGCGGCGTGAAGCGCTACCTCGACGAGGTGGTGGTGCAGGCCCGAAAGGATGGTTATACCTCCACGGTCTTTGGGCGCCGCCGCTACCTGCCGGAGCTAAACTCCGATAACCGCGTGGCCCGTGAGAACGCTGAGCGCGCTGCCTTGAACGCGCCCATCCAGGGAACTGCTGCGGACATCATCAAGGTTGCCATGATCCGCGTGGATAAGGCCCTTGAAGGCATGGCCTCGCGCGTGCTGCTTCAGGTTCACGATGAGCTTGTCGTGGAGGTGGCTCCCGGGGAGGCAGAAGACGTGCAGCGCATCCTTGAGCGCGAAATGGACAAGGCTATCGAGTTGACTGTGCCACTCGAGGTGTCCGTTGGCGTGGGCAAGAACTGGGATGCCGCAGCGCACTAGGGGCTTAGGTCAAGCCCACCGCGCGCTCGTCCTCGGTGGGCGTGCGGCGCTCGACTAAACACCCGGCGAGTAGGTCGAAGGGGGTTTGGCCCAGCACAAGGACGCTGAGGCCAAGGATGGCCAAGATGGTTGCCTCAACATAGGGGAGCCCTGTCAGTGCAACAAGAGTAAGGAGTAGCCAGCTGTTGCGAATTGCTGCGCTGGCGATTCCGGGATGCTCAGCGATGACTTCTAGCTTCAGTGACCACTTGCCCAGAGAAGTGTGCTTAATTGACTCCGCCCACACCCGGTAGACGTAGAAGACGAGGGCGAGCGCGATGATGTCGTAGATAGCTCCTGCTCTGCCGTTCAATACTCCGTCGGTGCTGAGGTTGATTGCCCATTTGATTACCACGATGACAGCGGCGGCGAGGAAGGCGTCAATCCACCAGGCCACCGTGCGGCGTAGGAAAATCCCGAGGCGTTCTAAAAGCATGGCTGCCAGCTTAGTTCGCTGCGGGCGGCACACTCCGCACCAGGGTGGGCAGGCGTCCGGGCTATCGTGCTTCGCACACGAAGATGGCGGTGCCAGGGAAAATTTCACCTCGTTCTGGAGACCACTGGCCCCACGTGATGTCGAGGCCCTCTGGCCACTCGGGTTCGATGAGGTTGCAAATCTCGAAGGAACCGCGAACCTGTAGTGCTCGCACCCAATCACCCATCGTGCGGTGAAACTCGGCATAGCTAAGCTCACCGTTGGCATCCTGCTCGAGGTAGGCGCGCTCAAAATAGGACAGCTCTGCTGTGAGGTTCTGGGGATCGTCGGGGAAGACCCAGCGCATTGGGTGCGTCACAGAAAAGACGAAGCGTCCACGTGGACGCAGGACACGGTGGACCTCGCGCAGCGCCGCGTCCAGGTCTGCTACGAAGGGCAAGGCGCCGAAGGCGGAGAAGACGACGTCAAAGGACTCGTCTCGATAGGGAAGCGCTAGGGCATCAGCTTGGACTAGTGGTAGCTCGGGCGCGGCATGGGAGAGCATTCCCGACGAGAGATCAAAACCCGTCGCAAAGTGCGTGCGTCCTTGCAGCCATTGCGTGCACGGCGCAGAGCCGCAACCCAGCTCGAGAACGGTGGCGGAGGAGACGTCACCAAGCAGCTGCGCCTCAGCCTCATGCAGCATTTCCGGGCACCAGTAGAAAGAGGATAGGTACTCGGGATGCTCCGCGTGGTAGGAATCGGCGTCACGATCCCAAAAATCTCGGTTGGCAGAGGATGCCGAAAACGCTGCTGCAGACATTCTTCCTTTCCCAATTCTTTTTCCATGGCGCATTTGCCGTTTTAGCTGCGAGGATGTAGGGTTATACGGGCGTGTCTATGACTCGGGACGCGCTGGGCTACTGTAGGAGAGCTCGGCACGGCTGCGAGTCGGGATTGAAATCCATCTTAAGCCTTGCGCATTCGCGCTGCTTAATGACGCTTTTCAAGAGACGCGTAACTGTCCAATTACGATCTCCTACGTTTATTCGGAGCATAACTACATGCCAACTTCTAACACCCCTCAGGTTGCGATCAACGACATCGGAACCGCAGAGGACTTCCTCGCAGCTGTCGACGCCACCATCAAGTACTTCAACGATGGTGACATCGTCGAGGGCACCGTGGTCAAGGTTGACCACGACGAGGTCCTGCTCGACATCGGTTACAAGACCGAGGGCGTCATCCCGTCCCGCGAGCTCTCCATCAAGCACGACGTCAACCCGGATGAGGTTGTCGAGGTCGGCGACGAGATCGACGCACTTGTTCTCACCAAGGAGGACAAGGAAGGCCGTCTGATCCTGTCCAAGAAGCGCGCACAGTACGAGCGTGCTTGGGGCGCCGTCGAAGAGCTGCACGCCAAGGAAGAGCCGGTCACCGGTACCGTCATCGAGGTTGTCAAGGGTGGTCTCATCCTGGACATCGGCCTCCGCGGCTTCCTCCCGGCTTCCCTCGTTGAGATGCGCCGCGTCCGCGACCTGGAGCCGTACATCGGCCAGGAGCTCGAGGCCAAGATCATCGAGCTGGACAAGCAGCGCAACAACGTTGTCCTGTCCCGCCGTGCATACCTCGAGCAGACCCAGTCCGAGGTCCGCTCCGAGTTCCTGCACCAGCTGCAGAAGGGCCAGGTCCGCAAGGGCGTTGTCTCCTCCATCGTCAACTTCGGCGCCTTCGTCGATCTCGGCGGTGTCGACGGCCTGGTTCACGTTTCCGAGCTGTCCTGGAAGCACATCGACCACCCGTCCGAGGTTGTCACTGTGGGCGACGAGGTCACCGTCGAGGTTCTCGACGTCGACCTGGACCGCGAGCGCGTGTCCCTGTCCCTGAAGGCAACCCAGGAGGATCCGTGGCGCGTCTTCGCCCGCACCCACGCTGTGGGCCAGATCGTCCCGGGCAAGGTCACCAAGCTCGTTCCGTTCGGCGCCTTCGTTCGCGTCGAGGAGGGCATCGAGGGCCTCGTCCACATCTCCGAGCTGGCTCAGCGCCACGTGGAGGTTCCGGACCAGGTTGTCAACGTTGGCCAGGAAGTCATGGTCAAGGTCATCGACATCGACCTCGAGCGTCGCCGCATCTCCCTGTCCGTTAAGCAGGCAGACGAGGACTACACCGACGAGTTCGATCCGTCCAAGTACGGCATGGCTGACTCCTACGACGAGCAGGGCAACTACGTGTTCCCGGAGGGCTTCGACCCGGAGACCAACGAGTGGCTCGAGGGCTACGACGAGCAGCGCCAGGCTTGGGAGGCTCGCTACGCAGAGTCCGAGCGTCGCTTCAACCTGCACACCGCTCAGATCGAGCGCAACCGTGCTGCAGCCGCTGAGGCCGCCGAGTCCGCTGCCAACTCCAACTACTCTTCCGAGTCTCAGGATGCAGCTCCGGCATCCGATTCTCAGGCAGAGGTTGGCGGCTCCCTCGCTTCCGACGAGCAGCTTGCTGCTCTGCGCGACAAGCTCGCTGGCAACTAAAAGCTAAGTCCTCTCGGATAGGCTCCGCCGATTAGTCCGAGACGATCTAGTTCTTGCAGAAAGGCCGCTTCTCCCCGCTGTGGGAGGGGCGGCCTTTCGCGTATCCTAAGCCGGTATGAAACTCATTGGACTCACCGGCGGAATCGGCAGCGGAAAATCGACTGTGGCGCAGCTTCTCGTGCGCCACGGCTGGGAACTAGTGGATGCCGATCAGATAGCCCGGGACATTGTTGAACCGGGTCAACCAGCGCTTACAGAACTGGCGCAGGCTTTCGGGGAAGACATTCTCCAAGAAGATGGGAGCCTGGACCGGGGGTTACTAGCTTCCCGTGCCTTCTCTAGTCGCGAGAAGACCGCTGTGCTCAACTCGATTACGCACCCGCGCATTAACGAGGAAACCCAAGCCCGCTTCGACGCAGCGCGGCAGGCTGGTGCCGATTTCGTGGTCTACGATATGCCGCTCCTCGTGGACAAAGGACTCCACAAGGATATGGACGCCACCATTGTTGTTGACGTTGACGCAGAGGAGCGTGTGCGCCGCCTGGTGGCATACCGCGGGCTGGATGAGGAGGACGCGCGCCGCAGGATTGCGGCGCAGATTCCGGACGACGTGCGGCGTGTTGTCGCTGATTTCATCATTGACAACAACGGCCCCCTCGAAGCACTGGATGAGCAGGTCGAGGGGGTCGCCGAGAAGCTGCGCGCCCGCCTAGGTTAGGCACGCAGCTTCCTAGCAGCAACTTCCTGGCAGAAGCTCCTAGCGCGTTGCTACGACGTCAGAGACTGCGATGTGGTCGTTGTTCTCCATGTCCTCGCCCACGAAATCAAGGTCAGTGCGCATCAGCATGGTTTTGTAATCGTGCCACGATGTCAGCGTGTAATACAGGTGCTGGTCATCCTGGTTTGGCAGGACGAAGGGCGCGTACGTGTCGTTGAGTGGCTCGCCGCTGACAACCTCGGTAGTTTTCGCGCCCACGAGCATGCGACGCGGTGACCATGGTCCTTCAGGGCTATCCGCGGTGCGCATGACGATGCCCTCTCCCTCCACTCCATACATGGTGACGTACTTGCCCAAGTAGTGGTTGTAGGCCACGGAAAGCTCGGAGACCTTGCCGTCGAGCACCTCGGTGGCCCGCGCGGGATCCTTCACCCATGAGCCATCCGAGTAGTAGCTGAAGGCATCTTCGTTGGGGAATTCAGACTTCAGTGCGCGGGACAAATATGCCGGGCCACGGCGGCCGTTTCCCGTGGAGTAACGGTAGATATAGTCGTCGTGCTCGATGAAGGCCGATTGCTGCAGCTTTTCGAAACCTGGACGGTAGTTTGCGCCGCCGGGAATGGGAGCGTTCGTCCCGTGGCTAGCGTTAGTGCGTGTGGCCTCCGGTACCGCGCGCCACGTGACTCCGCCGTCGGTCGACTTCACGGTCCCACCAAAGTTGGTTGACCAGCCGGTTTTCGGGTCGTGCCAAGAGCGCACGGACATGTAGTCGATGTAGTGCACGCCGTCGACCACGATGCCCGCCGTGGGGATGGTGGTGCGCTCGCCGTTGGTATCTTGATCTCCCACCTTCTGGGAGGGGATGAACTCCTTTGCACGGCCATTGGCGGACCATCCGGAATTAGTCAGCGCCTCCTCCAGACGCAGGCCATCACCATAGTCGTGGTCGCTCGTGCGCAAGAGGAGGTTGGAACGCCACCCATCACCGTCGCTCGAACAATCCATGGAATCGCCGAAGACGTAGTAGGAGCGGCCCGCGTTGTCAGAGTAGGCAATGCCGAGGTCGGTTCCGGAAATGTCGAATTTTTGGTCGGTGCGGTTCGGGGAACCGGAACCGGTGATGAGCTGCATGATTTGGGTCGGTCCGCCGGTGATTTGGCGCTGGTTATAGTTGCTGCGCTGTGGTGCTGCGGAGTCACCTGAACTGCTCGAACGAGAGGAGCTACCCAGCAGCGCGTCGAGCCCTCCTAGCGAAGAGCCACCTCCCGGCCCGGAGGCCTCGGGCTTCGACGTGAAGCTACCGGACTTCGAATAGGCCGTACACGGAGAAGCTTGGGCGGTGGGCGTGTGGGACACGATAGCGACGGGCACGAGACCGGCGATGGTCACTGCGCTGGCGAGGGAACGAAACTTCATGCCAGCCGATTCTAAAGGAGAGCGGCAACTTTTAAAGCATATGGTGGCTAAAATTTACCTTGTGCTCGTGCCCCGTTCATCTTGAGTGCTTAATCTGCCCCTCCATGGGAACCTGGGACGTTGGGCCTTTTGATAATCACGCCGCGTGCGAAGTGCTCGCGGAAATTCGTGATGGCTCTTTCGACCTCGACACGTTTAAGAAAAGCTGCGTGGATTCTCCCATCGATGTTGACGACGCCGAGGTCGTCATCGCCTTAGGCGCACTGGCGACGTCCCCGGCGGACAAACTTCCCGCTGGAGTCAGTGTCGAATCCGTTAAAGCGCTGCGCACACCGCAGACTCGGGCCTGGCTGCGCAAGAAAATTAACACAGCGATGGAGCCCAATAATTCCCCGATCTATGCACTGTGGGAAACCACGGGTGAGTTAGATCTGTGGCTGCGCACGACGCGTGCTGTATTGCCCTAAACCGTTCTCTCTTGCCTCACACAGTGGCTGGGTTGTTGAGCTGCCGGGACCTAGCAGGTTTAGGCTTCGGCGCGTTAGACTGGTCGGCATGGCTTTTGCTGCTGAACACCCTATCCTGCCGGTCTCGGAACACCGCCCCGTCGGTGAAATCGAACGGCGCTCGGCCGATTTTCGTGTTGAATCAGAGTACCAGCCCGCAGGCGACCAACCCGCCGCCATCGCGGAACTGGATGAGCGGCTGAGTCGCGGCGAGCGCGACGTCGTCCTCATGGGTGCCACGGGTACCGGTAAGTCCGCTACTGCCGCGTGGCTCATTGAAAAACAGCAGCGCCCAACACTCGTGATGGCGCCGAATAAGACGCTGGCGGCCCAGTTGGCAAATGAGCTGCGCCAGCTCCTCCCGCACAACGCCGTTGAGTACTTCGTTTCTTACTACGACTACTACCAGCCGGAAGCCTATATCGCGCAGACGGATACCTATATTGAGAAGGACTCCTCCATTAATGAGGACGTGGAACGCCTGCGCCACTCCGCCACCTCGGCGCTTCTTTCTCGCCGCGACGTTGTCGTGGTGTCCTCTGTGTCCTGCATCTATGGCTTGGGCACGCCGCAGTCCTACCTCGACCGTTCGGTCGTGCTGGAGGAAGGGGAGGAGATCGACCGCGATCGCTTCCTGCGCCTGCTCGTGGATATCCAGTACGAGCGCAATGACGTAGGTTTTACGCGCGGAACCTTTCGCGTCAAGGGCGATACCGTGGATATCATCCCCGCCTATGAGGAGCGCGCGGTGCGCATCGAATTCTTCGGCGATGACGTGGACGAGCTCTACTACATCCACCCGTTGACGGGCGATGTTCTCGAGCGAGTCGACGAGGTGCGAATCTTCCCCGCGACTCATTACGTGGCGGGTCCAGAGCGCATGGCGCGGGCCATCGAGGACATCAAGGAAGAACTTGCGGAACGCCTCGCCGAGCTGGAGAACCGCGGCAAGTTGCTCGAAGCACAGCGCCTGCGAATGCGCACCGAATACGACCTCGAGATGATCGAGCAGGTGGGCTTTTGCTCCGGCATTGAGAACTATTCGCGCCACGTTGACGGGCGCCCCGCCGGTTCGGCGCCGGCGACGCTCTTGGATTACTTCCCAGAGGACTTCCTCACCATCATCGATGAGTCCCACGTGACCGTCCCGCAGATCGGCGGCATGTTTGAGGGTGATATGGCCCGCAAGCGCAACCTCGTGGAGTTTGGCTTCCGTTTGCCGTCTGCTGTGGATAACCGTCCGCTCACCTTTGATGAGTTCGAAGAGCGCGTGGGGCAAACGGTCTACATGTCGGCCACGCCTGGTGATTTCGAGATGACGGCCTCCGGCGGCGAGTTCGTGGAACAGGTCATTCGCCCCACCGGCCTGGTGGATCCCAAGGTGACGGTCAAACCCACCAAGGGCCAGATCGATGACCTTATCGATGAGGTCCGCGCCCGCACCGCTAAGCAGGAGCGTGTATTGGTCACCACCTTGACTAAGCGCATGGCAGAAGACCTCACTGATTACCTTCTGGAGCATGGCATCAAGGTGCGCTACCTCCACTCGGATATCGATACGCTGCAGCGCGTGGAGCTACTGCGGCAGCTGCGCTTGGGTGAATTCGATGTGCTCGTTGGTATTAACCTGCTGCGCGAGGGCCTCGACCTTCCCGAAGTCTCACTCGTCGCTATTTTGGACGCAGACAAGGAAGGCTTCCTGCGTTCCACCACTTCGCTCATCCAGACAATTGGCCGCGCCGCCCGAAACGTGTCCGGTGAGGTCATCATGTACGCAGACAAGATTACGGACTCGATGCAGGAAGCCATCGAGGAGACTGAGCGCCGCCGTGAAAAGCAGATTGCCTATAACAAGGAACACGGCATCGACCCGCAGCCATTGCGCAAGAAGATCGCTGACATTTTGGACCAGGTCTACGACAACGCCGATGAACAGGAGCAGGGGGCGGACCCCACGGCAATCGTCGAGAAGCCCGATGTGTCTTCCATGGCTGCCGACGAGGTGCAGGCGCTTATCGACGACCTGACGACCCAAATGCGCGAAGCCGCCCGAGAGCTTAAATTCGAGCTGGCGGGGCGCTTGCGCGATGAAATCGCGGACCTGAAGAAGGAGCAACGTGGACTCAAAGAGGCCGGGATTTAACAGTCTGGGCCGGCGTACTGAGACCTCGTTAGTGCACTGGGCGGGTAACACCACACTCAGTGCCGGCAGCCGTGCCATACTGTTAGGGATTAACCACTAGTTATAAGGAGAATCATGCTGAGCTACAACGTCATCGCCGTGGGAACCGATGGATCACCGACATCCCTGCGTGCCGTCCGTTCTGCCGCATCTATGGCGCGTGCTTATGATGCGACGTTGATCATCGTGTCTGCTTTCTACAACCACTCCGGTTCGATGCTCGGCGCACCGAACGCAGAGGACGCCCGCGTGCCCGTTGTCAGCGAGGAAATGTCGGAGAATTTCCTCAACAATGCCGCGGAGATCGCGCACGGCGAGGGCGCGAAGCGCATCGAGATCATCGCTAAGTCTGGCGACCCTGTGAACTCACTCATCGAGGTGGGCAAGGACTATGACGTCGACTTGTTCGTGGTGGGTAACAAGGGAATCCATTCAGTTCGCGGCCGGGTATTCGGTTCCGTTGCGACGGAGCTAACCCGTAAGGCCCACGCGGATGTTGTGGTGGTCAACACCACTGAGTAAGCGCCGGGACCCAGTCGGGTGCACAGCACACGCGCTGATCGACGCGAACACGCCAGCGTTGTTAGACTAGCGGGTGCGCAAAAGCTTTTAGAATTTTGTTTAGCGGTGGCCTCAAGGTTGGGGCCCAGCGAAGAAAGGTCATCATGAGCGATTACAACAAGATCGTGGTCGGTACCGACGGTTCCAAGTCCTCCCTGCTCGCAGTGGAGCGCGCCGCCAAGATCGCCGCAGCCTTCGATGCCACCCTCATCATCGGTTGCGCCTACTACGAGAACCAGGAGCAAGCCTCCAAGACACTGCGCCAGGATTCAGTGACGATTCTCGGCGATGAGAAGGCTCAGGCCAACCTCGCCTCCGGTAAGGAACACGCAGAGAAGTTCGGCGTGACGAAGGTGGAGACCGCTGTGCGTCCGGGCACCCCGGTTCAAGCCCTGATGTCGATCGTCAACGACAACAAGGCTGACCTGCTCATCGTTGGTAACCGCGGAATTAATTCTTTGACCGGCCGTCTGCTCGGTTCGGTTCCGGCGGATGTCGCGCGTCAGTCTGATTGTGACGTCATGATCGTCCACACCGTGAACTAAGCCTTCTCGGGCTACGGCGCGCACACGCCCCAGAAACTTCTTCGTCGGAAGTCTCTGGGGCGTGTTTGCGCGTTGTGGTGCTTTTCTAAGAGCCGAACCGAAGCTTGCGATAGGCGCGGGCGAGGGCGTTACCGGGCTCTTCCGGTTTCGGGGTGCGTAGCGGGGT
>NZ_KV816330.1:0-246 GCF_001814395.1 Corynebacterium sp. HMSC059E07
GCGTCTTGCCCATCACGTCAACACACAAAACGAAGAAAGGTAAAACACACCATGTCTATCAAGACAACGAAATTTGAAAAGGCCGCCGCACGTATGCGCAAACTCGAAGACGAGAAGCGCCGTGCTGCGGAACAGGCCCGGAAGCAAAAGCTGGACTATGAACGGCTTTGCGGCCAAGCGCTCATGGATGCCGCCAACGACGGCGACGACTTCGGCGAATTTCTGAACAAGTCTGTCGCTGAACTC
>NZ_KV816331.1:0-718 GCF_001814395.1 Corynebacterium sp. HMSC059E07
GTTCAGAAGACTGAAATGGTAGCGGTGTGGTGAGTATCTGGTAGCGCCTGAGTGAGTATCCGGTAGCGGTGTCTTACTCAGGCGTTGTTGGTGGTTATGTGTTGGTGGTGAGGCGCATGTTTGGTCCTTCGAGTGTGATGATCTCGGCGCCGGAGACGAGTCGGTTGAGGATTGACTCGGAGATCACGGCGTCGGGGATGGACTTGTACCACTCCAGTGGGGTGAATTGTGAGGTCACTATCGTTGAGACTTTGCCTTCTCGCCCGGCGAGGATGTTGAGAAGTTGGTGCGCGGTCGCGGCATCCACAGGTGTGGTCAGGAAGTCATCGAGGACCAGGACGTCGACGTCGTGGAGGTGCTGGATGAACTTCAGCCGTGCGGGGTCATCGGGTTGGAGGACTGCCAGTTCGGCGGCGAGCATGTCGGTGCGGTAGAACCGTGCGGAGTAGTCGTTGCGGCATGCTGCTGTGATCAGGGCTTGGGCGAGGTAGGTTTTGCCGACTGAGGATTTGCCCAGGATGACAGTGTTTTGGCCCAGGTGGCACCATTGTCCGTGAGCGAGTCTGCTGACTTGCTCGGGGTTGATGTTGCGGTCAGGCGTGCAGACCACGTTTTCAAGGCAAGCATCAAGGTTTGGCGATCGGGATGCTTTTAGCAGTTTGTTGATGCGTCGTTCACGCCTGGCCGCGACTTCTTTATCGAGTGCGTAGAGCACCTT
>NZ_KV816332.1:0-1529 GCF_001814395.1 Corynebacterium sp. HMSC059E07
ACAAAATCAACGCACTCTAAAACCGGAAGGGCCGCCAAAGGATGCGCCGAAGGAAGCGGCCATCGCCGGATAACAGGGTCCACTCCCGCAGCCATGGCGAGTGGAACAACAATCGGCACAGTGACAGCCGCCGCGGTATTACTTGTGGTCTCAGAGATGAGGATGGCCAGCAACACCGCCATGGCAGTGATGACCAAGGCACTAGATACGCCCAACATATTGTTGAGTCCGGAACCGATAGTTTCTGCTAGACCGGAGCTGCCCAGCATAGCGCCGAAGATCATGCCGCAACCAAACAATATGATGGTGCCCCAGTCAATCTTGGCCGCATCTGACCAGTCCAGGGTGTACTGCAGCTTCTTGGATTCAACGGGCAGCGAGCCCATATGACTACTTGTTCAAGCCGGTGAGAATCCAAGCACTACCCGGACTATCCAGACAAAAACTGAGAGCCACTGTCGTTGACTCCATGATTAAAGAAGACGGACTTGATGGAGAACACAGATCAAGAGCCTGTCGAGAGAACTTCACCCATTTCTCGCTGTCGCCCTTTCCTCTAAGAAAGAGGAAGTTTTCATGATCGGAGAAGCCGTGTTCTGGAACAGGGGGATCATCAGCCATAAGTGTTTCTTTGACTGTTTGATACGGAGTGTATGGGCACACGAGCGAAAACTCAGTCCACTCTGGTCCGTAGAGTTCCTCCAGTGTGATGGACTCAGTAACGGGGGTTTCATGTCCCGATCGTCCTACGGACGCGAGATGAGAAGCCAATGGGTCATCAAAACTACAAGAGGAGAGTAATAGGGAAACAATACTAGTGAGCCCTATCTGCGCCATCATGCGTCTCATTAACATAACCCCCTTCTCCTAGGAAAGTGTAGATAGCAGTCCAATTCTAGCCCAGAGGGCGCACTGGTTCAGAGCAGAAGCTTCGTCGCCACTACTTGCGAAAGCAGATCCAAGAAATCGACCTTGGGCATTGTTATACAAGTCCATGTTGGTCTCATCCGCTGGCCCCTGAGCGACAGTTTCGTGGTTAGTAGCAATGCGTTCAGCTGCATCTGCACCGATTCTCATCGTCATCAGGGCATTCCACAAGCAGTGCCGAAAAGCATCGCCCTTTCCATTGCGGAGTGATGTGGCGCCAGGAAACCGGTTCTGCGCTTCCATACTCGCGGTTGTGGCTGCCTGATTGGCGATGCCGCATGATACTACGTCGACCAGCGCGATGCAGGACAGCATTTCAAAGCCCTGGATATATATCCGGTAGGGGTCCGACTGGGCGGTCGCAAAAGGCGCTACCTGAGGATTGATGTCAGTGACCCTGGACGCTTCACCTGGGACAAATAGCGCGTATGAACGGTGCAGGGATCCATTGCGGTCCATAAGCGCAGACGTGGATGTGCAGCACGCAGGTCTGTGTTTTCGGGTCAGTGCTTGTAGGCTGTGTGCGAAAACGACGACGAAGCCCGTCACCGTTGAGTTGTTGCTCAAAGGTGGCGGGCTTGGTGTATTGAGTTGTTTGTTGT
>NZ_KV816333.1:0-157055 GCF_001814395.1 Corynebacterium sp. HMSC059E07
CACCCCGCTACGCACCCCGAAACCGGAAGAGCCCCTTTGGCTTTATGCTTCCAATTTCCACGCGGCAAAATGCCATCGTTTACGGCTCCGGCTGCGTTTCCATCGCGCGTATGATCCGCACAGGCGTCAGCTTCGACATAATCGGCGGCGCGCTGATTTTCTTCTTTCTCCCAACTGTTGCCGCCTTGGTAGGCATCGGATAGGGGATGAAGAAGACGTAGCTCTCGGCCGCCGTTATGACGGGCCGGGGGGCTAGCTCTGCAGGAAGGGGCTCTTCAATCGGCGCTATCGCTCAACGTTCAGCCCGGCACTCAACCGATCAATCCGAGCCCTTGTGCACTCGATGCCGCCATGTAGACTCCCACAATTGCCGCGATCCACAGCAACGTCACTTTCGCTTCATACTCCAGCCGACGGATGGCGCGCTCCAGACGAGGAAAGATAGCCGGCCCCGCTGCGCCTGCAATGGCAGCCATAAGAGTTGCCGGTAGGACCATGATGATGCAGTACCCCGCAATAAGCGCGACCTTGCCGCTAAACCCGAAAGACATAGACTGGATAATTCCCATTGCGCCCAGGTAAGGCAACATCGTCGCAGCCTCGACGACGGCAGCACCTAGCGCAAGCCCCACCATGCCGGTCGCACTCAGTGACGCGCCCCGTGCAAGGCGAGAAGCCCGACTCTTTGGTACTTCTGGGCCGGCGGTCTGCGCGGCTGCGGGCTTTTTGGGTTTGGTGAGAACGCACCGAAGATGAAAAGCCCCGCGCCCAGTACAAGAGTCACCCACCGGAACCAATCAGTCTCGCTTACGCCAGAAAGTCTCGATACTGCTGCATCGAACCCTAATAGAAGCGCAATACCAAGGCCGCAGTAGGCCGTGGCGATCGTAGCGAGATAGGTGCCCAATAGGCCTAAACGTACTCGTCGCCAGATAACAATCAGTGCAATAGGAATGACAAGGGTTCCTGCACTCAAACTATCTACGAGTGCAAGGCCAGCAAGGGGAAGGAAGTCTGACATGGAATTCTCCAGTAGTCGGGTGTTTGCGGGGAGTTTGACCTTAGATTCGCAAGAGGCCTCAATCCAGCGTCGTACGTTCGTATTAATCGCGGGCTTGGTACGATTGTATGAGGCGCAATGCGCGAGTGCAACTACACTTATGAATGGCTCATCGCATCTGAGCTACGCAAGATTGGAGCTCCATGTCCGTTGATCGCAACACACCCATCACCGGCACCGCCGCAATGATCGCTGATGCTGCTATTCGAGTGATGGTCAGCCAGGGCCTCGATGCCCTGAGCGTGCGCAATGTCGCCACTGAAGCTGGCGTCGCGCCTGGGACTGTCCAGTACCAGATGGGTAAACGGGACGACATCATCGCGAAAGCTTTTGTCAGGTCGTTGCAGCGCCAGGAGTCGCGGGCTCTTACTCAATCCGATGCGACGGATTTTCATGCGGCCTTCCACGGTCGCCTTGCTGAACTTTTGCCAATTGGACCTGTCCAGCGCGAGGATTCCGCTGTGTGGGTCATAGTGGGAGCTGCTGCCTCGACGCGCGAATGGCTGGCTGACTTATACGACGCCGAGGTGACGAAGTTTCGAGCGCGAGTGTCTGAAGGTCTCGAATCAGCGCAACGTTTCGGAAAATTGGCCCGAGGGCTGTCGCCTGAGCAAGGTGCTCGTCTTGTCACTGCACTGGTCAACGGGCTGACGATCGACTACCTCAATGCTCCTGTGGACTCGTCGAAGCAGTTGCTGGCAGACCTTGCTTCGGGACTCGCGCTGATTGTAGAACCCGGTTCTCCTAAAGGCCAGAACGGAATGTAGGGGGCTGAAAGCCGTTAAAGACAAGAATGCGCAGGACAGAAGGGGCAAGCTTAGGAGCCTGAATTCTTAGGACTCTGCAGTTAGACGCCGCACGGCTTCGCGAATGACCTCGGGACGCTTGCAGAAGGCAAAGCGAACCTTATGCTGCCACGGTTCCGGGTTGTCCGTGAAGGCGGCCAGTGGGATGGCGGCTACGCCCTTTGTTTCGGGCAGCTGCATGCAGAAATCGATGCCGTTTAAACCGGTAGAGGAGATATCGGCAACCACGTAGTAGGTGCCGCCGGTGTCGTGGACGTGGAAGCCAAGCTGCTTGAGGCCTTCCACTAGGATGCTGCGGCACTCTGCAAGCTCAGACACCATGCCGTCCAGCCATTCTTGTTCATAGCGCAGGGCATGCGCCACGGCCGGCTGGAAGGGCGTGGTGGAGACGAAGGTGGTGAATTGCTTGGCTTTGATGACGCCGTCGAGAAGCTTAGGCTCCGCAATGGCCCAGCCGGTCTTCCAGCCGGTGCAGCTGAAGGACTTGGCGGCAGAAGACACCGTGACGGTGCGCTCGGCCATCCCCGGCAGGGAGGCGATGCTGACGTGCTCGGCGGTGCCGAAGGTGAGGTTTTCGTAGACTTCATCGGCCAACACGCGGAGGTCCTTCTCCACGCAGAGCTCGGCAAGCTCGGTGAGTGCCTCGCGGGAGAAGACCGAGCCGGTCGGGTTGTGCGGGGTATTGATGATGACCATGGCGGTCTTATCGGTCACGGCCGCACGTACCGCAGCAACGTCGATATCCCAGCTGTTGCCGGATTCCTTCAAGGGGACGGGGATGCGGGTGGCGTCGGCAAGCGCGATGGCCGCGGCATAGGCGTCGTAATAAGGCTCAAGGACGATGACCTCCTGGCCTGGTTCTACTAGGCCGAGCACCGTGGCGGTGATGGCTTCGGTAGCACCGGCGGTGACCACGACGTGATCCTGCGGCACAGAGTAGGTCTCGGCGATGGCGTCGACCAGTTCTGGGACCCCGCGCAGGGGAGCGTACTGGTTATTGCCGCCGGCGATATTCTCCTGGGCAATCTCCAGCATGCGCTGCGGGCCGTCGCTGTCGGGGAAACCCTGGCCCAGGTTCACCGCATCATTCTTCACGGCAAGCGCGGTCATGGTGGCGAAGATGGTTTCGCCAAACTCTCGTAGTCTCTCAACAGTCATTTAGAGCACCAACAAATCGTATTTCGTAGCCTTCACATCGGTCAGACGCTTGCGGGCGCGCTCGAGGCGCTGCCACTGATCCTCCGGAATGGATTTGCGCGCAATCGTCACGGTCTCCGCATCCGGGGTTCCCCAAGCAATCGGCATGGGGGTGATCTGCTGCCAATGCTCTTTGTCACCGCTGCTGCGCTGGCCGGAGACCGCGGCCACCGGAACCTTGGTTCCTACGGTGCGCTTAATACCCGGGATACTGGTGACGGTGCGCAGGCACGCGCCCCACCGCGGCGGCGCCTTCGGGTCAACGTTGGTATTTACCAGCGCCATGAGGACCATGTCGCGCTCGTTGACCTCCGCGACGACGGCGGGGGCTAGCGGATAAGAGTCGTAGAGCTCCTGTGCCGAGCCAACCTTGCTTGAGGCCATAACACCGATAATTGCGCAAAAGATGCCAAAGAGCGCCATGCCGACTGCCAGCGTGATGCGCCAGACGGCATCCATACCGAAGTAAACCGCAACGGCACCGAGGATAAGAACCAGGCCCATGATAAGACCGGAATTGCGCAGGCGCGAGGAATCCCGCAGGAGCTCGTTGTTCTTCTTGGCAAAGTCTTCGTTGACGTCAAACTTGAAAATCTTCATCAGCTCACAAGTCTACTTCGTCCACCAGCCGGTAGGCGTAACCTTGCTCGGCCAAAAACCGCTGTCGGTGCATAGCATATTCCGCGTCGATCGATTCGCGCGCCACCAACGTGTAGAAGGTTGCTTCCTGACCATCCTTCTTAGGACGCAGCAGGCGGCCCAAACGCTGGGCCTCCTCCTGACGGGAGCCGAAGGTGCCGGAAACCTGGATGGCCAGGGCGGCTTCGGGGAGATCGATGGAGAAGTTCGCGACTTTGGAGACCACCAGGGTAGGAAGCTCGCCTTCGCGGAATTGCTGGAAGAGCTTTTCGCGTTTGGCGGTGGAGGTCTTGCCGTCGATGACGGGCGCGCCTAGGTGCTCACCGAGCTCCTCCAGCTGGTCCACGTAGGCGCCGATGATGAGTGCTTGCTGACCTTCGTGCTTCTTTAGCAGCTTGTCGACGGCCCGCAGCTTAGCGCTTGCCGACGCCGCAATCCTATACCTCTCCCGCGCCTGTGCCGTGGCATAGAGCAGGCGCTCCTCCTGCGTCATATCCACGCGCACCTCGATGCAGTCCGCGGTGGCGATGTAGCCGGCGGATTCCAGTTCCTTCCACGGCGCGTCATAGCGCTTGGGACCGATGAGCGAAAAGACATCGCCTTCGCGGCCGTCCTCGCGGATGAGTGTGGCGGTCAGTCCTAAGCGGCGGCGCGATTGCAGGTCGGAGGTCATTCGGAAAACTGGGGCCGGCAGGAGGTGCACTTCGTCGTAGATGATGAGGCCCCAGTCATGGGAATCGAAGAGCTCGAGCGCCCGGTATTCACCTTTGGTCTTGCGGGTAACCACTTGGTAAGTGGCGATGGTAATCGGCTTGATTTCCTTCTTCTCGCCAGAGTATTCACCAATTTCCTCCGGCGTGAGGCTGGTGCGGCGCAGTAGTTCATCGCGCCATTGGCGCCCGGCCACGGTGTTGGTCACCAGGATGAGCGTGGTGGCCTGGGCTTTGGCCATGGCGGCAGCACCCACGATGGTCTTGCCTGCGCCACAGGGCAGGACCACGATGCCGGAGCCACCGGACCAGAAGGAATCGGCGGCATACTGCTGATAATCGCGAAGCTGCCAGTCCACTTCCTCGGTGCTCAGCGCGATGGGATGGGATTCGCCGTCGACATAGCCGGCGCGGTCATCGGCGGGCCAGCTGGCTTTGAGCAGCTCTTGTTTGAGCCGCCCGCGCGCGGAGGGTGGGACGGCGATGGTGTTGTCATCGATGCGCGGGCCCAGAAGTTCGCTGACTTTCTTGGTGCGCGTGAGCTCTTCTAGGATGACGGGCTCGTCCGATTCGAGGATGAGACCGTGGGCTGGGTGGGCCAACAGGCGCACGCGGCCGTAGCGCGACATGGTCTCGGCGACGTCGATCAGCAGCGCCTGCGGCACCGGGAAGCGGGAGTAGTTCTCTAAGACGTCGACGACTTGCTCAGCATCGTGCCCGGCGGCGCGTGCATTCCATAGGGCCAGTGGGGTGATGCGATAGGTGTGGATGTGCTCGGGCGCGCGCTCTAGCTCGGCAAAAGGAGCGAGCGCCGCGCGGGCTGCGTCGGCCTGCGGGTGATCCACCTCGAGGAGGACGGTCTTGTCCGATTGGACGATGAGCGGTCCGGGCATGTCTGGGGCCTTTCTACTCTGTGGGGCAGGGAAGGGCTTAATCCCTGTCGGCGAAGCGGACGGAGGAAATGCGGTGAACCGGGAAACGCACGGGCTTTCCCGCGGCGCCTAGGGCATCAATGTAGCCGCCTTCGACCGAAAGTGGCTTCACGGTCACGGCGCGGAGATCTCCGCTTTTATCGGCATAGGAAATCACGATATCGGCGTGGAAGCGCGCGGCGGCGCGGGCCAGGGTGAGCGGATCTGGCTCCTCCTCCTGGTGTTGGCTCGGGTCCTGCGCTGACTTCTGCAAAGCCTGAAGCGCCTGCTCCACCGAGGCGGGCTCGCGCTTGCGCGGCTTCGTGCGGGGCGTGGGCAAAAGGTAGGGCTCGGGGGCGACGGTAAGGGAAGCGCCGGATTCATCCTCCGGGGTGGGGGATAGGCCCTTCGCTCGCAGCTTCTCCAGCAACTCGCCCACGCGCAGTTGCGATACCGCGACGGTGGGCGCGAGCAGGCGCAGATCGGGAACGGATGCGACGGCGAGCTCCAAGAGCGCGGGGTCCTCGCTGCGCAGGTATGAGAGCGCCGGCCCGCTGCGGAGGGTGCCATGGCGCTTGGCGACGTCCCCGATGACAAACCCCAACGCCTGCGGCACGCCCGTCGGGCAATGCTTTTCCAAAAAGTCGGTCATTTCTTGGGCGGTCAGACCCTGGTCCATGCCACGGCGAATGGTGGACTCGCTGATGCGGTACACGCTGGCCAAGCCTGGGGATTCGAGGTCCGCCAGGGAGGCGAGGGTACGGTGCGTGTCTGGTTCAAGGGGGCCGGGCACGAGGACAGTGAGGTCTTGTTGGATGATGAATTCGCTGACGGTATCGGGGACGAGGCTGGCGGCCGCGGCGGAATCAGCCAGCACGCGGGTGGCTTTGCCCAGTGCAATGGCACCGATCCATTCGGCTTCGGCGCGCAGATTCTCAATGGTCAGCGTGCGCGTGTGGCTGGCAAAGAGTGGGGAGCGAAAGCGCAGATCCTCCCAGAACTCTTCGGTGTTCAGCGCGACTGCGGAGTGAGCGTAGACACCCAGGACGAAGCTACGGAAGCGGGGCAGACGGCGCACTGCGCTGTCGTCTGCGAGCACCCGAGTATCGCTCCATGTGGCCCAGGGGGAGGTACGCCAGGCGTCGAGAAGAATGCGCCACTTCTCCCCGAGATCGGCCTCGAGCCATTCCTGGGAGCCGGTAGTGGGGGCGAGGAAGTGGCCCTCTAAGCCATCCGGCTCGCCGCGGTGGAGAAGCCGGGCGTGGTGTCCTAGAGCAATAAGCCGCCCGACTTCTTCTTTATCCAAGGCGAGGTCCTTCGCCAACTGGTTGAGCGGGCGAACGCCCACCGAAGAATCCTTGAGCAGCGCGATCGGGTGGCTACCGAGCAACTCGATGAGCCTCTCCATGCCACGCACGGCCTCGAGGCCCGCCGCGGCACCGGCGTCGTCTGCTTTTGAATCCGGTTCCGGGGTGCCGGCGCGGCCCGAAGGAGCGGTGGGGATGGGCGGGGTGGCGTCCCCAACCAGTGCACGGGCAAGTGCGCGCGGCAGGCGTACCGAGTGGGCATTGATGCGCTCCAGGAAACCTTTGGCCAGCAGGCGCTTGGCGGGGTCGTCAGAGTTGATATCCGGCTCGGTGTCAGTGGTGTATCCCACGCCATCGCCCTTGGCCAATGCGTCGAGGATATGGCGCTCTTCTGGAGTGAGCGCTTCGATGTCTTGTGCGTCAAACTCGACTTGATTGCGCAGCGACCAGCCGGTGGGAAGCGAGCCCATGACGGCGGTGACGATGCGCACCTGCGAGGCGTTGCCGAAGACGAGGCCGCGCTCCTTGAGCTGTTTCGTGATTGTGGGGTTGGGGTCTTCCACCATGTCGACTTCACCGCCGCGTTGTGCGATGTCCTCCAAGGCAGCGAGCTGCTCGGCGTTGCTTGCCGCCAAGGCATCCGCGACATGCATCGGAAGTGTCAGGCGCGAGGCCAGCGCGTCGAAGTCCTTCGGTGCGGGGGAGAGAACATCGCTGCGGTTGCTCAACAGGGCGCGTAAGTCTTCAGCGGGTAGTTGGCTGAGCCATTCGCGGTAGCTCTCGGTGACGTGGGCGCGGTTTGAGGGGGAGGTCATGATGGCCATCAAGTTTAGTAGGCGGGGGAGGGATGGGGCCCTCGTTGGGTGATTAAGTTACTTTTCGGCGCAGGGTTTGGAATAATAAGGAGCATGTCGAATGAGAACAAAGGCTTCGTATCCCCGGCTTGGCCGAAGAACAGCCCCCGCGAGCACGTCATTACTGAGATCACTGCACCGTTTGCTGGCGCATCCAGCCCGTATGGTGACGATCTGATTCTGCCGATGCCGGCAGAGAAGCTGAACTACGTACACCCGTACACCCGCATCAACCGCTAAGTTGGCGCGCAGAAATCTGCGCTTCACTTAGCGAATGTGCTGAGCCTGACTGGCCTGCTTTCAGCCCCTCCGAGAATGTTCTCCTCGGTGGGGCTATACGTGTTTGTAATGTACTTGCGCCTCAACTAGTCGGCACGGGAACTAGTCGGCACGGGCTTGGGCTTTAAAGCCGTCGAGCAGCGTATCGATGAGCTGGGCTTGTATACCTGATAGATAGTCGGTGCTCACTGGCGTTCTGGGCAGCGGGCGGGTGATGAGACCGATGCCGATGTGAAGTTCGAGTGGGGTGAGGGACTCGGGGCAGAGGCCTGCTTGCCGCGCGAGTTCGATCATCGGTTGGTAGATCGATTTCAGTTCTGCTGTGCGATGGGCAGCGATCTTCTGCGCGTCATCGTCTGAGAACGCAGCAGTGTTCATTTCGGCTGCCGCAGCTTGAACAACGGCGGCGAAGTTAAGGCCGGCGATGCGATGAATGATATCGCGCCAGGTGCCTTCGGGGTCCTCGTCGAAGCCTTGCAGGTGGCTGTCCACCTCTTCCTTGATGTTCGCTACCTCCGCGCTGGTGATGGCAACGATGAGGGAGAGCCGCTCGGGGAAGTGGCGTGAGACCGTGGCGACGCTCACGCCAGCTTTCTTGGCGATTGAGCGCATGGATACGCCCGGTCCCTCGGTGATGAGCAGCTGCCTGGCTGCTGCGACGATGGCTTGCTTGTTTTCTGCTGCATCTTGTCTCACGGCTTGCATCATATCAAACGGAACACTATGCTCCACTTTGTAAGTGAAACATCCTGTTCCGTTTGGAGGCTATGTAATGTCAGCGGTGAAAAGTCGGGAAAGAAAGCAGCCATCGGTTGCTGTGAAATCGATAGCTGCCATCGTGGGGATCCCCATCGTTATCGGTCTCATGCTGTGGGCATTCTTGGCGCCCACCTTTGCATCCGGGCCAGCCGGAGTGCCGATTGCGGTCTCTGTACCGGAGCCCATGCTCGATGGCATCTCGCAGAAGATTGAGAGCGCGGCTGGGGATGAGGCCCCGGAGATCGTCGTGAAGCACGGCGAGGCGGAGGTGCGAGACGCGGTGCTACAGCGTGAGGCTGTTGGCGGCCTCGCTATCTCTCCTCAGGGCGCGAATGCTTTCACGGCCGCGGGAAATGGTGCTCCCTACGTTGCGATGGTTGACGGTCTTGCGAGCCAGCTCGAGGCTCAGGGGATGACCGTGGAGAAGCGGGAGCTGGCACCGACGACGAAGGAGGACCCGCAGGCAAGCGGCATTGCATTGCTTGGCCTTCCGCTAGCTTTTGGTGGCATTATTTCCGCTGTCATTGCCACCTTTGCATTCCGTGGTAAGAAGTGGATCAAGATGGGAGTGCTCGTTGGTATCGCGCTGGTGGGTGCGCTTATTGCTACGTGGATGCTGCACTCGGTTTATGGAACCCTCGGTGGCAGCTTCGCTGCCGAGTGGATGGCCATCGCAGCGGGTATCCTTGCGACTTCTGCGGTAACCGCCGGCCTCGCGGGAGTGATGGGGGCCGCGGGCATCGGAATCGGTGCTGTGGCGACCATCTTCCTGGCGAACCCGCTGTCGGGTCTGGCGACGGGACCATGGCTGCTTCCTGCCGGGTGGTCGACGCTGGGGCAGTGGATGCCCATCGGCGCGACGGGCCACTTGGTCCGTTCACTGTCCTTCTTTGATGGCAATGGTGCCGTCCATGCGTGGTGGGCACTGGGGCTGTGGATCGTTGTCGGTCTAGTGTTGCTGGCCTTCGATAGGTCGCGCGCTAAGGAAGACGTTGCCGTTGAGGAAAAGGTTTAAGCAAAACCAAAAGAGACTGGATGGAGGACACCATCCAGTCTCTTTTTATGTAGTTAGAGTTTTGCCTCGATGTGCCGTGCTTGCACGGCGCTGCGCGCTGCTTAGCGTGCAGCCAGAACCTGTGCCAGCGGGTCGATGACGTGGCGGTTGGCGGAGTAGAAGGCGTTGAAGTCGTGGCGGTTTGCCTTGTACTGCTCGGTGAAGGATGCCGGGATCGTCAGGCCGTACTGGGTGGCGGTGTCCTGGATGAGGGAGTAGAGGGCGTCGGAAGCCAGCTCATCGGTGGGCTCCTCAGCGGCCTCCTGAACGGCCTGCGGGGCGTCAGCCGGAGCCTCCGGAGCGGTCTTCTCCTCGGCCGGGGCTGCGGCTGCGCTTGCATCACGCGGGGTCGGGGCGGAGTTCAGGCCCAGGCTTGCGGAGCAAGCCGGCCATGCGCCCCAACCCTGCTGTGCCAGGGTGCGCTCAGCAACAACGATCTGCTGCTCGCGGGTTGCCAGGTTAGCGGTCGGAGCGAACTCGCCGCCGCCGTAGGCCTGCCAGGTCTGAGCGTTGAACTGCAGGCCGCCGTGGTAACCGTTGCCGGTGTTGATGGCCCAGTTGCCGCCGGACTCGCACTGCGCGAGGCGGTCCCAATCGGAATCCGGTGCAGCGGCAGCGTTCGGTGCCATGATGGCTGCGGCGGCGCCCACGGCAACGGTGGAGGCGGCAAACTTGGTGGCGATGGACTTGTTCTTAGCGGAGTGGCGTCCCATTAAAGTATTCCTTCTCTAGGTTGTTCTTGCTTTCTCGCGCCCAGATGATGCCCAGTCCGGCATAGTGTCTTGCAGTTGATGTTCATAGTCATGCACATCATGTGCGGCCGCCTAGTGGAAGCCCGGACTGTGTCTGGGGCGAGACTTCCACGGCCGGTGGCCGAAGTGCCTGTGGGAAAGAGTAGCGGTTTATAACGAAACAGTCACGTTAAATGCTCCAAAACGGTAACAATCATGGCAATTTATCTATGTTTCCCCTGTTCGCGGCGGCAATGTTAGCTACATCACGCATGTTATGGGTGTGGTTGATGGGGTGAACCCTGGGGCAAGTTTCTCTGGCGGAGCGTGGGGAGGTTAAGATGTATCTCTTTATAAGTTCCACGGATAGTTCCTCCGCGCGGCCGCTTCAGTATTAATTACGCCGCGCCTCCTCGTCCCGGAATGCTTGCGGCCTATAGGCCTGGCGCATGGCAGCGCCTAAGCTTTCATAAGAGGAGAGACGGAAAGAAAGTGAGTGAAGAACCATGCCTATCGGCAAAGTGAAGTGGTATGACGCGGACAAGGGCTTCGGCTTTGTCAGCAACCCCGGCGATGAAGACGTCTACGTTGGCCGCAACGTGCTGCCCAAGGGTGTTGATGAGCTGTATCAAGGCCAGCGAATCGAGTTCGACTTCGCTGCTGGCCGTCGCGGCCCGCAGGCGCTGCGCGTGAAGGTCCTTGATTCCCCGCGCCGCCGTACCCCGGCCCGCAAGCCGGAGGAGCTGTCGAGCATGCTTTCCGACGTCATGACGTTGCTCGAAACCCAAGTACAGCCCGTGTTGAGCCAGGGCCGCTACCCAGAGCGCAAGACCGGCCGTCAGGTGGCTGAGATTCTGCGCGCTATTGCCAGGGACTTGGATAGCTAAGGGGCGGCCTACATTCGTAGGCCGATGACTGAAAAGTGCCCGAGTTGCCAAAAGCTAGGCTGATTTTTCAATGATCAGCCCTAAGTTTGGCAGCTAGGGCACTTTGTCGATCGGTGGGGGCAGGGGGCGCTACTTCTCAGCTGGTGCTTCGCCCGTGGCCTTGGACTCCTTGAGTTCTTTATCTGTCATGGTGGACAGGGACCACACCGTCTGCATCGGGGTCTCCTCGCCATTGGCATCGTGGCCAATCATGAGCGTAGAAATCTCCACCACCATCAGCTTGGGGCGCTCACCGGTGGAGGCCTCAATCGGCGGCACAGAGCCGGGGATGTCCAGCGAGGTGGTCTCGTTGGCGCCGTGAGAGGTGCTGTCATTGGCGGCCGGGTCATCATAGATGGACAGCACGGACCACTCGTGGTTGGAGATGGCCTCGGGGATCTCCAACTTCAGGGTGTCATCGGGGCCCACCGTGAGGTTGGGAACCTCGCCCTCCTTGCAGTCGGTGCCAGGCTCGCAGACGCTATAGGGTGCAACGTCAAGGGTGTCGGAGTCCACCGTGGCCGTGATGGTGACGTCCTGTGGCTCGGGGCCCGGGCGGTCATTCCTCCACTTTTGGAACAGCACCACCGCCACGACGATGACCGCCACGGCGATGATGAGTGCCAGAAACTGCAGCAGCGACTTCTTCCTTGCTTGCTTCACGGTAGCCATGGCTGAGAATCCTACTCGAAGCGCACCCGGTACAGCTCATCCCAGAGCTTGCCGGTGATCCAAAACTCGTCGGTGCCCGGGATTCGGGCAATGCCGTTGAGGACGGCGTTGGGATCCGTAGAAGGGGAATGGTTGAGGTTTGCGGTATCGATCACGGCGGTGACAGCGCCGGATTCCGGGTCAATGCGCAGGATATCCTCGCTCATCCAGACGTTGGCATAGACCGCACCATCGACGCACTCAAGCTCGTTGAGGTTATCCACGGGGGAGCCGTCGAGGGTGACTTCGGTGCGCGGGCCGAGCTCTGCGAAGGTCTTCGGATCCAGGTGACGCAGCTTGGCGGAGCCGTCGGACAGGATGAGTTCGGATCCCGCGTTGCACAGGCCCCAGCCCTCGCCGTCATAGCTAGCGCGGTCCAGTTCCTCGAAGGTGGCGGAATCCCGCAGGAAAGCTGTCCCGGATTTCCAGGTCAGCTGCCAGATGCCGGCGTCGGTCTGCGTGATTCCCTCGCCGAAGAATGAGCTTTCAAGCGAGGTTTCCTCTTGCGGGGCCTCTGCACCCGGGCTGAGGCGCAGCAGGCGGGACTTGCCGTTGAGCCCGGTGCCGATCAGCAGGTTGCCATCGGGGTCAACCTCCAGGCCCTGGGTAAAGGTATCGGGCGGCAGGGGTACGGTGTCCAGGACGGTAACGCCCAAGCGCTCTGGGGAGCGTGCGCTTGGCGACGTCCCACCGTCCCCCTTCGACGAGGAAGACGACGTCGAAGAGGCAGACGACACCGAAGAGGCAGGCGACACCGCGCGATCGCCTGCGGGTTGGGAGGAACACGACGTGAGCGGTGCGAGGAGAGCGCCGGCGGAGAGAGCTGCAGCGAGTGCGCGAGATGCGAGAGTGAGGTGCGGGAGGGCCATGACTGTCATTGTGCACTATGCCTTGGTGCGTGATTAATAATGGGAGGGTGACTCGCAAGAAAAAGATGCATTCCCCGCTTCTCGACTCGACCGCCGTCGACTTGGCGCGCCGGGCTGTGGAAGAGGTAGGTGAGGGGGACGTCGGCAAGCACCGCGGCGTTGCCGGAGTAGGCCGCAACGTGGCCACTCACCGTTTCGACGCCCACGTGCCGGGCTATCCGGGGTGGGAGTGGCATGCTGTCGTCGCCTGCGCGGAGGGCTCGCGCACACCGACCGTTAACGAGGTCGCGCTCGTTCCCGGCGGCCAGGCCCTCCAAGCACCCGAGTGGGTGCCCTATTCCGAGCGCCTGCGCCCAGGGGACCTTGGCCCGGGCGACCTCATGCCGCCCGCGCCCGATGACGAAAGGCTTGATGAAGGGAAGCTTTCCGAGGCAGGCCTCAAGGAAGCCAAAGAGCGCTGGCGCAAGAAGTATGGGCCTAATTCGGAGATGGCGGCGCAGGCGCAGCTGCAGTGCAAAACCTGTGCTTTCTATCTCGAGCTGATGCCTAATTATGGTGTCTGTGCCAATGAATACTCGGCGGATGGGAAAGTGGTGCACGCCACCTATGGCTGTGGTGCGCATTCCGGCACGACCATCCGTGAGGAGGGATCGGAGCAGGAGCGTCCCTTTGATGATGAGAAGCCGATCTTTTAAGAGGCTCGCCTTGCTCCCCGCACGCAGCAACGACGCAGCGTGCGGGGTTTGCGTTTTAGTACCTGGATGGAGCACCCTTAGCAGGTAAAACTTCATTTCTCTAGATAGAAGGGGCGCTCTCTCACGATGAACGCAGCTATCGATCGCTATTTCAAGATTTCCGAACGCGGATCCACCGTGGGAACCGAGGTCCGCGCCGGCGTGGTCTCGTTCTTCGCGATGGCCTACATCATCCTCCTCAACCCTCTCATCCTGGGCACGTCCGCTGACGCTGCCGGTACCACCCTGGGCATCCCGCAGGTCGCCGCCGCCACAGCACTGGTGGCCGGCGTCATGACCATCGCCTTCGGCATGATCGCCCGTTACCCATTCGCCATGGCTGCGGGCCTGGGTATGAACACCTTCGTCGCCGTGACGATGGTTTCCCTCAACGGCCTGGAATGGCGCGAGGCGATGGGCCTCGTCGTCATCGAAGGCATCATCATCGTCCTGCTGGCCATCTCTGGCTTCCGCCAGGCCGTTTTCGATGCCATCCCGGCCTCCATGAAGGCGGCGATGGGCGTGGGTATTGGTATGTTCATCGCGCTCATCGGTTTCGTGGATGGTCACTTTGTCACCCGCGTCCCGGATGCCGCGATGACCACAGTTCCGGTGAGCCTGGGCGTTAACGGTTCGATCGCTACGTGGCCGGCCTTCGTCTTCGTCGTGGGCCTGATTCTCTCCGCCTTCTTCGTCATCCGTCAGGTCCGCGGCGGACTGTTCATCGGCATCGTCATTACCACCATCATCGCCATGATCATTCAGGCGCTGACCGGTTCCGAGGACTGGGGCATGGCCACTCCGGAGGTGCCCAGTTCCTTGGGTGGTCTGCCGGATCTCTCGATTGTGGGCCAGGTCGATCCGATCAGCGCCTTTACCAAACTCGGCGTGGTCTCCACGGTCTTGCTGATCTTCACCCTGCTGCTCACCAACTTCTTCGACGCCATGGGCACCATGAACGGCCTGGGCAAGCAAGCCAACCTCGTGGACGAGAAAGGCAACCTTCCGGAGATGAAGACCGCCCTGGTGGTTGAGGGCTTTGGCGCCGTTGCCGGTGGCGCCGGTTCGGTCTCCTCCAACACGGTGTTTGCGGATTCGGCGGCCGGCATCGGTGACGGTGCCCGCACCGGCCTGGCCAACGTAGTGACCGGTGTGATCTTCCTGCTGGCCATGTTCCTCACCCCGCTCTACGAGATCGTGCCCATTGAGGCAGCGGCCCCCGTCCTCGTCGTCGTGGGCGTGATGATGGCGGCACAGCTCAAGGACATCGAGTGGAACCGCATGGAGGAGGCCATCCCGGCCTTCCTGACCATCGTGGTCATGCCCTTTACCTACTCCATTGCTAACGGTATTGGTGTGGGCTTCATCGCTTATGCCCTGATGGCTACCTTTGCCGGCAAAGCCAAGAAGGTGCACTGGATCATGTGGCTCGTGGCCGCCCTCTTCGTGGTCTACTTCGCCATGGAGCCCATCAGCTCGCTGCTGGCTTAGCCCGCCTGGGGTGAGCACGCGGCCCTGTGCCTAAACTAGGGGCCATGCGTTTTGTCATCGATGACCCCACAGACCCTCGCCTGGACGATATCCGCGATCTCAAGCACGCGGACAAGTCCGGCGAGGGTTTCGTCTTTGGTGAGGGCCCACTGTGCGTGGAGCGCCTGCTCGCCTCACGATTCCCGGTGCGCTGCATCATCGGCTTTGAAGGAAAGCTCGACACTTTCCTAGCGAACCACGATGTTGGCGATATTCCCGTCTATCAGGTCACTCGAGCAACGTTGGGGGAGGTCACAGGTTTCGACATGCACCGCGGGCTGGTTGCCGCAGCCGACCGCGCAGAGGCCTGGACCGTGGATGAAGTCATTGAGGGCGCTCGCACCCTGGCCATCATGGAAGGTGTGGGTGATCATGAGAACATCGGCTCGCTCTTCCGCAACGCCGCGGGCATGGATGTTGATGGCATCCTCTTAGGCTCGGGAGCTGCGGATCCGCTCTACCGGCGCTCGGTGCGTGTTTCCATGGGGCACGTGCTGCGTTTGCCCTGGGCTCGGTTCGATGGCGGCTTTACCACCTGGCAGCGCGGGCTGGAGAAGCTGCGCGACCAAGGCTTCAGGCTGGTGTCGCTGACCCCGCATCCGGAGGCCGTGCATATCGCCGACGCCCTGGAGGGGGCGGAGAAGGTGGCGCTGCTGGTTGGCGCGGAGGGCCCAGGCCTGACCGAGCATGCCATGCGCGCCACCGATGTGAGGGCGCGTATCCCCATGGCGGAGGGCACGGATTCCCTCAACGTGGCGACGTCGGCGGCAATTGCCTTCTACGAGCGCCAGCGTTCCCAGAGGCTCCGTGACGTCGACACTGCATAGCGGCGCACGAGCCCGCCGAGGTGCTTGGCGGTGCGGACGATCTCTTCGCCGGTGGATTCCGGCTCGAGGTCGTGCTCTTCGTAGTCGTCATAATCATTGAGCCCCAGCTTCGCCACTGAGGTTGTGGCCACCTCAGCCACGGTGCGGCGCGGTGGGGGAGTATCGACCTTGGGCTCGGGGCGGCCGTCGGTGGCATAGCCCACGACGTCCACGTCTGGGCCGTCCTCGCCCACTTCGATGCCCAGCCAGAATTCCTGGGCCGCCTGGGTGATAGTGAGCGGCTCAAAGGGCAGGGCAATCCCACCTGCGGGCTCGTCCATCTCCCCGGCCCAGTAGGGGGCCTCAAAGGTTTCGGGCAGCCCATGATCCTCGTAGAGGTTAAAGCGCGTTCCACACAGGGAGCGGCGCAGGCGGCTGCGCGTCCAGTGCGCAAAGCCGGCATAGCCAGTCTCGGGGTTAGAGGTGAAGGCGTAAATCTCCTCTGCCGGCACGGCCTCGCGCAGGGTGCGGGAGAGCTGCGAGAGGATCAGCTGGTCATCATGAATGATGGTCTGCACGACGGCCACACCGGGGTAGCCGCCGATGTAGAACTCGCTCGCGCCGGGTTCGGCGGAACGGTTAAGGGGGAACTGCCCGATAGGCGTTACCGGTAGGGAGGGGTTGAGTTGAGCGAGAAACTTGCGGCCGAAACCGCGGTCAGCCTTGGGCTCGCCGCGGAGAACCTCGGAGGGATCGGCGGCGGTGACGTACCAGAGAGTGAGAACAGCGCTTTGGGTATCCACGGCAGGCTACTCGTTAATCGCGGGGGCGCTTGGTAGAGGAACGAACGCCGAGCAGCACATCTTCCCAGTGCGGGGTGACGGCCTTACGGCGGCGCTTGGCAGGCTTGGGTTCCGGATCTGGGTTCTGGAGGAAGTCCTCGTCTACGCCCGTTTCCTTCTCCTCCGGCTGTGCCGCCGCGCCCTCGTCGCGGGCATCTGCGTTTTCATCGGCGCCGGTTTCGGCGGGGTGCTCCCCACCGCGCGGGGAGGGAAGCACGGAAGGCTCGGCAGTGACGTCGGCCTCCGCCTCAGTGTTCTCATTTGCGTTGCCGGTGTAGGAAGACAGTTCCGTTACGCCGGGGGCTCCAGCGCGCGCGTCCTCGTTGACCTCTCGGCCCTCGGCGTAGTCACGCCCATCGATGGCTTCGTCATAGCGCTCGCCACGGCCCACGGAGGTCAGCGAACGCACCGGCTGCACGAAGTCCGGGTCCGTCAGGTCTGCGGCCACGGAATTGCGTGCCTCCACCGTGGCCGGGGAGGACATCGTCTGCTTGAAGGTCCACTCCGCTTCGTTGGCGGAAAGCCCCGTCTTCCACGTGATGCGCAGGATCCACGGTTCACCTTGATGGCGGTAGGCGTCCCATGTTGCCTCCGACAGCGAGTGCCCACGTGCGGCGAATGCGGTGGCCAGGATCTCCCACAGGGTGAGCTTGGCCGGGCCATCCTCGCGGATGGGGTGCGCCTGCTTGGCGACGTCCGCAATGCGCGCCCGCTCCAAAAGCACCGGGTGCGCAAAAGGCTCGATGCGGGATTCCGGAACGTCGAGCTCCTCGGCGATCTCAGCGGCGCTGGCACCGGCGCGGATGCGGGCTTGAATCTCATTGGGGCGCAGGCGGATTTCTTGCGCCTGCTGCGTGTGCTGAGTCTGCGGAGAGGAAGGGGAGCCACCAGAAGATGGCATCACGGTGTGCAAACCAGCAGAGCGCGAAGCCTGTGCAGAAGTGGGGGAGGAATCGTCGGTGGCGTTCCCGGCCTCGTGCGTGGTGTGGTCGGATGCCTCTTTCGCGGAGTCGGAGTCGGCGGAGTCGGCGGGAGCGAAAAGCTCGCGAAGCTCGTCGGTGACCTCGAGGAAGAACTCCTCACCATCCTCGGCCCGGAGGACGAGCGAGGTGTCAGTTGAGTCGCTGGGTGCGAGGAAAATCTCGCGCATGATGGCGCTCCTTAGCCTGGTAGCGGACATGTGATGAAATCCACTTTACCCAGAACATGCCCCGAACTCTGGCAAGAGCGCGGGGCATGTTGTATGACTCAACAAATAGGTGCAAACAAAGTTGTTGCGTGGTGCAAGGAGTGGCGGGCGAAGGCTATCGGTTGTCCAAAACGTAATCGATAGCCTTGGTGAGCTTGGTGACGTCCGCGGAGTCGATCGCCGGGAACAAGCCCACTCGCAGCTGGTTGCGGCCCAGCTTGCGGTAAGGCTCGACGTCGAGAATGCCGTTGGCGCGCAGCGTCGCGGCAACCGCAGCTGCGTCGACGGAGTCCTCGAAGTCGATGGTGCCCACCACGAGGGAACGTGCGGCAGGCTCGGCCACGAAGGGGGTGGTCTCCGGGCGGGACTCTGCCCAGTTGTACAGGATGGAGGAGTTCTCCGTGGTGCGCTTGACCATGCCGTCGAGGCCGCCGTTGGCGTTCATCCACTGCACCTGATTCTCCAGCATGAGCAGCGTGGCCACAGCTGGGGTGTTGTAGGTCTGGTTCTTGCGGGAGTTGTCCACGGCGGTCTGCAGGTTGAGGAAGGGTGGGATGAAGCGATCGGAGGAGTTAATCTTCTCGATGCGCTCGAGGGCTGCCGGGGACATGGCCGCCAGCCACAGGCCGCCGTCGGAAGCGAAGCACTTCTGCGGGGAGAAGTAGTAGACGTCGGCATCCGACATATTCACGGGCAGGCCGCCGGCGCCGGACGTGGCGTCGACGACGACGAGCTGCTCCGCGTTTTCGGGGTTGGGGCGGGTCACCGGAACCATGGCTCCAGTCGAAGTTTCGTTGTGGGCCCACGCGATGATGTCGGCGCCTTCGGCATCAGCTGCCTTCGGATCAGGTGCGGTGCCGACCTCGGCTTCGGTGACGAGCGGGGCGTCGAGCCAGGGGGCGGCGGCTGCGGCTTTAGCAAACTTAGAGGAGAATTCGCCGAAGCTGAGGTGGGCGGATTTCTTCTCAATCAGGCCGAAGGTCGCCGCGTCCCAAAACGCGGTGGCACCGCCAAGGGAGAGGACAATTTCATAGCCTTCTGGCAGGGAAAACAACTCGGAAAGCCCTTCGCGGATGGAACCGACGAGGTTCTTGACGGCTGGCTTGCGGTGCGAGGTGCCAATGATGGTGCTGGCACCCGCGGTGATTGCCTCAATTTGGGAGGGGCGGACCTTCGAGGGCCCGCAGCCAAAGCGGCCGTCGGTGGGGAGGAGATCTGCTGGCAGGACGAGTTCTGAGTTGCTCATGTGGGCAGTGTAGCCTAATTTCGTTCGCGCATTAGATACTTTGCCAGGATTGCCAATGTTGGCAGAGTCACAGGTTTTGCTAGAGTGTGAAGAGGTTTAGATCTGTCGCGCCGGCTGCGGTCGGCGTTGAACATTGAGGAAAGGAATATACGTGGCTTCTGAAAAGAACAAGGTTGTACTGCAGTACCCCGGCGGCGAGTACGAGATGGACATTAAGCAGTCCACGGAGGGTGACTCCGGCTTCGATATTGGCAAGCTCCGTAACGAGACCGGCCTAGTCACCTTTGACCCGGGCTATGCGTCTACCGGCTCTACCGAATCCAAGATCACCTTTATTAATGGTGAGGAAGGCATCCTCCGCCACCGCGGCTACGACATCGCGGACTTGGCTGAGAACGCCACCTTCAACGAGGTGTCTTACCTGTTGATCAAGGGCCACCTGCCCACCGAGGATGAGCTGTCCAAGTTCAACAACGAGATCCGTCACCACACCCTGTTGGATGAGGACTTCAAGGCAGCCTTCAACATCTTCCCGCGCAACGCGCACCCGATGGCTGTTCTAGCCTCCTCCCTCAACATTCTTTCCGCCTACTACCAGGACCAGCTCAACCCGCTGGATGAGGAGCAGCTGGATAAGGCAACCGTCCGCCTGCTGGCTAAGGTGCCGATGTTGGCCGCTTATGCTTACCGCGCATCGCAGGGTAAGCCCTACATGTACCCGGATAACAAGCTCAACGCGCGCGAGAACTTCCTGCGCATGATGTTTGGTTACCCGACTGAAGATTATGAGGTCGACCCGATCGTGGCCAAGGCTCTGGATAAGCTCCTTATCCTGCACGCTGACCACGAGCAGAACTGCTCCACCTCCACCGTCCGCATGATCGGCTCCGCTCAGGCCAACCTGTTCGTTGCTATCGCCGGTGGTATCAACGCCCTGTCCGGCCCGCTGCACGGTGGTGCTAACCAGGCTGTTCTGGAGATGCTCGAGGATATCCAGAACAACCACGGTGGTGACGCAACCGACTTCATGAACCGCGTGAAGAACAAGGAAAAGGGCGTTCGCCTCATGGGCTTCGGCCACCGCGTGTACAAGAACTACGACCCGCGCGCGGCCATCGTCAAGGACACCGCTCACGAGATCATCGATCACCTCGGTGGCGATCCGATGCTGGACCTGGCTATGAAGCTTGAGGAGATTGCGCTGAACGACGACTACTTCGTCTCCCGCAAGCTCTACCCGAACGTCGACTTCTACACCGGCCTGATCTACCGCGCCATGGGCTTCCCGACGGACTTCTTCACCGTCCTCTTTGCCATCGGCCGCCTGCCGGGCTGGATTGCTCAGTACCGCGAGCAGCTTGAGCTCAACACCAAGATCAACCGTCCGCGCCAGATCTACACCGGCGAGACCCTGCGTAAGGTCACCCCGCGTAGCGAGCGCTAAACGGTAGCCTGAACGGTGGTCTTTAACAGGCCGCCGTGGCTTGACGTATAGCCCATACGCTGGGTTTCTAGGGCCGAGCCTCTCATCTCCGCTTATACTGGGGAACGTTGTGGCTCGGCCCACGCGTATGCGGCCAGCAAAGAAGAAAGTAATCCAAGGAGGATAATCCCCAATGGAAAAGCCCGTAATTGAGCCGGCAACGGAGCCTGCTCCCCAGGACCTTGTCATCGAAGACATCGTGGTGGGTGACGGTGCCGAAGCCCAGCCGGGCGGCTTCGTTGAGGTCCACTACGTTGGTGTTGACTACGAGACGAACCAGGAGTTCGACTCTTCATGGGGTCGTGGCCAGTCCATCGAGTTCCCGCTGACTGGCCTCATCGCCGGCTGGCAGGAAGGAATCCCGGGTATGAAGGTGGGCGGCCGCCGCAAGCTGGTCATCCCGCCGGAGAAGGCCTACGGCCCGGCCGGTGGCGCACACCCGCTGTCGGGTCGCACGCTGACCTTCGTCATCGATCTCATTCGCGCCTAAAGGAAAGGGCAAGGAAAGGGCTTAGCCCTTTCTGTTTCCCTCAGTGACGCCCTGCCCGGCCGTGCGCTACTGCACGGCCGAGCAGGGCGTTTCGCGTGCGTAGGTTCGGATTAAAGCGCTGAGGAGCTATGCTTCGCCCCCACAGGGAGTTAAAGTGCGGCACAATGGGGGACATGAGTGTCCCACAAACCACGTTCAATGATGACCGCGAGATGCCGCTGATGGGTCTCGGAACCTACAAGCTGCGCGGAGAGGATCTCATCCGCTCCGTGCGTGAAGCCATCGATCTGGGCTACCGCCACTTCGATACTGCGACTCTGTACGAGAATGAAGAAGAACTTGGGCAGGCACTGAATGAGGCCATGAAGGCCGGTGACGTAACCCGGGATGAGCTGTTTATCACCAGCAAGGTCTGGCACGACCATCACGGTAAGGACAAGGTAGGCCAAGCCTTCCGTGAATCCTTGGACAAACTGCAGCTGGACTACCTTGACCTCTACCTCATCCACTGGCCGTGGCCGCAGGGTGGGCTCTATGTGGAGACGTTCGAGGAGATTGCCCGCATGCAGGGCATGGGTCAGATTGCGTCGATTGGCGTGGCCAACTTCTATGAGGAAACCTTGCAAACCCTGATTGATGAGACCGGTATCGTCCCGGTTCTCAACCAGGTGGAGCTGCACCCGGGCTTCACTCAGCCGGAGCTGCGCGAATTCCATGCCAAGCACGGCATCGTGACGGAGGCTTGGTCGCCGTTGGCGCGCGGCGTTGTGCTCAACAACCCGGTGGTTGAGTCCGTCGCCGAAAAGCATGGCATCACTGCCGGACAGGCGGTGTTGGCGTACCTGCTGAGCAAGGGGATTTCTGTTATCCCGAAGTCCAGCCGCCGGGAGCGCCTTGCAGAAAACTTCGCTGCCGCAGAGGTTGAGCTTACTTCCGAAGACGTAGCGGCTCTTGATGCGCTTGATGGCCAGGAAGGCTTTGGCCGTATGTTCAAGGACCCGCGAGAGTTCCCTGGCGCCTAAGCCGAAACACGTGGGGCGTAACCAAACGCCCGCGAGCGGTGGAGCCCGCCTTCAGCGCCTTGCTCTTTCTTTCTACATCGTTAGGGGAGAGGGGAGGACGCTGAAGGCGGGCTTTGTTGCGTACCCAGGGAAGTGGGAATCGTGAGGGGTGGGGGAGTGAAGATCTGTGAAAGACTCTGTGAAGTTTCGGTTTGCTAAATTAGATTCTTCCTTTGGAATCTCCTGTGGGGGTGCTAGCAGCGAGATAGAAATCCCTTGTAGTTGCAAGGGTAGGGGGTAGCGAAAGTGTATGTTATTAACTTTTCTTGGCAGGATTTACAACCTTGCAAGAGCGGTTAGGTAACTTACTGTGCAAGGCAAAACGTGATTGAAGACACTACCTCTTGTCTCTCACCGCGGTTTGTGGAGAAAAGACCCCTTGTAAGGAGAGCGACATGACTGACGCACCTGCTTCGATTAACTCGCGCCGCGAACCTACGCCGCAAGAGTTCATCGAGATGCGTGACAGCCCGCAGTTTGCCAAGCTGCGCAGCGCGTACCGCAAATTCACCTTCCCCATGACTGTGGCGTTCTTTGTGTGGTACGTCCTCTATGTGCTGGCTGCGGTCTTTGCGCCCAGCTTCATGGCGATAGAACTTGGTGGCGGTTGGAACATTGGCCTTGTCTTCGGCCTAGCCCAGTTCCTGACAACCTTCATCATCACGTACATCTACGTCAACTACGCCAACAAGAACATCGAGCCGCAGGCAGCGGCCATTCGCCAGGAACTGGAGGGCTAAACAATGCAGACCATAACCTTGGCCGCAGCGGAATCCTCCGCCGGCAACCCGATTCTGAATATCTCAGTCTTCGCGGCCTTCCTCGTTGTCACCATGTACGTGGTGCTTCGCGCCGGCAAGTCCACGAAGGAAGCCTCTGACTTTTACACCGGTGGCGGTAGTTTCTCCGGCCGGCAAAACGGCCTTGCTATCTCTGGTGACTACCTGTCCGCCGCGTCCTTCCTGGGCATCGTCGGCGCCGTTGCGCTCAACGGCTATGACGGCTTCCTCTACTCGGTCGGCTTTTTCGTCGCCTGGCTCGTTGCACTGATGCTCGTCGCGGAGCCGATGCGCAACGTTGGCCGCTTCACCATGGCGGACGTGTTGTCCTTCCGCCTTAAGCAGCGCCCGGTGCGCGTGGCAGCGGCTATCTCGACCCTGTTCGTGTCGCTGTTCTACCTCATCGCGCAGATGGCCGGCGCAGGTTCCCTTGTGGCCGTGCTCTTGAATATTCACGACTTCAAGTGGCAGGCCGTCGTCGTTGGCATCGTGGGCATCCTCATGATCGTTTACGTTCTTGTTGGCGGCATGAAGGGCACGACCTACGTGCAGATGATCAAGGCCGTGCTCTTGGTGACCGGCGTGGTCATCATGTGCATCCTCACCTTTGTCTTGTTGAAAGGTGGCTTCAGCGCACTCTTTACCCAGGCGATTGATATGCACGCTAATTCCGAAGCCATCAAGGAGGGCGGCTACGAAGCCTCCCAGATCATGGAGCCGGGCCTGAAGTACGGCAAGAACCTCACCACCAAGCTTGATTTCATCTCCCTGGGTATTGCCCTCGTTCTCGGCGTTGGCGGCCTGCCGCACGTTCTCATGCGTTTCTACACGGTGCCGACCGCGACCGAGGCTCGCCGCTCCGTTACCTGGGCCATCGTCATCATCGGTGCCTTCTACCTCATGACCCTGGTCCTGGGCTACGGCGCTGCCGCCCTGGTGGGCCCGGACCGCATCCTCGCCGCACCGGGTGGTGCAAACTCCGCGGCACCGCTGCTGGCCCTGGAAATCGGTGGCTCCATCTTTATGGCGGTCATTTCTGCGGTGGCCTTCGCTACCGTTCTGGCTGTCGTCGCCGGCCTCGCCATTACTGCATCGGCCTCCATCGCGCACGACATCTACCACTCCGTTATCCGCAACGGCGAGTCCACCGAGGCTGAGCAGGTCCGCGTCTCCCAGATCACCGTGGTTGTCTTGGGTATTGTCGCCATCATTCTGGGCATTCTGGCCATGACCCAAAACGTTGCCTTCCTGGTGTCCCTGGCCTTCGCGGTTGCGGCATCCGCGAACCTGCCGACCATCCTGTACTCCCTGTATTGGCGCCGTTTCAACACCGCGGGCGCTGTGGCATCGATGTACACCGGTGTTATCTCCTGCTTGGTACTCATCTTCCTGTCCCCGGCGGTATCCGGTTCCCCGACCTCGATGTTCCCGAATGCCGACTGGTCCATCTTCCCGCTGTCCTCCCCGGGCCTGGTCACTATCCCGCTGGCATTCTTCGCGGGCTGGATTGTCTCCATCATGACCCCGCCGGACAACCTGGAAGAGCTGTCCGCAGAGATGGAGGTTCGTTCCCTGACTGGTGTGGGTGTTGAGGCTCCGGTGGATCACTAAAACGCCTCAATCACACCGTTTCAGGCGGTAGAGAGTAGAATCAAACATCGTGTTTTACTCTCAGCCTTCTCACAGGGCGGCGTCAGTGCGAGCTGGCGCCGCCCTTCTGGCGTGCGTACTCGGTGCAGCCTCTCTCGTTGCGTGCTCGCCAGCGCACGAAGAAGACTCCATGGCCGGCGGTTCAGCGCAGACCAGCGCACGCAAACCTGGCCCCATCACACATCGGAAAGGCCAGCTGCAGCTGGCTGCTGTCCCGGACTCAGTAGGTCAGTTCCTCAAGGGCGATGAGTCCAAGGCCATCACGTATTACCGCATTGAGACGGGCATGCACATGGGCTCGACCACTGAACACCAGCCGCGCTATGCGCTGAGCTTGATTAAGCTCTACATCGCAACCTACGTGCTGGAACGCGGGTCTTTCGAGGACAAGTACCTAGCGTTGGATATGGTTGCTGATTCCTCTGACGAGAGTGCCGCACAGCTCTTTGAGAAATATCCGCGATCCATCGATGCCATTGCTAAGGAATATGGCTTGGAGTCCACGTCCGCGGGGGAGGACTGGGGGCATTCCATGACCTCTACGTACGACGTTGTGAGGTTCATTGTTCAGCTCATGGAGGATGATCCGACCCATCCTGTGCTGGTAGCTATGTCCCACGCCGATGCTGTATCTGCCGACGGATATCAACAGAACTATGGCACCGCGAAGCTGAGCGACGTCGTGGGCTCTAAGTGGGGATGGTCGGACAGCAAGGATCGTCATTCCTCGGTGTCTTTTGGAGAGAACTTTGTCGTGGCTGCATCCATCGAAGGAAGCGCTCAGGAACTCACGTCTTATGTACGCAAGGAGATCACCGGTAAGAACCTGGTGAAGGGCAACAACCTGAACAAGGAGGCGCTGGCTAATCCTGGTGCTGTTGCCACGCGCTTGACGACGTCCAGCGCTGCGCCCACTGCGACCTCCACGACAGCGACGCCGGCTGCCGCGACATCTTCGGAGCCGTCTTCTTCTGCGCCGTCCTCTCAACCAACGTCTAGAACGTCGGCCTCGAAGACCTCTGCGGCACGGTAGGGGACTGCGCCGCAGCAGGGCATTTAGCCCATGGACTTGCGCACGGTGTTGAGGATATCCACCGCGCCGCGGACTTGGTCATTGCTGATGGAAGAACCAGCAATGGTGATGCCATCGCTGCTCACACTGGAGCCGCGACCAGTGGGATCCGGCAGGGTGATGTTGGGCAGCGGGATGTTGTCCGGCACGCTCGGGATGTCCTTGACCTTGGGCGGTGTCACCGCGCCTTGGCCCGGGGTCCACTGACCCCAGTCATTGGCGTAGACGGTGTTAATATCGCAGGTCACGCCGTCGATGGTGGCCTGGTTCTTGGCTTTTTGGTGGATGGTGGTGCGCGGGTGAATCTTGCCGCCCGAGCCCCAATCGTGCATCCAGTAGAACTGGCCAATGTGGTCGTTGACGCACCAGTCGATGACGTTGTAATTGCCGTACACGCCGGTTTGGTAGCCGGCCGCGCTCAGCGCCGTCGAGAAGGCCTTGAGGTAGGGGCGGATTTGGTTCTCATACTGGGCGCGGGTGGGGTTGTCATCGATCGCGATGTAGATTGGGCGGCCCGTCGGCCCGCCAGCGGCCTTGTGAATAGCGATGGCCTGCGGGGCGTGGACGGCGGCACCCGCCGCACCGTTGAGCCAGTCGGCGGTCTCGGCGCGGCCGAACTGGTAAATGGAGGCGGTCTTCAGGCCGACAGCGGCATTGGCCTTCGTTTCCGCCAGCGTGACGGGTTTGCCCTGCATCCAGTTAGCGCCGGGGCGGCGCTGGGAAACATAGCGAATGGCGCCGAGGTGGCCGGCGGCCTTGATGGCGCGCGCAGAAGGGACACCGGCGGAGAAGTCAATGATGGTGCCCACAGCTGGACCCACGGCGAGCGCAGCGGGTGCTTGGCTGCCGATGGCACCGGCGGTCAGCGCGAGGGCACTGGCTTTGATAAGGGAACGGCGGGACAAAGACATGATGGAGTTCTCCTAGCGAGGGTCAAGTGGGCTGACAAAGATGGGGCCGAAGAAAGTATCTGAAGTCACTTTAGCCACGATGGTCTAAAATTGCACCACAATTAGTATGGGTGGGTGCACAGGTGCGCCTCGCAGAGCCATAAACGTGCACGGAGCCCCATAAGACGGAGGAATAAGTATGGCTGAAGAGCTGAGAATGCGTTTCATTCAGGGCGACAGCGTGTTCCGGCTGAACCACCAGCAGTTCAGCGATGCTGAGGTGCAAGCGGTGCTTCAGGGTTACATCGAGAACTGCCGTCGGAACTCTCAGTGGATCCTCGATACCCGTGAAGAAGGAAACACCCTCGTGGTGGAGCATCTTTTCCCCGCGGAAGAATTCATCGAGGCGAATAATGGCCGCCTGCATATCGATGAGGCTTTCGTCGAATCACTGCCCCTGACGTACCCGATCGTGTTTGAGATCCGCTCGGGCTACCTGCGCATCCACAAGCCGCTAGCCAATAAGTACGGCGCTCTCCTGTCTGACTTCATTCGTGGCTTGTGGGAAGTGTTGCTGCAAGGTCAGATGCACTACCTGTGGGATCACGGCTTTGCGCAGTGTGGTGGTGTGGGAACGATACAACTCAACGCCTATGGGCTGCTGGAGCCGGACGAGCCGCTCATTGGGTTTTACCGGGTAGACGTCGATATGCAGCACGAGGCCTGGGTGTACATCACCCCGCAAGGGCTCATCCTGGTTTTCGACGATGACGACGTCCTTGCCTTCGACAAGGTGGACATGCGCAATCCCTCGATTCCTTCAGGAGTCTTTTCTTTTAGCATGCTCAAGGCTGAGGTGGTTGGAACCGGCGGCGGCAAGACTATTAAAACCTCAATGAGTCCAAAGGATCTTGGGGAACTGGACCAGGCTCGGACGGATATCCGCACCATGTTGTCCTCGCCACACCAAGGGCAGCCGCGCCGTATGGTGGATCCGAACCCGCTTCCCTGGATCGTGGTGGACGGCGAAGAGCTGGGCTATATGGCACAGGCGGATCTGGAGCGCTACCGCCGCCAGCGCTCCGATGCCGGGCACAACCCATTCGGGGATGGCTCCCACACTATGCAGCAAGCCATGGACAACCCCTTCGTTGAATCGTGGGAGGAGAACCCTTCGCGCGACGATAACCCTTTCGCTTAAAGCGCTCTAAAGGCGCTTAAAGCGGAGTGGGCTTAGGGCTGGGTCGTGCGGAACGTGACGTTGGTGGGGTTTTCTACCGTGCGGGAGACGGTGCAGTCCTTCTCGTGGGAGATGCGCACGAGGCGCTCCACCATGGACTGGGCCTGACGGCCGGCATCGGTATCGGGGAAGCGGAGGGAGAATTCCACGTTGACGTCGCTAAGCCTTGAGGCGCCGTCCTCGTTGACGCGGGTGCCTTCTACGTGGACGTCGAAAAGCTCCGGCTCCGTGCGCCGGGAGGTGACCACGTCGACGTCCACGGCCGAGCAGCCCGCCACGGCAGCGAGCAACAGCTCGACCGGACTTAGCAGTCCGTCGCCCGTGCCGAATTCGAGGGTCGCGCCCGCAGTGTTCGTGGCGCGGTAGCGACCGGTATCAACGCGGGTGACGTCGACGTTGTATTTCTTAGTGATATTGCTCATGAGCGTTCATCCTAGCGGCGGGTAATCATTTAAACGTGCGTTCATGCGGTCGTTACGTGAGGGAAAGCTATGGAGAATACATTTCTTATGTCTCTTTTGGCTTTATTCACTGTGATTGGAAGAACTATGGCTTCTCGCCGCCTGCTCGGCACCGTGGTCACCGCCTCGGTGGCCGGTACGTTCCTTATTGTCCCTGCTTCTGCCGATGAGTCGGTGGAAGGCCTAGGTTCGCGCTTCAGCATCGGTGTGCTGCCGGATACTCAGTTCTATTCCCGTTACTCCACCCCGGAAACCGGCAACCTGGCGCAAGCGCGCTACGGTAGCGAGCCTTTTAAGGCGCAGACCGAGTGGCTGGTGAAGAACCAGCAGGCGCTCAACATGGACTTCGCTACCCACCTCGGTGACGTGGTGGACCAGGCGGACGTCGAGGGGGAGTGGAAGGTTGCTGATGAGGCGATGAAGGTCCTCGATGATTCCGACCTGAACTACTCCATCTTGCCGGGCAACCACGACATGATTGAGGATAAGTCAGCGCACCCGTACGACGTCTACTTCAGTGCCGAGCGCGCCAAGACCGCCAACCCGGAAACCTTCCAAGAGCGCCACACCGCGGTCAACAATGACTCCGAGTACCACATTTTTGAGGCCGAGGGCCAGAAGTACCTGGTCCTGGCGCTGGGCTGGCGCGCGGATGATGCGGCTCTGGAGTGGGCGCAAGGCGTTCTCGATGCGCACCCGGACCTGCCGGTCATCCTCACCAGCCACGAGGTGCTCAACCTCGATGGTGCTGGCGAGGTTTTCTACTCCGATGACTATGGCCAGGGCCTGTGGGACAAGTTCATTAAGAAGAACGACCAGATCTTCTTGACCATGGGCGGCCACCACCACGGCGCGGGCTACCGCGTGGACAAGAACGATGCAGGCCACGACGTCATCGGCATCCTGCAGGACTACCAGATGGCTTACCAGGGCGGTAACGGTCTGCTCGGCGTGCTCGAGTTCGACCTGAGCGGCAATGAGCTGGAGATGACCGCCCTGTCCCCGTGGGTCGCGCAGAAACCAGCGAAGGAGCTCACGCAGTTCGACAAGCTCATCCTCGACGGCACAGGCGATAGCTATCACGTGCCGCTCAACTTCAAGGAGCGTTTCGCTGACTTCGCCCCGGACTGGACCATTGGCGATGAAAACGACCCGGACCTCGGTCAGAAGGCCCGCGACATCGCTGAGGAAGGCTACACCCCGTACACCATCCCGAAGGACCAGCTGCCGGAGGGCCCGAATGACTTCGTGAAGTCCGACAAGACCGTCTTCCACTGGCGCCCGGGGCAGACCAAGAACACGGACGGCAAGCAGCTTGCCGACGGCGACGTGGCCACCGAAGGCGCAGTCATTCCGGATGTCTTCGGTGCTGATGGTGCCGGTGACCTCGTTCGCGAGGGTGGTCCTTCCAACACGGGTGAGCGCATCACTTACACCAAGGATCACCACCCGCTGTCCTCTGATTCCGGCTCCCTCTACTGGTCCGACCCAGCCGGCAAGGCTGCGATGGCGGAGTTCCGATCCAAGGAAGGCGCTGAGATCAACAAGGTCGATACCTCCGCGGGCTACACCTTCGAGTCCTTCGTGAAGATCCCGAAGGATTTCAACGGCTCTGAACACGGCTGGGGGAGTGCGCTTTCCCGTGACTCCAGCATCGCTGAGCTTGTCGACGGATCCGAGGACACCGACCCCACCGTCATGTTCGGCATTTCTAACCTCCGTGAGCTGCGCTGGTGGGCGGAACCGAAGGAAGGCGAAGGTTCGACTGTCTGGTCCCACGAGGTTCCCACCGAGGAGTGGATGCACATCGCCGTAGTCAACAAGCCGGATTCCGACACCGTAGAGATGTTCATCAACGGTGCACCCATCCTGCGCAACGCCAAGGGTGCTGAAGGCCTCCTCCCGCGCGACCTGCAGTGGGTTATGGGCGCTGGCTTTGATAGCCGCAAGCCGCAGGACCCGTGGTACGGCTGGATTGGTGAGACCCGCCTGACCCAGGGCGTTCTGGACTCCGACGAGTGGCTCACCGCGCGCCCGGCCGTGAAGGAGGAAGAGCCGTCGAGCTCCACTACGACGCCTACCGAGCCGACCAAGCCTTCTAAGCCGACCAACACGAAGGAGCCTTCTGCCGACGATATGGCTGCGGCCTTCTTCGCAGGCTCCAGCCGTGGCGCGAAGGTTATCCTCCCCATCATCGCCGTCATTGCAGTCGTCGGCGGTGCCGCCTACGGCCTCATCCCGACCATCAACCGCATCTTCGGTCTTAACATCCCGCAGCCGAAGCTGCCGCAGATCCCGGGTCTGAACTAGTTACCGTTCACCCTCCGTCCCCCGACTCACATTGAGGCGGGGGGTTTTCTATTGTGATGGCCCTGGGCGGATTTTAGCGGGTTAAGGGTCAAAATGTGTGTCTGGCTCGGCGTGTCGCTGGGGTTAGATTTGGCCTTTTTGGATGCCGATTGAGTGGGTGTACTCGGTGTCGATACCGTTGTCGTAGAGGGCTGGTCGTCCTGTTTCGTGGTCGGCTTGGTTCTCGGTGTGGGTCAGGATGGATACTTTGGCGAGTTGGTCCTGGCCCCAGTGGGACTGTCTGGCGATGCGTAGTGGATCGTCGGGCAGTTCTGTTTTTAGGTACAGCCACCAGTCCAGCATTTTGCGCTGGTGTTCATTTGTTCTGCCCCGGTGAGCACGCGCAATCTCTTTCAGGCGAGCGTTAATCCCGCCTTCAAGACTGTTGGTCGTAGATTTGATGCGGGCAGGTTCTAAGACGCCTTTAGGTTGATTGATGTAGACAAAGAGCATGCCTTGGCGCCATAGATGGTTCAGACTGTTGTAGGCCTTTCGCACGTTGGAATGTGTCCATACCCATGTCCAATTTCCTGTATCAGGGTCTTTAACCCTGGTCCTCTCGTCCATCCACCTGCGGTAGACAGTGTTGAAGTTATGGAGCAATACACCCCAGTCAGCTACCTCACGCGCAGGGATTTTTCGTTTTGGTTGATGCGCTTAGATAGCACCTGGGTGCCGTCGATATCTAAGACGCAAGCGTGGTGAAAGTATTTACCGACGTCCATGCCGATGACATAGTCGTAGGTCATGCCAGACCTCCTAGCGAATTGAATGAGTATGGGACTTATTTCATCGCTGGTGGTCGGACATACTTCACGCTGGCATCCACATTACTTTGAGACCTCGCACATTCTGTGCGGGTCAGGTTCCTATTAGCAGTCTGGAGTATGCCACTGCCTTCGGCGGCATCACCCCCCGGATCATTTTCAGACAGGGACGAAAACAAGCCATACCGAAGCCAGCGACTAGTTCCACTGCCCCAAGGCAGAAGGAACGCAGACAAACATAACCTGCCCCAGCATGGGGCTAGGAGTACGAATCCTGAGTTCCTTCAAGCGGAACTGCCAACAACGTAATGGGGGAGAAGGGTGCCCCCGCAAACAACGCCGATCTCGGTGCCCGCGTTAATCGCGTCCCGAACTGATTTTCCACCCGCGTGCTGCTTTGCGTTGCTGCCAGAAGTGACGGTAGATACCGGGGACATCGGAAAGCTCAGAATGCGTGCCCAGCTGGCTGACTTGCCCGTGTTCATCCAAGACTACGATTTGATCAGCAGATTTGATTGTATCCAGCTTATGGGCGATGACAATAAAAGTAGATTGCTCCCGTAGCTCGTCCATCGCAGCAAGAATGTTTGCCTCATTTTCTGCATCGAGCGCGGAGGTAGCCTCATCAAAGAGTACAATCGGCGCTTGCTTGAGAAGCGCGCGAGCTACAGATACGCGCTGGCGTTCACCACCGGATAGAAGCCGACCGCCTTCACCAACAGGAGTATGCCACCCTAGGCGGTTGGCAATAGAAGTCACGCCTGAAAGATCAGCTGCGCGGAAGACTTCCTCATCGGAGGCGTCGGGACGACCAACGCGGATATTAGCGATTAACGAGTCGTCGAAGAGGTAGACATCCTGAAAAACCATGGACAGTCTGGACATTAACTGTTCGGTTCCAAGCTCGCGGATATCTACGCCGTCAACCATCACCGCCCCGGAATCTACATCCCAGAATCGCGAAATAAGGCGCGCAATTGTGGTCTTTCCGGAGCCAGAAGGACCGACAATGGCGGTAACGGTGCCTGGTCGAGCATGGAAAGCGATATCTACCAATACTGGTTTATCGCCGTATCCAAACGTGACATTACGCAGCTCTACACTTCCCGAACCATCGCCTGGGCGCGGAGTAGTGGGTTCCGGTAGGGAAGGGGCATCGGTGATGAGCTCAGTTTCTGTGAGCGCGATACGGCCGGCATCTAAACCGACGAAAGAAGAACCCAGCTGCTCAAGCGTGCGGGTAAACCTCAAGCTGATTCCGATGATCGCAATTGTTTCTAGTGGCGATAGGGCGCCTTCAACGGCAAGATCCGCGGAGACCATAATGAGAGCCACAATGAAGATCTGCACTACTATGCCGTTGAGTAGCAAAGCTAATGTGGATACCCATAGCTCGCGTATTCGTGCTTTATGGTCGATTTCTAGCGCTTGCTCTAGTGGCGCAAAAACTTGTGATTGTCCTGCCGCGCGCAGGGCTGGTTGACGGTTAGCAAATTCTACGATGCGCTGGGAGAGCTCTTTACTCGGCCCCAGTGCGCGGTTCGATGCTTTCTCACGAATCCATGCAGCCAACTGCATCACCACGAGCGCCAATGGTGCGATGATAAGAAGGACCAAGCCCAGCTTCGGGTTCCAGAAACACGCTCCTACTAACAAGGTGACAAGTGCCGCGCTATCGCGGTATATCGTTCCTTGAATATGCGCAATGGTCTCGGCCGCCACCATAAAGCGATCTGAAACGAGGCGAGATAGGCCGCCGGTATTAGCCGGTACGAACCAGCCGAGCGGTAGCGTTGCTAATTTATCGCCCACAGTCGTGTGCGCGGCTCGGATGAAATCCAAGGCCGTGTGGTAAGAGGCCATGGTTGCGAAAAATCGTAGCGCAAAAGCTACGAGCGCAATTGCCAAAAGCGTCCACATCCATGGTGCGATCGTCGTATCCCCATCGAGTGCCTTTGTAAGTGGCACGAGCGTGAGAACGGCGAGGCCATCAAGCACGCCAACGATAAGCGATAGACAAGCATACCTTTTATTGAGCTTATGGCCTACAGGACTTTGCAGCTTTTTGACACTGCGAGTGAGTAGCGGATCACGAAGACGCGAACTAACAGGCGTAGTGGCATTAGACATGAGAATTATCCTTCATAGGCTTGAGGCAGATTATTTGGTCTGCTCCTTGGATGGACTCCGGCTTGTGGGCGATGACTAAGACGGTCTTGCCTCTGACGAGTGTGGCTAGAGCTGCTTGAATTTCTGCTTCGCAGTCAGGATCAGTTGCCGCAGTAGCTTCATCCAGGATCAAGATTGGGGCATTGGTAATGATTGCCCGGGCAATAGAAATGCGTTGCTGTTGTCCACCGGATAAAGAGGTGTCCTCACCAACAACGGTGTCGAGCCCAGCCGGTAAAGCGCGAATATCAGCAGCTATGTGCGCAGCCTCTGCGGCTTGCCAGATCTCTTCATCGCGGGCTTCTGGGCGTGCAAGGCGAATGTTTTCCCGAATACTCATACGCAGTAAGTGAGGATCTTGTAAGACGAAAGCCACAGTGCGGTACAAACTGTCGAAAGTGAGATCACGGATATCCACGTTGTTGATAGTGATTGTGCCCGAATCTGGATCCTGGAAACGCGCCAACATCGTTGCTGCTGTGGATTTGCCAGACCCGGAGGGGCCAATCAATGCCGTGACAGTGCCTGCATTTAGTTGCGCAGAAAAGTCTTGGAGGACTGGTGTGTCTGGGGCGTAGCTAAAGCTGACCTTATGGAACTCCACCTCCATGTCTTGACTATTGGCGTCGAGGCTCTTTTGGCCTTCTTTCACATGGGAAATTGTCATGACTTCATCAAGGCGCAACGCCGCATTGCCAGCGAGCTGGTAAGACCACATCATTTGGCCGACGGTTTGAATCGTGCCCGGGAGCACCAGCGCAATTAACGTTGTTGCGATGACTTCAGCGACCGTGACATAGCCACCAGCTATCAGCAGGGAACCGACTCCTAGATTGATAAGGATGAGGACAGGAACCGCCACCACAGACTCTGAGATTGCGGAAACACGCAGAAGCGGACGTACCCACTCGTAATAGAATTCCGCGAATTTTTGGGCAGCTTCGCGATATCGAGCGTGGGCTTTGCCAACGGTGCCGAAAGCCTTGACGACGGAAATACCTTCGGAGAACTCCACCGCAGTCGCAGAGACCTCACCCAGATAATTATCCATTTCCGCAGTTTTTGTGCCCATATCTTTCATTGAATATGCTTGGATTGCTAGGAAAATGGGCACAGTGGCAATAGAAAGTAGACCAAGGCGCCAATCCAAGATAAAGGCATAAACCAGAAGCGCGAGGGGCGTAAAGATCGCGGCGACCTTCTCTACAGGAGCATGGGCTGTCAGGGTGTGCAGAGTTAACGTATCGTCCTCGACGGCTTTGCGGACTTTGCCGGAATTAGTCTGGCTAAACCACGAGAGTGGTGCTTTCGCAATAGCGGTAATAATTCGGCGCCGGTTAATCCCCACCAACTTTGCATCAGCGAAGTGGGTGATTGCAAGGGCAAGGAAATAGAAGAATAGCTGGCCCAAAAATGCAGCAAGTAGCCATTTCACAATGGACGCGACGTCATCAGTATTGCCGTCGATTAGAGCATTTCCCAGTGCCACCAACGCGACGTAGGGTGCTACGGCGAGTACCGAGGATATAAGCGCGAGAAACTGTGCGAAGTAGATGGTTGTTTGCACTGGGGCCAGTAGTTTTTTTAGAGCGACCTGGCCGGCTTTTAGTTTTGCGCGAGCCTCTTCTTCCGGTGACGCACCGTGTGATTCTGGTGCGTGGGTTCTGCTTGATTCTGTGGAACTTTGTTTTAGTTCAGACATTTCTTTCTCAATTCTTGTTGATGTCAGTCATATCGATGATTCTGGTGACTGATTCTTGGATGAATTCGTGGTCATGGGTGATGACGATGACCACTGCTCCGCTTGCTGCAAGAGATCGAAGTAGCGCAGAGATGGATTGCAGTTGGCGCCAGCCCACGCCAGAGGTAGGTTCATCGAAGATGTAGATCGCTGCTTGCTCGGCTTGGGCTGAAGCTATGGCTAAGCGTTGCCGTTGCCCACCGGACAGAGACTGCGGATGCCGTTGGGCCATTCCTGCCAGATCGAGGCGATGGAGAATCTCATTGACATCGATGTGGTCCCGCTTCTTCTTTGCCAGTCCGAGCGTGACTTCTTCTTCGGTGGTGGCTGCGAATAATTGGCGGCCAACATCTTGCATCACCATGTACGCGGCACGTCTGCGGGCAGCCGCTCCTACTCGTTTGCTGTTCAAACGGAGACTACCGCCGCGTTTGGGAGAAGCAAGACCACAAATGATCCTGGCGAGGGTGGTTTTTCCAGCGCCGTTGGGCCCGATTAAGGCGGTGACTTCGCCGCTGGGGAAAAATGCGTGGTCAATGTTTAATACCTCATGTGCGCCATAAGAAAAACAGATGTTGCTTAGCTCGAGTCCGCTCCGCTGGGGATCGGCGTTTTCGAGCGTGGGTGGTACCGGCACGCTCGCGGGCAGGGGAACATGGTGTAAGCTGCGTAGCCCCAATTGTTTGCGTTCGGGTTCGTCTAAGGCATAAAACTCCTGAGCGCGGAAACTCCGCGTTATTTTTCCCTGAGTCAAGTAAATAACTTGGTCAGCGATATCTTTTAAGAAAAAGAGACGGTGATCAGCGATAATGATCGTTGTGCCTAATTCCTTCAAGCGGTGTAGCACGCGTGCAAGAATATCGATGCTTTCCATAGAGAGATTGGACGTGGGTTCATCGAGAAGCACGAGACTGCCCGGGGACACAAGCGCGCATGCGCATGCCACGGTTTGTAACTGCCCACCGGATAATTCTTTGAATCGCCGGCCCCGAAGATCGTTAATGCCTAGTAGCTCGACCGCTGATTGAATCCTCGACTCAATTTCTTTGGGATCTACACCAAGGTTTTCTAGCCCGAAGGCCAATTCTGCATTGACGCTTTCAGTGAAAAATTGTGTCCTTGGATTCTGGAATACTGAGGCGCTGAACTCGATGGCTCGGGACAGCGGTTCTTCCGCAGGGGTAAAAGCCTGGTCATCCTTTATAATAGTGATGGTGCCTAGTAGCTCTCCTGGATTGAAATGGGGGATGAGTCCGTTGATCAACTTGAGTACCGTGGACTTTCCCGATCCGGAATCACCGGTAATCAGTAGACACTGTCCTGGAGAGACAGAAAAAGACACATCAGATACACCTTGAATACCTGGCCGAGCTCCCAATGGATATGTAAAAGAAACGTTGTGGGCGTCTACACTGGTTGCGATACTGCGTTCGTTCATAAGTGGACCTCCGTGGGAAGCCAGACAGAGGCAACAACGAGGCCCAACCCAGCTAGTGCAGTTGCATCGACAAGCTTGAAGGAAAGATCGGCGGTGGTGGTTGGGCGTGCGGGTCCTCCCAATCCCCGGACAAGAGCAGAGGCAGCGAGCTCATCACCAGCGCGGACGACGGCACCTAATAAGGGGATGATCAACATCGCGGACGATTGTGTGGGCTGTGTGATCCAGCTTTTTACTCCAGGCTGGAGACCCCGAAGGACCATGGCATCGCGGATGGCTTTGGCTTCTGCCACGATGATCGGCAAAACGCGCAGGAATACCGCCGGTGGAATGGTGGCCCAGCCTGGTAAACGCAGGTCCCGCAGTGCTGAGGTCAACGTGGATGGTGTGAGAGTGAGCAAGCCGAATGTGCCGATGGACATGCTGATGACAAAACGGCTTAGCCACGAAAAAATTGCCGCTGAAAAAGCGAAAAATGTGGAGCCAGGAAGCTGTAATAGGCCCCAGTACCCTAGATAGGATAATGCAAAAGCGAACAGGCAAATAAGACCATAGTGTGGCTTTACTGTAGCTAGTGCGATGGAGCTGAAAGCGATAGAAATCAGCAGTGTCGGTAGGTGGCCGTGGCTGAGAGCTACCGCATTGATTACTAGAACAGAAAGCAGCACGGTCCGTGGATCGATCGAAGATCGATGAAGCACGCCCTGTTTTGGCAGGCTCACAGGAGACCAGCGCTTTCAAAGTGTTTGCGGCTGACGCGAACTCCGACCTTTCCTCCGATAAAGCCGACGATGAGCGCACAAATGGCCAGTACTCCAATGGTCCATGGCTGGAAGATATCCGACATGGCATCGGCATATTCTTGACCCATTTGGTCTGCGATATCGACGTAGTAGGAGTCCGTATCCAGAATTAGCGGGATAAAAGGCATAGAAATCCAGACACAGAAGACGCTGTAGGCAATAGGGAAGGATTTGGCAATACTGAGGTGGCTTTTTGTAATAATCAAATCCGCGATAAACCCTAGAATTATGCTTCCCAGCAGGGTCCAGAAGTAGTGTCCGGTGAGCATGAATGCTAGTCCGTTAATACCACCGACGAGGGTGAAAGCACCCATTTTGGGCGTGCGGGCGGCATAAAGCGCTAGCACGATTCCGTTTGCGATTGCCGCGATGAACCATCCAATAAACATGAATTGTGGTCCTGCGAATCCAATCATTCCGCTTACAAAGGTGATTACAAAGTAAAGTGCAGCAAAGATGCCAGCGTTGATGAGATCTCTGGTGTTTAAACGTGCCGTCGACCCACTGGATGAGCTTGCACTCCGTGCGGGCGTAGAGGACTGTTGGGTCATAGTAAACCTCGATTTATGAACAGCAGGAAAGGTAAGGCTTACCTAAGTTAGGTAATACTGTTTATAAAACATTTCAAGTTTTGATCTGAAGATTCACCCTTAATGGGGGTGAATGCAGATAAGTAGACATCAAACCAGACCACGACTACCGACTAAGTACCGACAAAATCGGCACCAACGGCAAGACAACCCTGCGATGGGGAGGCAAACTACGCCGCCTCTACATCGGACGCAGATGGGGCGGGGAACCAATCACCATGGTCTGCATCGACAACCACGTCGACGTCAAAATAGCCATCACTGGGGCACAAATCGCCGCCTACACACTCACCGAAGAAAAGATCTACTACAACTAGAAAGACAACGAACTCAACCCCAGTCGGGGCAACTAAAAAATCTCGAGACACCGACCGGAACGATGTCTCGAGACTTCACAGCGTGCCCCAGAGAAGATTCGAACTTCCGACACCGGCTTTAGGAGAGCCGTGCTCTATCCCCTGAGCTACTGGGGCGGGGGTGCGTTGCGCACCTAGGTAAGACTAGCAGCCCCGCGTGGGGCGGCGTTAAATGCGTCGCCTTTCGTTTATTCGCCGGCCAGCTCCGCGTACTTGGCGCGGACCTCGCTGGCGGAAGGGTTGGTGGCGTGGGTGCCGTCGGAGTAGAGGACGGTGGGCACGATGCGGTTGCCGTCGTTGACGGACTCGATCCAGGCGTTGATGTCGGCGGTGTCGGGGGAATCCGCTTCGACGTTGACGAGCTCGTATGGGGTTTCGGTGCGGTCCAGGTTTTTGATCAGCTTGGCACAGAACGGGCACCAATCGGCGAAGAAGATGGTGACGTGCTCAGTGGTTTCGGGAGTGGCAACGTTGGTGCTCATTAAGCAGCAGCCTTTCTGTCGTAGGTGAGGAAACGGTATTTCATCGGCAGCTCGCTGGGCGGCTGGCCGGGAATGGTGAGGTGGCCTGATTCGGAGGTCAGCCAGTCACTATCGGCAGATAGGCTGAATTCCTCCGGAACGCTCGGGGCCAGGACGGCATCTGCGCCGTAGGCATCGCCGACTTGTACACCCATGAGGGTGAGCTCGATTGTATCCACGCGGTCGAGGGCGGAGCTGTAGAGCTGGCCGCCGCCGATGATCCAGGCGTCGTCAAGCGTGGCGTCAAGTGCGGCGTCGAGGTTGTCCACCACGGTGGCACCCGCGGACCATTCGCCCGGCTGACGGCTGGACAGCACAATGTTCTCCCGGCCTGGCAACGGGCGGAACTTGGGGTTGAGGGACTCCCACGTCTTGCGGCCCATGATGACAGGCGCGCCCATGGTGACCTCTTTGAAGTGCTTGAGGTCCTCCGGCACGTGCCAGGGCATGACCACGCCGTCACCAATGACCCCGTCGAGGGATTGAGCCCAGATTGCGCCCAGCATTAAACGGACACCTGCGCCTTGATGGTGGGGTGGGGGTCGTAGCCGATGACCTCAAAATCATCGAAGTCATAGTCAAAGAGGCTTTCGGCCTTGTGGAGCTTGAGCTGCGGGTACTCGCGGGGCTCGCGGGAGAGCTGTTCCTTAACCTGCTCGATGTGGTCGTTGTAGATGTGGCAATCCCCACCGGTCCAGATGAGCTCGCCTACCTCTAAACCTGCTTGCTGCGCAAACATGTGAGTCAGCGCCGCGTAGGAGGCCAAGTTGAAGGGGACACCGAGGAACATGTCCGCCGAGCGTTGGTAGACCTGCATGGAGAGTTTGCCGTCGGCGACGTAGAGCTGGAAAAGCAAGTGACAGGGCATGAGCGCCATCTTGTCCAGCTCAGACACATTCCACGCGGAGACCAAGTTGCGGCGCGAATCCGGGTTGTTTTTCAGGGTATCGAGCGCGACCTGAATCTGATCGATGTGCTGGCCATCCGGCGTGGGCCAGGAGCGCCATTGCACGCCGTAGACGGGGCCCAGCTCACCGTCCTCATCGGCCCACTCGTTCCAGATACGGACCTTGTTTTCCTGGAGCCACTTCACGTTGGAGTCACCGCGCAGGAACCACAGCAGCTCACCAATCACGCCGTGGAAGTAGACCTTCTTGGTGGTCAGCAGGGGAAAAGACTCCGCCAGGTTATAGCGAAGCTGGGCACCGAACAGGGAGAGGGTGCCGGTGCCAGTGCGGTCGCCTTTGGGAGCGCCTTCTTCCAGGACGCGGCGCAGGAGGTCCTCGTACGGAGTCTCAATCATGGTCGCCATGATAGCGCTCTTGCGCCCGTGCCACGCGCGTGGGGTTAGTACCCGCCGTTGGCCTCCGCGTAGGCGGCGGCGTGTTCCAGAATCTCCTCTGCCAGCTCCGGGCGGCAGATCAAAAGATCCGGGATGAAGGTGTCCTCATTGTTGAATTTGATCGGGGAGCCATCCAGGCGCGAGCAGTGCAGGCCCGCGGCCAAAGCCACGCCCACCGGGGCGGCCTGGTCCCACTCGTACTGGCCGCCGGCATGGATGTAGCCGTCATAGTCGCCCAAGAGCACGTGGATCGCCTTCGCACCTGCGGAGCCCACGCCGACGGTCTCAAAGCCCATCTTCTCCGCGACGTAATCCGCAACCTTCGGCGGACGGTTGCGGGAAACCACAAACTTCTTCGACAGCGGGCCGGTCACCGCGCGCACGTCGGAGGACTTAAAGGTCACGCCCATGTCCGGCATGCCGACGGCCGCGTGGATGGGGGTGCCGTTTTCCACCAGCGCGATGTGGACGGCCCAGTCCTGGCGGCCGGTAGCGAATTCCTTGGTGCCGTCGAGCGGGTCGATGATCCACACGCGTTCCTTCTTTAGACGGCTCAAGTCATCGGCAGCCTCTTCCGACAGGACGCCGTCCTTGGGACGGTGCTGCTCAAGGACGCGGGAGATCCACTCCTGAGCGGCCTCATCGCCGGCATCACCCAGCGCCAAGCCGCGCAGCAGGCCACCGTTGCGCACGCCTTTGAGGATTTCGCCGCAGCCATCGGCGAGGGAGTTGGTTAGACGGGAATCAGAAATCTCAACGGTCATAGTGACCAGATTAGCGCGCGCGATACAGTAGGGCATGTCTAAAAACGTTCTGGCGAAGTTTCGCCCACAGGTGGCCGGGTGGTTCCAGGACGTTTTCGCCGCCCCCACCCCCGTCCAAGAGCAGGCATGGGAGGCGATTTCCGGTGGTGCGAATGCGCTGGTTGTGGCACCGACCGGCTCTGGTAAGACGCTCGCGGCATTTCTGTGGGCGCTGAATTCTTTGGTGGAGCGCGAAGGCCAGACCGCGCTGCCGCTGAGCAATGAACCCTCCCGCGAGGGAGCTCATGATGGCGTGAGAGTGCTGTATATCTCACCGCTCAAGGCTTTGGGCGTGGACGTTGAGAATAATCTGCGTGCCCCGCTCAACGGCATTGCCCGCACCGCCGAGCGGCTGGGCCTGGAGGTGCCGGATATTACCGTCGGCGTGCGCTCGGGGGATACCTCGCAGGCAGAGCGGGCTCGCCAGGTGCGCAAGCCCCCGGACATCCTCATCACCACGCCGGAGTCGGCCTACCTCATGCTCACATCCAAAGCGGCGGGGATTCTGAAGACCGTGGATACCGTCATCATCGATGAGATCCACGCGCTGGCCGGCACCAAGCGCGGCGTGCACCTGGCGCTGACTTTGGAGCGCCTCGGGCTCATCGCCGGGGAGTTCCAGCGCATCGGGCTCTCCGCCACGGTGCGGCCGCTGAGTGCTGTCGCGAACTTCTTGGGCGGCGACCGTCCCGTGGACATCATCGCCCCGCCCGCGAAGAAGCGCTGGCAGCTCGACGTCCACGTGCCGGTCGAAGACATGTCGGACCTGCCCACCCCGGAGCAAGGCTCGCCCATCGGGGAGGCGACTGTCGACGACCCCCTGGGCATCACCCAAGGCCCCCAAGACGCGTTGCGCGTAAACGCGCAACGCAAGGAAGAGAGCGGGGTAGGAGACTCCGCCCTGCCCACGGCGAAGTCCATCTGGCCCTTCATCGAAGAAGAGCTCTACGCCGAAATTATGGAGCAGCGCTCCACGCTCGTCTTTGTTAATTCCCGTCGCACCGCCGAGCGGCTTACTAGCCGGTTCAACGAGCTTTATGCCCAGGAGCACGATCCGGAATCCTTGAGCCCAGCGACCCGGCGCGACCCAGCCCAGCTGATGAAACAGGTGGACGTTGCCGGGAAGGCACCTGCCGTTATTGCCCGCGCGCACCACGGTTCGGTGTCCAAGGATGAGCGCGCGCTGACGGAGACGATGCTCAAGGAAGGCACGCTCAAAGCCGTTGTGGCCACGAGCTCCCTGGAGCTGGGCATCGACATGGGCGCGGTGGAGCTGGTGGTGCAGGTGGAATCCCCACCCTCGGTGGCTTCTGGTCTGCAGCGCGTGGGCCGCGCCGGGCACTCCGTCGGCGCGGTCTCCCATGGTTCCTTCTATCCCAAGCACCGCGCGGACCTCGTGCAATCAGCACTCACAGTCGCCCGCATGGAGGAGGGCCTCATCGAGGAGATGCACACCCCGCGCAACCCGTTGGATGTCTTGGCACAGCAGACGGTAGCGGCGGTGGTGGCGTCGGCAAGCGCGGGCACGAGCGAGGGACTCGAGGCCGACAGTTGGTACGACACCGTGCGCCGCGCCTGGCCCTATAAGGATTTGGCGCGCGAGGTTTTTGACTCCGTTCTGGACCTGATCAGCGGCGTGTACCCGTCGACGGATTTTGCAGAGCTCAAACCCCGTGTGGTCTATGACCGCGTGACAGGCATCCTCACCCCGCGCCCCGGCGCGCAGCGCGTGGCGGTGACCAACGGCGGCACCATCCCGAACCGCGGCATGTTCGGCGTCTTCCTGGTGGGTACTGGTGAGGCCGGTTCCGCGCCGCGCCGCGTGGGTGAGCTCGATGAGGAAATGGTCTATGAAACCCGGGTGGGAGATATTTTCACCCTCGGCGCGACGAGCTGGCGCGTGGAGGAGATCACGCGCGACCAAGTGCTCGTTAGCCCTGCGCCGGGGCACACCGGGCGTTTGCCTTTCTGGAACGGTGACCAAGCTGGGCGGCCCTATGAGCTGGGCAAGGCGCTGGGCGCATTTCGGCGGGAGGCACACGCGGACCCGTCGGTGGTGCGGTATGCGGATGAGAACGCGCGGCGCAATATCGCCGCCTACCTGCAGGAACAGAACGAGGCCACCGGGCTCATCCCGGATGAGAAGACACTTCTGCTGGAGCGCTTCACGGACGAGCTGGGGGATTGGCGCGTGCTGTTGCACACCCCGTTTGGCCGGCCGGTGAATGCGGCGTGGGCGCTGGCGGTGGGACAGCGTGTGGCGGAGCGTACCGGGATGGATGCACAGGCCGTGGCGGGCGATGACGGCATCGTGCTGCGCTTGCCGCAGGGCGAGGCGGATCCGGATGCCGCGCTCTTTCTTTTCGACGCCGATGAGATCGCGGACACCGTCACCGAGCAGGTGGGCAACTCCGCGCTTTTTGCCTCCCGGTTTAGGGAATGCGCGGCGCGAGCTCTCCTGCTGCCGCGGCGCAACCCGGGCAAGCGCGCGCCCTTGTGGCAGCAGCGCCAGCGCGCGGAGCAGCTTCTCGACGTCGCCCGCAACTACCCCTCTTTCCCCATCATCCTGGAGACTGTGCGCGAGTGCGTGCAGGATGTCTATGACCTGCCGGCGTTGACGGAGGTCATGCGGGAGCTGGCGCACCGCCGCATTCGCATCGCGGAGGTCACCACGGAGCAGCCCTCACCTTTCGCGTCCTCGCTGCTGTTTAACTACACCGGCGCGTTCATGTACGAGGGGGACTCGCCCCTGGCGGAAAAGCGCGCGGCGGCCTTGGCCCTAGACCCCGCGCTGTTGGCGAAGCTTCTGGGCACGGTGGAGCTGCGCGAGCTTCTCTCCGCTGAAGTTATTGCTGAAGTCCACGCCCAGCTGCAGCGCACCACTGTAGAACGCCAGGCGCGGACCACCGAGGAGGTCGCGGACCTGCTGCGCGTGCTGGGCCCCATCCCGGTCGAGGAGTTCGGCGCGCACGCCACGGTGCCATTGAGTGCACTCGATGCGCTCGGTGCGCGGATCATGCGGGTGCGCATCAACGGCCGCGAGCACGTGGCCCAGGCGCTTGATGCGCCGCTGCTTCGCGACGGCCTGGGCATCCCCGTCCCGCCCGGCATCCCCGCCCAGCAGGCCACGATTACCGACGCCCTGGATCAGTTAGTCAGCCGCTGGGCGCGCACGCGCGGGCCCTTTGTGGCGCGCGATGTGCAGGAGGCCTTTGGCCTGTCGGCCGCGGTGACGCATTCCACGCTCAATGGGCTGGACTCCATCCTGGCTGGGCACTACCGGCAGGGCGTGGAGGAGCAGGAGTACTGCGCGGCGGAGGTGCTCAAGGTCATCCGATCGCGCTCGCTGGCGGCCGCGCGGGCGGCCACGCAGCCGGTTTCGCCTGCGGCCTTTGGGCGTTTCCTCCCTGACTGGCAGCAGGTGGCGGCGGTGGGCCGGCGCCCGGTGCTGCGCGGGGTGGACGGCGTCTTTGCGGTCATCGAGCAGCTGGCCGGGGTGCGCCTGCCAGCCTCTGCCTGGGAGAGCCTCATCTTGCCTGCGCGTGTAGGGGACTATTCGCCGACGATGCTCGATGAGCTGACCACCGGCGGCGAGGTCCTTATCGTGGGCGCGGGCAAGGCTGGCTCGAACGACCCCTGGATCATGCTGCTACCGGCGGACTATGCCGCACAGCTCGCCCCGCAGGTTTCTGCAGAGGAGGTGGGCTTGTCCATGCTGCAAACCCAGCTGCTCGAGGCCTTACAGGGCGGCGGCAGCTATCTTATCTCCGATATTCAACCGCAGCTGAGCGGTACGCCCGAGGAGGTTCGCGAGGCCCTCTGGGGACTGGTGGAGGCTGGCCTAGTCAGCCCCGATTCCTTCGCTCCTATCCGGGCCCACCTTGCCGCAGGCGGTCCCGCTGGGCGTGCGGCGCATCGCGCGCGGCGCAGACCATCGCGTTCGCGACTGCGCATGGGGCGCACTTCCTTTGCGCAATCGCTCAATGTGTCTGGTGCGCAGGCCGCACCAGACGTGGTGGGGCGGTGGTCGCTGTCCGTGCCCGCCGCCACGGATGCGACGTCGCGTTCCATCGCGCACGGCGAGGCCTGGCTGGACCGCTACGGCGTGCTCACCCGCGGATCCGTGGTGGCCGAGGACGTCCTGGGAGGTTTCGCTCTGGCTTATAAGGTGCTCTCCGGTTTTGAGGAATCCGGCAAGGCCATGCGCGGCTACGTCATTGAAGGCTTGGGGGCCGCGCAGTTCTCCACGCCCGCGGTCATTGATCGCCTGCGTGGGGTGGATGATTCCCCCGACGTCACGGGCTGGCCCTCCGGCACCCGCGAGCCGCAGGCCTATGTCCTTGCCGCGACCGACCCGGCCAACCCCTATGGCGCGGCGCTGTCGTGGCCCACTACCGACGCCGGCGAATCCGCAGCCCGCCCGACCCGCGCCGCGGGTGCCTTGGTGGTGCTCATGGATGGCTTGCCGGTGGCGCACCTGACCCGCGGGGGAAAGACGCTGACCACGTTCTTCAACGCTCTGCCCGAGGGCATCGAGCGCACCGAGGTACTAGCCGCAGTGCTTGCAGGCCTCAACGAGCTGGTTGCCGCCGGGCGCTTGAACAAGGTGGTTATTGAAAAGGCGAATGGGCGGCCCATCTTCGATTCAAAGCTCGGCGGCGAGCTGCGCGCACTGGGCGCAGCACTAACTCCAAAGGGCGTGCGGATTACGGGGGCTGCCCACACCGCCTCTTCCGGCCGTGCAGGACAGCACGGCCAATCTGGAGAAGCCGCGCGCTCCGCCGAGTCTTACCGTCCCGCACGTCGCGGTGGGCGCCGTGCTGTCGAGGCGATGGAGGAGCTCACCTTCGATGATCCGGAGGATTCCACTGAGTCTGGTGGCCCATCGACTGCACCGGGCAGCCTAGGTGGTTTCCGCCCGCGCCGTCGACGCCGCTGAATGATATTCACCTTCATTTAGCCCACGGGCTTTTCATGGGTCTAACCTCAAAAGCTGATAGCCCAATAGAAAAGGAGTCTTGTTTTCATGCGGCTGAAGCGCCAACTGCCCAACGTGTCCGAGCTCAAGAACCTCATGCGGTTCGAAGCACCCAACCTCGACCGCCGGGCAGCACGCCTGGCAGAGGCCGCTGATGTGTGGGATCTGCGCAAGATTGCCAAGCGCCGCACCCCGAAGGCGGCCTTTGACTACGTCGATGGTGCAGCCCGCGATGAGGTCAGCTACCGCGAATCCCGCGATTTCTTCCGCGACGTTCGCCTCATGCCCAACGTGCTCAATGGCGCGCACGACATCTCCTTAAACACCGAGATCGCCGGCGAGCCGGCAGCATTGCCCTTCGGCATCGCGCCGACCGGCTTTACCCGCTTCATGCATGCCGAAGGCGAGGACGCTGGTTCCCAAGCCGCCCGCGACGCAGGCATCCCGTTCACGCTCTCCACGATGGGTACGCGCTCGGTGGAGGAGGTCGCGGCGTCCCAAGGCAATAGCGGGCGTCGTTGGTTCCAGCTCTACCTGTGGAAGGACCACTCTGCCTGCCAAGAACTCATCGAGCGTGCTGCCGCCAACGGTTATGACACCCTCGTGGTTACCGTGGACACGCCCGTGGCGGGCCAGCGCCTGCGCGATACCCGCAACGGCATGCGCATCCCGCCGCACCTGACCGCCGGCACGGTCTTCGATGCCGCGTGGCGCCCCGAGTGGTGGTTCAACTTCCTCACCACGGACCCGGTCACCTTCGCGTCGTTGACCTCGACCACGGGCACCCTGGGCGAGCTGGTCAACACCATGTTTGATCCAGGCCTCAACTTCGAGGACCTGGCGTGGATTCGCAAGCAGTGGACGGGCAAGCTCTTCGTCAAGGGAATCGTCAACCCAGAAGATGCACGCAAGGTCATCGATCTTGGCGCCGATGGCATCGTGGTCTCCTCCCACGGCGGGCGCCAGCTCGACCGCGTGGTCAATACCCTCCAGGCCCTTGAGGCCGTGCGCGCAGAGGTGGGACCCGACGTGGAAATCATCTACGACTCCGGTGTGATGTCCGGCGTCGACATCGCCATTGCGCTGGCTCTGGGGGCGGACTTCGTCCTTATCGGCCGTGCCTACCTCTACGGGTTGATGGCCGGCGGCAAGGAAGGCGTGGACCGCGTCATTGAGCTGTTGGCGGAAGAGTTCAAGAACACCCTCCAGCTGCTCGGCGTGAAGAGGATCGAAGACCTGTCTCGCCATCACGTGGTCACCCCGTGGGAGCCGGGTGCGCTGGCATTCGGTGCGGGAAAGGATACGCCGGTAGAGTAGGCACCCGTTTGGTGAGGAGGTTCTGCTGTGCCTGAGGGTGATTCCATACTGCAGCTGTCGAACCGGCTGCAGTTCATGGAAGGCCGGCGCGTGACCTCCTCCTCCCTGCGCGTGCCGCGCTATGCCACCGTGCGCTTCGACGGGCTGGTGTGCGAGGAGGTCTGGCCCTATGGCAAGCACCTCTTCATGGATTTCGGCGGCGAGCTCATCCTGCATACCCACCTCAAGATGGAGGGCACGTGGGCCATCCACTATGCCGGGGACCGCTGGCGCAAGCCCGGTCACAGCGCACGCGTGGTGCTGCAGATGGAGAACACCCCGCGTGATTTTGAGTTGGTAGGGCATTGGCTAGGGCTGGTCGAGGTCTTTCCAGCCCGCGAGTTTGAGCAGCGCATGGCGTACCTAGGCCCCGACATCCTCGCGCCAGAATGGGAAGAAGGCGGATTCGAGGAGGCCGTTCGCCGCATCGAGTCGCGCCCCCAACGCAGCATCGGCGCCGCACTCTTGGACCAGCGCAACGTGGCGGGCTTGGGCAACGAATACCGCGCCGAGATCTGCTTCCTGGCCGGCGTTCATCCAGCAACACCTGTAGCGCTTGTCGACGTCCCCCAGATCCTCACCATCTCCCGTCGCCTCATCTGGGCCAACCGCGATTCCCCGGTACGGGTGACCACCGGCGTGAAAAGGGCAGGGGAGACCACCTATGTCTTCGGGCGCAACCGTCAACGCTGCCGGCGCTGCGGAATGCTCATTGAGAAGTCCACGCTGGGTGGAGTGGACGCCGGCGGCGACGAAGGAGAGTTGGAGCGCGTCATCTGGTGGTGCCCACACTGCCAGCCGCGTCGCTAGGCTGGGATGCATGAAGATCATTTTGAACATCATCTGGTTGGCAACTGGTGGCCTTGTCCTCGCACTGGGCTACTTTCTCCTAGGCATCCTGGCCTGCATCCCCGTCGTGACGATTCCTGCCGGTGTGGCCTCGATGCGTATGGCGAATTTCGCGCTGTGGCCTTTCGGGCGCTCCGTCATTCAACCGGTCAAAGGTACCGGTGGCATGTCTCGGTTCTCTAACGTTGTCTGGTTCCTTGTCGCTGGCCTGTGGTTGGCTATTGGCCACGTCACCACTGCAGCGGCGCAGGCCGTGACCATTGTGGGCATCCCGGTGGCTCTGGCCAACCTGAAGATGATCCCGGTGACGTGCTTCCCGTTCGGCCGCAAGATCGTGGACTCTGACCGCATCCCCTTTGGCTGGGAATCGATGATTAAGCTCTAGCGTTTCTGTCTCCGGTTGCGGGGTAGCTCAGGGTGGTTTAGTGTGCTGAGTCATGGGGGATTTAGAAACCTATTTCTCCTACCGCAACTCGGGGATCACACTGGTGAAGCAAGCGGTAGGAGGCGAGAAGCGATTACGCGCACTCGGCGCTTCATCAGCCGACGCCGCCGAAATGGCGCGCTTAAACTACATCTACTTCGGAGCCACCAAGTTCACGGGTAAGCAACGCACGGCCCGCAGCCGAGCCGCCGAACAAGGCCATGACCTGGCCACGCTGAGCCTCATCGAGGCCTACACGAAGAAGCTGAAGAACCAGCTGCATGCCTGGAACCTACGGGTCAAGCTGGCCGGCACACCGGCGCCGAACATCCCAGCCGTGGCGGCAAAACGCTTAAAGGAGCTCAAGCCTAAACGTATTCCTACGCCTGGGGTGCGCATGACCTACCGTGCTGATGGGCCGCACTCGCTGACCATTACTGATGACCCTCTGACCGTCACTGAGATGCGCGGCGTGCTGGAATCCATCAACCAGAGCAATCTGCTGGAAGCAGCCAACCACGTCTTCTTCAATAAATCCCACGGCGGAACCAAACCGGCGGTGCTCACCAGCGTGGTCGTCACCTTGGACAAGCTCGACAAGATTGTGAACGGCGACGGCGATGACATCGTGCTCGAACTAACCAATGGCGGCCGGATGACCGGCGCGGAGTTTCTGAACTACAAGTTCGCCGAGATCGGCTACGTAACCCTCATCCACCCCACGATCGGGCCGGTGTGGCTGCACCGGATGAAGCGTTTAGCCGGGTTTGAGCAGCGCATGATGGCCAGCGCCGAGCATCCCACCTGTGCCAGGAAGGGCTGTAATAAGCCTGCTGATTATGCCCAGGTGCATCACCTAGTGCCGTGGAAAGCAGGAGGTACCACCGATCCACCGAATCTGACAATGTTGTGTGCCTATCACAACGGCGTCAATGATGACGACCCAGAGAAACCAACAGGTGCTGGCTACGTGTTTAGGATTCGCGGCGGTGTGGACTACATCCCGCCCTGGGGAGAACCAATCACCGCTCAAGTGGCATATCAAGCCGCGCAACGCGGACTCGGACCGCCCGGCGGGTAAACCGACACGAAATACAAAGGACACGCGGACGCCCACAGGGCATCCGCGGCCTTGGCGATCCCGCACGTCGATTGCCCGCTAAAAACGGGTGAACCCCCGACCGTTCGGCCGGGGGGGGACGTCGCCAAGCAGTGCTTAGCGGTGGTTGCGGTACCAACCGATCAGAGCATCGGTGGAGCCGTCGCCGGATGCGGCCTCCTCCTTACCGGAGACTGCCGGTGCCAGGTCATTGGCCTGCTGCTTGCCCAGCTCCACACCCCACTGGTCGAAGGAGTTGATGTCCCAGATGATGCCCTGGGTGAAGACGATGTGCTCGTATAGTGCGATGAGTGCGCCGAGGGCCTGCGGGGTGAGCTCCTCCGCCAGGATCGTGGTGGATGGGCGGTTGCCCGGCATTACCTTGTGCGGGACCACAGCCGGGTCCACTCCCTCGGCGGCAATCTCTTCCGCCGTCTTACCAAAAGCCAGCACCTTGGTCTGTGCGAAGAAGTTACCCATGAGCAGGTCATGCATCGAACCGGTGCCGTCCGCGGTGGGGAAGTCCTCCTTCGGGCGAGCAAAGCCGATGAAGTCCGCCGGGATGAGGCGGGTGCCTTGGTGCATGAGCTGGAAGAAGGCGTGCTGGCCATTGGTGCCCGGCTCGCCCCAGTAAATCTCACCGGTGCCGGTGGTGACAGCGGTGCCGTCGCGGCGCACGGACTTGCCGTTGGACTCCATAGTCAGCTGCTGCAGGTAGGCCGGGAAGCGTCCGAGGTCCTCGGAGTAAGGCAGCACCGCGTGGGTCTGCGCGCCAAAGAAGTTGGAGTACCAAACGCCGAGCAGGCCCATGAGCACCGGCACGTTCTGCTCCAGAGGCGCAGTGCGGAAGTGCTCGTCCATGGCGTGGAAGCCCTCGAGGAAACGCATGAAGTCCAGTGGGCCGATGGTGCACATGAGCGACAGGCCAATAGCGGAATCAACGGAGTAGCGGCCGCCCACCCAGTTCCAGAAGCCAAACATGTTCTGGGGGTCGATGCCGAACTCCGCGACCTTCTCCGCGTTGGTGGAAACGGCAACGAAGTGCTTGGCGACGGCCGACTCATCACCATCAAACTGCTCAATCAGCCAGCGGCGTGCGGCGTGAGCGTTGGCCAGGGTTTCCTGGGTGGTGAAGGTCTTGGAGGCCACGATGAAGAGGGTGGAGCCGGCGTCGAGACCGTCGAGAGTAGCGGCGAGATCCGCCGGGTCGACGTTAGAAACGAACTCCGCGCTGATACCCGCTACCTCGTAGGAACGCAGCGCCTTGGCAGCCATCGCGGGGCCCAAGTCGGAACCGCCGATGCCGATGTTGACGACCTTCTTGATGGTGTGGCCCGTATGCCCCAGCCACGCACCGGAGCGCAGCGCAGTGGCGAAGTCACGCATGCGGCCCAGAACCTCGTGGACGTCGGCGGCGATGTCTTGGCCGTCGACGCTCAAGTCCTTCTCCACAGGCAGGCGCAGCGCGGTGTGCAGCACAGCACGGTCCTCGGTGTTGTTGAGGTGCTCGCCGGTGAACATGGCGTCGCGGCGGCCCTCGACGTCCGCGGCGCGGGCAAGATCCACCAAAGCGGTGACGACTTTCTCATCGATGAGGTTCTTCGACAGGTCCACGTGCAGGCCCGCAGCATCGAAAGAAAAGTCTGCGGCGCGGGAAGCGGAGTTGGCAAAAAGCTCACGCAGGTTGAGGTCCTTCTTGCTCTCAAAAAGCGAGGTGAGCGCGGCCCACTGCGGCTGAGCGGTGATGTCCATTGCAAAAGCCTTTCTGGCAGGTAGCAGACATGAAACTTACTGTGTCCACCGTAGTCCAGAAATCTCTTCGGTGCCGAGACAGAAGGCTGCGCTGGGTTGAGCTAGGCGTAAAGCTTGAGGCCGAATTGCTTCATTGTGTTTGCGATCTCCATGGCGCCCGTCTCGGAGCCGGAGTAATCGTGATAGTCGCCAAAGGACACGACCCCTGCTGCATATAGTTTGCCGTCGATGGAGGCGTAGACAGGACCACCGCTATCACCGGTATCGCTGTAGCTGCCGAAGATGAAAAGCCCTTGATCACCGAATCGGTCGATGAAAGGGTCGCAGGCAATGCCTGCTGTGGAACCGGCAAAGCACAACGTGGGCTTCTTTCGCGTGATTTCTTCCAGGCTCATCCATCCGGCTAAAGGCGCATTGAGCGCCGGTGAGGTAGATACTTCGGCGTCGGGGTTGGACACTTCGATCAGCGCAATGTCGGCCGAGCTGATGCTATCTGTGTTGGTGTTGCTGGCCTTCATTACCATCTGGCCTATCTCTACCTCGCTGCCGGAGCGATCTTCATAGTAGAAGCTGTCGCCCTTGTCCCCGCAGTGTCCGGCGGTAAGGATAAAGAGGCGCTGCCCATCGCCGGCGAAATGACCGGTAGAGCACCGGCCATCATTCGTGCGGTTATAGATAGCCGCACCCAGCGTCAATACTCCCACGTCCATGTAGTAGTCGGCTTTTAGTGCGTTGTACAAGTTATTGCGGGGCTCAAGCAACTCTGCATGGGGGATTTCAGTGGAGTTATCCCAGATCGCATCGCCGTCGAGGACCTCCTCGAAGCCTTGCGTTGTTCCGGATGCTCCGGAACCTTGTCTGCGTTCGGAGTCGCTGACGGAGGGATGGTCGAGTGGAGTAGCGGAATTTGAGGTCTCAGGTGAAGAAAAGCTGCCGCAGGCGGTCAAAACTAAGGCAGTGACAGCTGCGGTGAGAACAACAGCGGGGCGAGAGGACACATGCATGCTGAGAGCTTAAAACACCGCTAGTTCAGGTGCGCGTGCGTTGGGGATTAGTCCGAGTTGGTGCTAGATTAGCCGAGCTTGCCGCGCCCCAACCGCAGCAGGGCAGAGGCAATCGCGGGGCCCTCCTCGCCAAGCTCGTCGCGGAACTCATTGAGGATGGCAATTTCGCGGGTGTGTACCAAACGGGTACCGCCCGAGCTCATGCGCGTCTTACCAATCGTGCGGGAAATATCGGTGCGGCGCTTAATAGCGTCGAGGATCACGCGGTCGAGGCGGTTGATCTCCTCGCGGTAGCGCTGAATCTCAGCATCGCTGAGCGGGTCATCCGTGCCCGAGGGCATGCGAATGTCGAGGCCGTTGTCCACGACGTTGGGGTCTTGGTGCTCGGGGTTTAAGCCCGAATCTGCGGTGTCAGGATGTGAAGCGCTCATGAGTGAAGATTGTGCCACCACGCTAAGACAAACGGGAATCGCGTGCCGTGACGTCGGTATTCGTCGATAAGAAGCGGCGTGGACGGCAATGTCCGGTGGTGCTAGTAGGTTGGAGAGCATTATGAACAACACTTCTCCGTTTAGGCCTCGTTCTTCGTCTGATCCTTCCGCCGACACCTCCGCCGGTGGCCTGTTTCCCGCGCCCGGGCACAACGCGGATGCCCCTTCCAGCCAAGGAAATGATCCTCTGCTGGAAGGTTTAAACCCGCAACAGGAAGAGGCCGTGACGCATTCAGGTTCGCCGTTGCTCATCGTGGCCGGCGCGGGCTCGGGTAAGACCGCGGTGCTGACCCGACGCATTGCGTACCTTATGCGCGAGCGCGGGGTCGCTCCGTGGCAGATCCTTGCCATCACCTTTACTAACAAGGCAGCCGCGGAGATGAAGGAGCGCGTGGGCCAGCTTGTCGGCCCCGTCGCAGAGCGAATGTGGGTGTCTACCTTCCACTCCATCTGTGTGCGTATCTTGCGCAATAACGCCCAGCTGGTGCCGGGGTTGAACACCAATTTCACCATCTATGACGGTGATGATGCGCGCCGGCTGCTCACCATGATTGCAAAAGATATGCAGCTGGACCTGAAGAAGTACTCGGCGCGTGTTTTGGCTAACCAGATCTCGAACCGCAAGAATGAGCTCATTTCCCCGGAGCAGGCCCGGGCGGAGGCGGAGCGGACGAAGAATCCTTTCGAACTTACTGTGGCGAGCGTGTACGAGGAGTATCAGCGCCGCCTGCGTGCCGCGAACGCGGTGGACTTCGATGACCTCATCGGGGAAGTGGTGCGCATCTTTAACCAGCACCCGCAGGTGGTGGAGTTTTATCGCCGCCGCTTTAAGCATGTGCTTATCGACGAATACCAGGACACCAACCACGCGCAGTACGCGCTCGTTTCGGCCTTGGTGGGCAGGGGCGAGCTGCCGCCGGATGCCCCGGAACTTTGTGTGGTGGGTGATTCTGATCAGTCGATCTATGCCTTCCGCGGAGCCACCATCAGGAATATCCAGGAGTTCGAGCGGGACTACCCGCAAGCGCACACGATTCTGCTTGAACAAAACTACCGTTCGACCCAGACCATCCTGAACGCGGCGAATGCGGTGATTGCGAAGAATGAGGGCCGCCGCGAGAAGAATCTGTGGACCGCCCACGGCGAAGGCGACAAGATCGTCGGGTATGTGGCGGATAACGAGCACGACGAGGCGCGGTATATCGCCTCAGAAATTGATTCCCTGGCGGATAAAGGCACGGCGTATTCCGATATTGCGGTGATGTACCGCACCAATAACGCCTCCCGCGCGTTGGAAGATATCTTCGTGCGCTCGGGTATCCCGTACAAGGTGGTTGGCGGCACGCGCTTCTACGAGCGCCGCGAGATCCGGGACATGGTGGCTTACCTGCGCATTATGGATAATCCGGATGACACGGTGAGCTTGCGCCGCATCATCAACGTGCCAAAACGCGCCATCGGTGACAAGGCGCAGGCGCAAATCGCTCTACATGCGGAGAACCTTGGCGTTAGTTTTGGGGCGGCTCTCCGTGATGCGGCCGAAGGAAAGGTCGCAGGCCTTGGCACGCGGGCGGTCAATGCCGTCACCAAATTCAACGAGATGATGGACGGCGTGCGCGCACAGATTCCGGGCATGGTCAATGAGGTGACGGGCCAGCCGGATTTGGGGGAGCTGCTCAACGCGCTTCTGGACGCCACCGGCTACCGCGCGGAGCTGGAAAACTCCAATGACCCGCAGGATGGGGCACGCCTAGACAACCTCAACGAGTTGGTATCGGTGGCCCGCGAGTTCAGCTCTGAAGCCGCCAATGAAATGGCCTTTATGGGCGCGGACGCAGAGGAAGCCCCGGAGCTTTCGGAAGGCGAAGCCGCGCCGGGCTCGCTTCAAGCGTTCCTCGAAAAGGTTTCGCTCGTGGCTGATGCGGACCAGATTCCAGATCATGAGTCCGGGGTAGTAACGTTGATGACCCTGCACACCGCGAAGGGCCTTGAGTTTCCCGTCGTTTTCCTCACCGGTTGGGAGGATGGCCAATTCCCGCACATGCGCTCCCTGGGAGACCCGAAGGAGCTCAGCGAGGAGCGCCGCCTTGCCTACGTGGGCATTACGCGCGCTAGGGAACAGCTCTACCTCACGCGTGCGATTCTCCGCTCGTCCTGGGGCAACCCGGTGACGAACCCGGCCAGCCGCTTCCTCGCCGAGGTCCCTGAGGACCTCATCGACTGGCGCCGTGAAGAACCGGACAGCTCGCTGTCCAGTGCGTGGGGCGGAGATGATTCCTACCAATACGGGCGAACCTTCGGCTCAGATAGCGGGTTCTTCCGTTCCCGTGGCGGCGGCTATGGCTCGCGGAGCGCTGCGTCTTCCCCTTCGCAGCGCTCGCGCAAATCAGTTTCGGCGACATCAATGCCGAAGAATAACCATCTCAATTTAGTTGTGGGGGACCGTGTCAACCACGCAAAATACGGGCTAGGCACGGTCATCGAAGCCTCCGGTACCGGCGCGCGGGCGACGGTCACCGTGGACTTCGGCTCAGCAGGCAAGGTCCGCCTCATGCTCATCGGTGGTGTGCCGATGGAAAAGCTCTAAAGCTTTAGATGTGGATGCCGCGCTCGCTGAACCACTCCACCGGGTCAACGGCTGCGCCGCCGCCCGGGTGAACCTCGAAGTGCAGGTGCGGGCCGGTGGAGTGGCCCTCGTTGCCGATGACGGAGATTTGGTCGCCGGCCTCGACGCGGTCGCCGACGTCGACCAGCAGCTGGTCGCTGGGCATGTGGCCGTAGACGGTGATGGTGCCGTCGTCGTGCTGGATGCGGATCCAGTTGCCGAAGCCCTGGGCTGCGCCGGAGGAGATGACCTCTCCATCCATGACGGCGTAGATGGGCGTACCGATTGGGTTCGCCACGTCGATGCCATTGTGGAAGGAACCCCAACGCGGTCCGAAGCCGGAGGTGAAGGTTCCGGAGGTCGGAAAGACCACGGTGTTACCGTTTGCGTCCTGGCTGCGGGTAGGGGTGAGGCCGGAGTGATCGCCTTGCGGCGCGAAGGCTTCAGCGAGTCCGGGAATGCTGGAGGGGTCGAGGACGATATCGAGGCCGTCCTGCGTGGAGTTGATCTCTGGAGTGGATGCCCCGTTGAGGGCCCCGGCCGTCGAAACGAGCAGCCCGGAGAATGCTTTGAAGAGGTCGGCCTTGGAGTCTTCCTTGACTTCGACGTCGTCGGCAGTCGGGCCCTGGCTGGACCCGTCGGAGACATCCACGCTTGCTGCCGGTTCGGCAGCGAACGCTGGGGCCGTCACGGTGGCGGTGGTGACCGCCATGGCGGCGAGTGCGCTGAGCGTGCGCTTCATTACTTCACGTCCTTAAGTCCTGCGGTGGCTCGCTTCCGCCGTCGTAGCCGGCGGAAAGCCTGTGAGCGATAGGATGCGGCCATATCAGCCGCGTTGTGCCTCGAAGTCTGCGACACGCCGGTGCGGTTTCGGCCGTGTGCTGAGCTTCCGTGGCAACGAGATACAAACTATCCCGTGCTATCACCCTGCGCAATGCGCAAAAATGCAGGTAAATACAGGAATTGTTCGAAAAACTATCGAACAGCCCAGCGTGTTACGTGTGTGAAAGAAGTGAAAATTGTTACAGGGGTAAAGTGAAGGTTTAAAGAATGGGGGTAGGGGTTGGGGGTGTGAAAAGAGTTGTTCCCCGGCCGAAGGCTCGGTCGGGGAACGGTGGGCCACGAAGGCTAGGTCAACGAACGCGACTCGCTGCGATCCCGTGCGGTGAGCGGGGCTGTCTTATCGCTGCGATTGACCGCGGCCGCTATAGCGGCGGCTATGAGCGGCACAACAAGCACGGCGAGGAACTGCCACCAATCCGGGGTGAAGTAGTCCTGCGGGCGCAGGCCATGTGGGGGTTCAGAGAAGGTGAAGGCGGACCTATCAGTGAAGAGGAACGTGCCAAGGTGTCCCGCGATCACTCCGAAGAGCATGCTTGCGGTGGCCACTATCCAGGTTTGCCACGCGGCTACCTTGGACATCAGCGAGGGGTGCGCGCCAATCGACTGCAGCACGGTGCTTTCATGGCGCATGGTGTTAGCCGCATTGGCGATGATGAGCGCGAGCACGATGAGGCAGATGATTCCCATTCCTAGGCCGAGGTAGTAGCGGAAGCTCTCGGGGGAGGAGACACCGAACTCCAGTGAGTATCGCGACTGCGAAGCGCTCGCTGTTAGGTCTCGCAGCTCCTCTCGCTCTGTTTCGCTCGGCGCCTCATCCAACGCCAGGGCCTGGCCTACGTAGAAGGGCTTCATGCTCAGCTTCTGAGCGGCCTGCTGGCTAATCAGGACCACGTCACGATCCACGGTAGGCAAGGCCTCAACAACTGGCAGATCGGCGTTGTGGGCTCCGCTTGGCTCTTGACTGTCGACGCGGTTATACGTCTTTACGGTTACCGTGCCGTGTGTCTTGTCCCCGACGTGGCTGCTGTGGGGGAGCACGATGCCGCCGGCCTCCAATGTTTGTGCCGCCGCACGTCGATCCTCTTCCGAGTCGAACTGCCACAGCTCGAGCTGCGAGGAATCAGCTTGGATCATCCTGCTTTGATAGATCAACGGGCTATAAGGGAAGGTCGTCATCAATTCGTGCGCGCACTCTTGACGGGCCTCTTCGGACTCATCGGTGCGCCGCCCTTGGTTGTCCACGAAGACTGCCCTCTCAACTGGTTTGCTGAGATCGACCTGTTCGCACTGGTAGTCAAATTCGGTGCTGAGCTCATAGAATTCACCATCGTCAGGAAGGCTAAAAGACGTGGTCCACGAGGGGAAAGCATAGAAGGAGTGTGTGCGAGCACCGGTAGCCTGCTGGATGGCCTCTACCGCTGCGCGTTCTTCCGGCGTGGACACCTGCGTTGGTTGGTCAAACGTTGTCTCCTCAATCAGCGCTGTGGTCTCCGGCATCACAAGCGCTTCTTCGGCTACGCTCTTTGCGCTATCGGTCATGACGCCCACACCAAACAGGGAGGCTGTGAAGGAGACCGATACGAGAGCAATGGATGTCGGCAAGGCATGCATGCTGCGCCGGGTCAGGCCACGCCCGGCAAGGCGCAACGCGAGCGGGCCTCGGCGAGACAACAGGGAGCACAGGAAGACCAAGGCCGGGGCAGACGCGGCAACCGCGATGACTCCGAAGAGAGCCAGCACCGTGGGGATGTACTCTCCCCAGGGGGTGAAGCTGAATAACACGAGGAGAAGCAGGAATGCAGGGCCGATGGCCATCCACTTCCTAAAGCGCAGCAGGCGGTCGGGAGCGGCTCCCTGGATTGCAGCGGAGAGGGCACCACGTTGTGCCAACCATGCGGGAACGATGGAGACAATGACACAGCCTGCCACCGCCACGAGCCACGCGAGAGCAATCGCTAGGAAGGGCAGGCGTGCAGCAAAGTCCGGATAGCGGGCTGTCCACCACACCCACGAGACCGTGAGGCCAACGATCACACCGATGGTGGCGCCGATTAGTCCCATCAGCAGGCCATAGGCCATCACTGCGAACATGATGTGGCGTGGTAATGCACCCTGGCTCGACATCAGCGCGTACAGGCGCGTATTGCGTCCGGTAGCCGGCGTGAAGACGGGCGCGAGAAGGAAAAGGATGAGCAATCCGGCGATGGCGTAGAGGCCGAAGAAGAAAAGCACGAAAAGAATGCTGCTCAGGATTCCACCAAAGGAATCCGACTCAGAATCGGGTCGGTCCGTATCTCGCAGCTCCGGTGCCCAGATTTCCAGCCCAGCTTCATGGGCGCGGTCGGCGTCCTCTTTGGTCAGCGGCGTGTCACCCACGATGACCCAGGAGGTGCGTATCTGAAAGGACGGGTCGCTGAGAGCGTCATTGAGGGTGGGGGAGGTGACAAAGTCATAGTTTTCGGGAGCAATGGCCGCGACTGTGGCTTGGCGATCGCCGCTGAGGGCGTTGGTGCGCACGGTGATGACGTCTCCGACGGAGGCGTCGATCTTGCGTGCGGTCGAACGCGACAGAACTGCCTGGTTGGGGCCAAGGTTGAACTTATCGACGGCCTCCTGTGCCGGTTCCGGCGGATTCTCTGTGTCGAACTGATCTACCCAGGAGTTGGTTGACTTCCCATTATGGATAAGTGACGTGCTAGAAAAAGTGGTGACCGGGCTGACGCTGAGGCCTTTTGGCAGCACCTGGGCGGCCAGGCGGGGAACGTCTTCGTTGGCAATGTCCTGACGCTCGTTGCTCACCTGAAGGGACCGATCGGGCGAGCTCAAGGCTGCGGAGAGTCGTCCGGAGGAATTATCAAAGAGCGCAATTCCGATGACTAGGGCCACCGGCAAGGCAATGAGCATCACGGCGGCCAGAGTGCGCCATGGATGAAGCTTGAGATCACGCCTCGTCGGGCGGGTAGCGGCATTAATGCCGGACATATTAGCGCACCTCCTCGCCGGTCAGGCGCCCGTCGCGAACCATAACGACGCGGTCGGCCCAGCCCGCGAAACGCGGCTCGTGGGTGACCAGAATGCCGGAAGCGCCGGCGTCGATACGCGCGCGTAGAACCTTCATGATCTCCTCGCCCGTCGAGGTATCCAAGGCACCGGTGGGCTCATCCGCGAGCAGAACTTTGCGCGGTCCAATGAGCGCGCGGGCAATCGCCACGCGCTGGGCCTGACCACCGGAGATTTCCTCGGGGAAGCGGTCAATGGTGCCGTCGAGGCCGACCTCGCTCAGCGCTTCCTCTGCTGCCTCACGGCACTGCGCAGGCGATAGGCCATCGAGTTCAAGGGGAAGGGAAACGTTTTCACCAACGGTCAGGGAAGAAACCAGGTTGAAGTGCTGAAACACGAGGCCCAAGTGGCGGCGTCGGGCAATTGCGGCCTTGGCTTTGGAGAGCTGGGAGGCATCGGCGCCGTCGAGAAGCACGCGTCCCGATGTCGGCGGTTGCAACAGTCCTGCGACGTTGAGCAGGGTGGATTTGCCGGAGCCGGAGGGGCCCATGACGGCTACCAACTCGCCCGGTTGCAGCTGCAGGTTGACGGAATCCAGCGCGGTGACCTGACGAGCGCCGCTGCCGAAGACACAGGTGATGTTTTCGAGTTCGAGCGGGAAAGGAATGTGCTGGGTGGTGGGCACGGAGTCGGGGGTCATCGCGGTTCCTCCTCGGCGGCGGTGGGGGTGGTCGGGTTGGTCAGAGATTCCACGCGGTCGAGCCAACGTGAGAGAGATTCCAAGTCGAAGATTTGGCGCTCCACGGCCAAGCGCTGGGCGCTGCGCTCCGCAGGCAATTCCGAGGCTCGGCGGTTGAGTTCGCGGAGCTGGCGAACGGTGGCGAAACGCTGGGCGTCAAGGACGGCGATAACGTCGACGTCGGAGCGCCGAGCGGCAAGGGACACTTTGAGCACGAGCTCATCGCGTTCGATGGCGTCACTGTGCAAGGTGGACTTCCACCATTGCGAGAGCTCTGCGCGCCCGTCAGGGGTGATGGCGTAGCTGGTGGCGCGGCGCCCGGTGGGGCCGGTGAGCTCGCCGTCGGTGGCGATGAGCCCATCGCGCTCTAAGCGGCTTAGGGTTTGGGCTACTTGGCCCATGTTGAGCGGCCAGAGGTTGTCGAAGGTCTCCGCAAAGCGGGTCTTGATGTGGCTGGCTGTGGAAGGTTGATCACTGAGCAGCGCAAGAACGGAGTGTTTGACGGACATGGTCACCTCCTGCGCGGAGGACAAGGGGAGGATTAGTTAGGTGCATACCCGGTAAGTTACCGGGTAACTATCGGCTTGGCAAGAGGTTCCGGAACGGAGAGTGGTGTTTACCCCCGCCCGGTGTCCTGCGAGGTGGCGCGCGACCCTACGCGCCTGACCATCGGTGAGTGGGGTGAAATACGCAAAAGACGGCATAGAGCAGATTCGCTCTATGCCGCCTACGTGGTGTTGGAAGGTTTGGTCGCGTGAGTTTTAAGCGACGTCGATGCCGCGCTCTGCGAGCCACGGAACCGGGTCCACGGCACCTTCACCGGTGGGGTGAATTTCGAAGTGCAGGTGGGAGCCGGTGGAGAAGCCGAGAGAACCCATGCCGGCGATCTTCTGGCCAGCGTGGACGCGCTCGCCAACAGCGACGTCAAGGGTCTGCATGTGGCCGTAAACGCTCATGGAGCCGTCATCGTGCTTGATGCGGATCCACTGGCCGTAGCCGGAAGCCGGGCCGGAATCGATGACGGTTCCATCCATAACGGAAAGGATCGGGGTGCCCACGGCATTAGCGATGTCGATGCCGGAGTGGAAGGAGCCCCAGCGGGGGCCGAAGCCCGAGGTAAAGGTACCTTCTGCCGGGCGGGCTACGGAAGGCGCGCGGTTTGCCTCATCGGCGGCGGCGCGGGCATCAGCGGCCTGAATGGCCTTGTCCAGCTGCGTGGACAGGTCAGCGACCGGCTTGGTTTCTGCGATGGAGAGGATCTGCGGTGCTGCGTCCTCAACGGCGGCCTGTGCGTCCTTGAGCGGATCGGTGTCTGCCTGCAAGGTGTAATCGATGGACTGCGCCTTGGTCTCGCCGGTGCCGGCGGATTGAATGGTGCCTGCTGCCGCACCGCCAACGCCTGCGGTAGACACGGCACCAGCCGCGATGGTCATAACCGCCAGACGCCCCTTCGCGGTCTGCGAGGTGGTGATTTTGCGGTGGCGACCTGCGCTTCGCTGAGTCTTGCTTCGCATGAACTCTTCTTCCGTCTTAATTCACTATCGTCCAACCAAAAGAATCGTTACGTCTAAATCTGGTTGGTTATCCGATTGTGACCTTCCTGTTACCAACGAGATGTAACAGTAGCGTCTCGACGGGTGCAGAGCAACCCAGATTGCAGTTTTTCTTCTGGATATACCGAAAGATTTCAACGTCATGATACGGCAGCAATTTACTGTGAATAAAGTAAACCTATGGTCAGCGTGGCGGGGTGGTCGGTGAAAGGGGCAGGGAAAGAACTCTCGCAGTGCTGTCGTTTCGGGGTGTGTCGGATCAATTGGATCGGATATCGACGTGCCACCCCCGGTGGGGGAGGCGCGCGTGGCAAAGTGGACGCCGATGAATAAGAACACGAGTCCCCAGTCCAGGACGTCAGCTCGCCCCCGCGCGCATGTGCGTGGTCGCGGTGATAGCGCCGAGCACTCTGAGCGAGGCTACCGGCGAGATCGCCGGGCTCCTGCAGAGCGCATCAAGGGAATTGAATCGGATAAGGCTCGCGCTCGTCGCGCGCAGGCCCCGACGACGCTGCGCGGGCGTATTCGCCGCATGCTTATCGTCGTCGGTGTCCCGCACCTCGTCGTGGTTCTGGGCATCTTCGTGGTCGCTATCGCCGCGCTCCTTCTTACCAGCTCTCCCTTTGCGTGGCTGAACACCATCGTGGGGGAGGCGTGGATGGTGTTTAATCTGGCTCCAATCCGGGCTGGCGGGATTGATATCGGTGTCCTACCTGTTCTTCCGGCCGCGTTCTTGGCCTGGTTAGTAGGCCGCCGCGTTCGAGCGGCGGTTAAGGACAAGGTGAGTATTAATGACTTGCTTGTCCTGAGCTGTTGTGTGCTGGCGGTGCCGGTGGTTCTGACCATTATCGCGTGGCTGATGCTCTGGGATGCCGGAAAGGTTTATGACGTCTCTCCTCCGGAGTTGTATCGCATTGTGCCCCGCATGCTCCTTCTGCATGCTGCTGCTCTCATCGGAGGCATGGGCCCGCGCTTGTGGAAGGCCTTAGCTAAGCGCAGCGGGGTTCCCCGCGTATTTGTCGACGCCGCTCAAATCGGCCTGAGCTACCTTGGCTACCTTGGCGCCGCAGGGCTGGTTCTCGTTGTGATTATGTGGGGGTGTGGCTGGTCGCGCCAGGCTGAGATGCTCGCTAGCTATCCGGTTCTGACAGCGATGGGGACCGTGGGGCTTTTCCTGCTAAGTATTCTGTATCTCCCGAATGCCGCTGTTGCTGCGGGGGCGGTGCTGAGCGGTTCGGAGCTGCACATTGGGGAAGGCACCAGCGTGAGTCTGTTCAGCGGCCACGTAGTTCCACTCCCGCCGCTGCCGTTGGCCGCAGCTGTTCCTCCTTCAATCAGCTCGTGGTTCGCGGTTTTCTTGGTTGTTCCAGTACTCGCTGCGGTGGCGGCGTTTTATCGTCGCCGAGCGCTGGTGTCTTTCCAAGTAGCGCTTGTTGCAACCATCACTGTTGCCGTGTCCTCTCTCGTGGCTTACTACGCCGTGTCCGGTGCGCTAGGCGTGTACGGCTACACCGGGCCCGAACTCTGGACTGCGGTGGGATTGAGCTCCCTGTGGTGCCTCGTCGTGGGGTGTGCCTTTGCGACGTCTCAGGCTGTGTCCGCATGGCGTGCTCGCCGCGCTACCGCCCCGGCTGCTGAGGCAGAAGCCCCCGCGGCCGCCGAGGAGGCAACGACAGACTCCACCGACACTGCTCAGCCGGAGCAGGATTCTGCAGTGCTTGGCGACGCCACCGCTGCCGAAGCGGAAGAAGCAGAGACTGACGCGGAGGAATCCAACCCCGACGAAGAAAGCGAAGCCGAGGCCGACGCTGAGGACGAGATAGAGGACGAGCAAGAGGGCCAGACTAAGGAGCAAGCTGAGGCGCCAGCTGAGGAACAGGTCGAAAGCCAGACTGAAACCGACGTAATTGACGCAGAAGTCGTGGACGTAGAAAGTGCCGAAACCGAGGTTGAAACCGATGAGACCGCTGAAGCCACGGGGAAGCTCGACACAGACGCAGAGGAACACCAAGAAGCTGAAGGCCCCACAAAAGAGTAAAAATTCCGCGGTTCACGGCGGTAGCGGCTAGGCTGTAGCGCGTGACTACACCGCATCAACCCGCTGCTATTGCCCACCTCAACGTTGTTGTTCTGGTTTCCGGAACTGGCTCGCTATTGCAGGCCATCGTCGATGGCCAGGATGAGCATTACAACGTCGTGAAAGTCATCGCGGACGTGCCTTGCCAGGGCATTGAGCGCGCGAGGGCGGCGGGAATTGCTACCGAAGTCGTAGAGATGGGCGCTGACCGCGCCGAATGGAACCAACGTCTGGTTGCCGCAGTGGATGCTGCGCAGCCAGACGTTGTTGTTTCTGCAGGCTTTATGAAGATCTTGGGCAAAGATTTCCTGGATCGCTTTGAAGGTCGCACCATTAATACCCATCCAGCGCTCTTGCCTGCTTTCAAAGGCGCGCATGGCGTACGCGATGCGCTGGCTTATGGTGCCAAGGTCACAGGCTCGACCGTCCATTTCGTTGATGCCGGCGTCGATACCGGCTCCATCATTGCCCAGGAACCCGTCCGGATTCTGGCAGAGGATGATGAGGCCAGCTTGCACGAGCGCATCAAAGTGGTCGAAAGAGAACTTATCGTTAGCGTTCTCCGCGCGGCGCGCGTGGAGGGCGAAGCACTCAGCATTCAGCTCTAATTAATTCATTACCGCAAGGAAGGCTTAAGTCCCCGTACCATGAGCGAAGATCGTAAGAACATCAAGCGCGCGCTGATTAGCGTTTATGACAAGACCGGTCTGGAAGACCTCGCCCGGTCCCTCGATAACGCTGGCGTGGAGATTGTTTCCACCGGTTCCACCGCGAAAAAGATCGCAGACTTGGGCATTGACGTCACGCCCGTCGAGAAGCTCACTGGCTTCCCGGAGTGCCTTGAGGGCCGTGTGAAGACGCTGCACCCGCGCGTGCATGCAGGCATCCTGGCGGATACCCGCAAAGAGGATCACCTCAACCAGCTCCAGGAGCTTGAGGTAGATCCTTTCCAGCTCGTCGTGGTGAACCTGTATCCCTTCCGTGAGACGGTGGCCTCCGGAGCCGACTTTGATGGCTGTGTGGAGCAGATCGATATTGGCGGCCCGTCCATGGTGCGCGCGGCCGCCAAGAACCACCCCTCCGTTGCTGTGGTTGTAGACCCTGCGCGCTATGGCGAGGTCGCAGACGCCGTGGCCAACGGTGGCTTCACGCTGGACCAGCGCCGCGGCCTAGCCCGCGATGCCTTCCTGCACACCGCTGATTACGACGCCGCGGTGTCCGCATGGTTCGTCGATCAGCTCAGCGAGGGCGAGGAGACCACCCCGCTGCGCTATGGCGAGAACTCGCACCAGTCCGCGACCGTGACCCGCATCGGTGCCAAGGGTCTGGCCAATGCGACGCAGTTCAACGGCAAGGAAATGAGCTACAACAACTACCAGGATGCTGACGCAGCGTGGCGCGCCGCCTGGGATCATGAGCGCCCGTGCGTGGCAATCATCAAGCACGCCAACCCGTGTGGCATCGCGGTGTCTGACGAGTCCATCGCGGCTGCTCACCGCGCAGCCCATGCCTGCGACCCGATGTCCGCATTCGGCGGCGTCATCGCTGTGAACCGCGAGGTCACCGTGGAGATGGCGGAGCAGGTCAAGGAGCTCTTCACCGAGGTCATCGTGGCCCCGTCCTACGAGGAGGGCGCCATCGAGGTTCTTAAGGCCAAGAAGAACCTGCGCGTGCTGCAAGCTGAGTACGAGGCTCCGCAGGTGGAGCGCAAGTACATTTCCGGCGGTGTGCTCACCCAAGAGCCGGATACCTACCAGGCGGAGGGCGATAACCCGGCCAACTGGACGCTGGCTGCGGGCGAGGCCCTGAACGAATCCGATCTAGCGCAGCTCGAGTTTGCTTGGCGCGCCGTGCGTGCGGTGAAGTCCAACGCCATTCTGTTGGCTAAGGACAATGCCACCGTGGGCGTGGGCATGGGCCAGGTCAATCGCGTCGACTCCGCCAAGCTTGCGGTTGAGCGCGCCAACACGCTGGCCGACGGCACCAACCGCACCGAAGGTTCCTTCGCTGCATCGGACGCCTTCTTCCCGTTTGCGGATGGCCTCGAGGTCCTCCTCGACGCCGGCGTCAAGGCCGTGGTTCAGCCGGGTGGTTCCATTCGCGATGAAGAAGTCATCGAGGCCGCTAAGAAGGCTGGCGTGACCATGTACCTCACCGGAACCCGCCACTTCTTCCACTAGAGCCTGAACCAGAGCGTTCCAGCAAACTTTAACTGCCCTAGCTGACGGATCTAGCCGCGTAAATCGACGCGGAAGCGCTAGATTTGGCAGCTAGGGCAGTTGTGATCTCAGTTTCTTAAGCGCCCGTGATGGTCATAGGCGTGGTCGCAAGCGCGGCCGTCGAGGTTGGCTCGGAGCTTGTACCAGTCTGCTCCGTATCGGATGATTCGCGGCCCCAGATAAACCACGCGCCGACGCCAGGGACGACAGCCAGGATGAGGAGCAAAGCAATCAGCGCCGCGATGGCGCCGCTGAAGCGCCCTGTGCCTTTCGGCGGGGTAGGAGCGGCATAAGAGTTGGGCTGGGGTGGATGTGGGGGTGTTGGCGCGCCACCACTGAATGGCTGCGGGGCGGGGCTAGCGGGGTGCCCACCGAACGGGGGAGTGCTTCCGAATCCGCCGCTCGGACCACTCGTGCCGCCGGGATGGCCCGGGCGGCCAAACCCGGGAGCAGGTGAACCGAAGCCGGAGGAACCGGAGTTGCGTGGAGGGGTGCCCGAAGGACCAGTAGGAAATGACATGGCGGGAGATCAGCAACCTTTCCGTGCACAGGAAGTTAGAGCATCGAGATACCTCTAACAATCTAAACCCTCGAGCACCGTCCGTGGGGACTTCAATGGAAGCTCGTGGGAATACTCCCCAGTGGGGCAGGAAGTGCTGGCAGCACAGCAGAGTACACACTGTGCAAAGCTCGAGTAAAAACGTAAACGCTGCGCAGAGAATTGTGACTGTGCAAAGATAGGACAGATAGAAAACGCCTATTGGCATTTGCAAACGTCATGATCTACGGAGGCTTCGGTGACTGATTCAGATCGCAATCATGGATTCGGCGCGCATCCCCAGCAGGGAAACGGCAGCCAGCCACAGCCTTCTCATCAAGAAACCCACCCGGAAACCGCGGATTTTGAAGCCTCGCCAACACAACAGCGCCCGGTACAGCCCCAGCAATACCCCCAAAACATGGGAAATAATCCGGGCTACTCGCAATCGGGTGAGCACAACTACTCAAATCCTTTTGCTTCCTCCGGATCCCAGGGCCAGTATCCTCAGCAGCAGCAATTCCCCACGCAACAGTTCCCGCCCCAGGCGGCACCGCAGGACGGATTTGGCCAGTACGATCAGCAGCCGGCTGCCTATGCGAATTCCTATGCACAGGACGATGCCGGAAACCATGGTTCCTCTAATTCCGGAAAGCTTGTGCTCATCGGCGTGCTGATCTTGGCAGTAATCCTCGTTATTGCCGCGTTGGCCTACCTCATTTTCTTTAAACACGCTGACTCAGGATCCCAGGCTGAATCGCCCCAGACGCCAGCCCAACTCACCGAGCAGAATGAGGGGCCACAAGACAGCACTTCAGTTGCGGATGAGTCTGAAAAGACTTCAGACAAGTCCACGACGACCTCCAAGGCGCAGAAGCGCCCCGAGCACCCTGACCTGCCCGCGGGTGCTATCCCGGCGAACGACGCCGCGCGTAACAACGAGCCCGGCGGCAACTTCAACAGTGTCTATCGCGGCACTGAGGTGACGACGGAGCCGTTCGCCAACTCCGTGCGCGATGAATACGTCAAACACTACGTGGACACCCACGAGTTCGACGCCACGATTAGGGCTTTTAGCCCGAAGACCAAGCTGTTCTACACCATGGATTGTTCCGATAACGGCGAGTATGTGACCTGCACTGGCGGCAATAACGCGGTTGTATACATCCTCTAATACGTAGGCGAGCATCGATGAAACTCAGAACACGCCCAGACCGCACGCATGAACGCCCGCGGCGCCGGCCGGCGGCACTGGCAGCGCTGGTGGGGATCGCGGTGGCGTCGCTCAGCGCCTGCACCATCGGGGACGTCTCTCAGCCGGAACCAAGTGCTCCGGCAAGCAGCCCGCAGCCTTCCCTTCCTGATTCTGGATCCGGCTCGTCCGCACGTCCTGCCCCTGATTCCATCCCCGACAAGGAACCATCCGTGATTAAGGCCACCGACCTTCAGGAAGCCGTCGACGCCATCGCCGCCGACAACCCGGGAACCGGAATCGCGGTGGCAGGGTCACAGACCGTCGCGGCTGCCGGGATCACCGACCCGCGGCCCGCATGGTCCACGGCGAAAGTCCCCCTGGCCATCGCCGCCGAACGCGCCGGGGTAGCGGATCCGGACGCTGTGTCTCGGGCAATTACTTTTTCCGATAACGCTGCGGCAGATTCTCTCTGGGAAGCCCTCGGCGGGGGAGCGCAGGCGGCACAGGCTACCCAGGAGATCATCGGAACCGCCACTGTTCCCGCCACGCCACCGCGCCCAGGGTTTAGCGCCTTCGGCCAAACTCAGTGGCCGGTGTCCGAGCAAGCGAAATTCGTCGCTGCGCTGGGATGCCAGGAAGGCGCTGATCCCATCCTCGCGGCCATGGGTGACGTTGATCCGGCACAGCAGTATGGCCTTCGCACCCTCGACGGGGCGGTGGTGAAGGGCGGCTGGGGGCCTGCCGAGGACGGTTCCTATGAGGCCCGTCAGATGGGGCTTATCACGCTAGGTGGACACACGGTGGCGGTGGCAATTTATGCCGCAGCACCATCCGGTGATTACGGCGAAGCCCAGCAGATGCTGACGCGACTAGCCCGGCAATTAGAAACCGCTCAGGTGGAGTGGCCGGACGCGGGATGCCAGCAGGGAGCTGTCTAAAAGCCCTAGTGCGGTTCCTAGTGAGGCCAGTAGTCCTCGAATTTTCCGGCCTCCCCGTCGATGTCATAGTCCGTACCCCGGATGTTGAGCACGGAGCCGGTGTCATCCCCGCTGGTGGGATCGAGGATTGTGGCGCTAAAGGAGCTTCCCTCACCGCGCGCCGGGCCAAAGGCAGCACCGCTGGACCAGACCCCGCGGTAGAAAAGGGAGTCCTGCTTTTCGCAGACCACAATGTGCGAATCGGGATCCGAGCCATGGGCAGCGAAAATCATGCTCTCGCCTTGCTGGCAGCGTGCCTCTGGGTAGTCGGACCATCCGGCCGCGGTGAGTCCTTCGGGGACATCGGCAGCATCAGGATTGAGAGAAGTCTCCGGTGCCTGCTCATCAGCGGCTTCCTCGTCGCCAGCAGTTTCCTCGTCGTCAGCTGTTCCTTCTTCTGCGGCCGTTTCCTCCGGCGCAGCCCCGCCTACGCGGGTGGGTTCCTGCTCCGTTGCGCTGCCGGCTTCGGGGCTTGCCTGGCTGGTGGAACGGACATCATTCCAAATCACGATTCCGGCAATCAGCAGTGCGATAAGGATCGCAATGGCGCAGATGATCGGAACGAGGTTGCGCTGCTCTGACTGGGGCCGTTGAGTCTGGCCCGACGCCGGCGTAGGGGGCTTATTCGCGTAATGGTTAGTGCCAAATCCTGGGGTGCTCATAGGGTCCTTGGAAAACAGTAGAGAACTACAGGTAGCATATCTGGCTCCGCACAACCAGACGGAACTGCGGGGTAGCACCCTCCATTTGGGGGCGATGGGACATGGCAACCTCAAGCCTTGCTATGCATATGGTGCAATGGGGCGGTGACTAATTCCTACTTCGTGCAATGGCTTACCCAGCAAAAGCGGTATACCACCGTGTACCTGCTGGGCGAGGGCGGCATGGGGCAGGTTTTTCATGCTACGGATCCGGATCTGTCCCGTGAGCTCGCGGTTAAAGTGCTGCTGGATGATGTCCGGGATGAGGCCTCTCGAGCCCGTTTCCACAACGAAATGAAGGCTCTCACCAGGATCGGTAGCCACCCGGGGGTGGTTCAGTTCTATTCCAAGGAATCGACGCCGCGCGGGGATGACGTGATGGTCATGGCATTCATCGACGGTGGAACCTTGGCTCAGGCGATCCGGGAACGAGCCAACAAGGGGAGGGGATTTACGGTCGCCGAGGTGGCCTACTACCTCAAACCGATTGCCGCGGCGCTGGACTATATGCACCACGAGCTGCACCCCGGGTGGGTGCATCGGGACATCAAGCCCGCCAATATCTTGCTGCGCAAGAACCCGGGCAGCCTGCCGCCGGCTGTGCTGAGTGACTTCGGAATCAGTATCGAGGAAGGCCAGTCGCGCCTGACCAAGGTCGGTCACATCGTGGGTACCGAAAAGTATTTGGCCCCAGAGAATAACGGCCATGCTTATGGTGATGATGACATGTCGGCGCGCGCGGACGATTACTCGCTGGCGCTTATCGCCTTCGAGATGCTCACGCTTCACCACCTCAAGGACACGATGCCGCGCAGCGAGTGGGAAGGACAGCGCCGTATCCCGGATCTGTCCAGCGATGCCTTCGCCGCATTCCTTGCAGAAGACACTGCCCGCGTTGCCTCGGAGGTACAGACCGTGCTGAACAAGGCGCTCAACAGCGTGCCCATGCAGCGCTATGCGCGGGCCCAGGACTTCATCGCCGCGCTTGACGACGTCTCCCGTTCCCGCCCCTCCCAGCCCGCTTCCGGCCCTACTTCCTCTGCCCTGCGTAGCGCCCCAGCACCGCAGCCTTCGTCGCAACCAGAGCAGCCGCGGAATGCACGAAGCACTGCGCGGACGGGACAGTTTGGCCAACAAGGGCAATCACCCCAGCGTTGGCCGGAGCCCTCCGCCTCCTTTGGGTCCATGGATCGGGCAAGGCCAACTGGCTTCGTCGCTCCCTCTAACCCGATCGCGTCTTCGGGAACCGTGTCACCCTCCACACCAGTTACCCCGGCGATGCCAGGGTCTACGGTGCAGCGACGGTCTACTCCTCAACGGGCAACCCGCAAGCCGGCCGCGAAGGATAATTCGAATGCCCTCATCATCACGGTCACCGTCGTGGTCATCATCCTTATTTTCTTAGTGACGTGGGCTATCGTGGCCTAGCGCCAGCTGAGGTGGGGTGTGGCTTAGCACGCCGAAACAAAGTGAATGCCGCTACACTGAAGAGCACTGTTTGAAGGCGCCTCGCCGACATACCCGGCGAAGAGCGCGAGTTGTCCAGCCCTACGGAGGTGTCCATGAGCCAGCAACAACCACGCACGCCGCAGAACGCACCGCGGGGGCCCAGGCTGCGCATCGATGACCTGATCGGCGGCGTGAAGGTTATTTCCCCGGGGGAGGAACTCATCGTCGGCCGCGCCGGTGACTTCCGGGTGGGTGAGGAGGACCTCAGCCTGCACCGCCAGCTCTTCCAGCTGTGGTATGGCGGCCAGGGGTGGATGATCTGCAACGTGGGCAGTCACATCCCACTGCGCATAGAGCTGCGCGGGGTCAAAGGATTTTCGCGCATTGATCTCGGCCCCCGCTCGGTCGCGGCGGTACCCCCAGGGCCATCGAGGGTTACCTTTGAGACGCCAGAATGCCCCTACGAGCTGTATATCGACGTAGAAAACAGCAACTATTCGCGCCGTACCAAGCGCGAGCAGGACGTTGATGAAGAGCGCACACGCACCCGTCACGTGCCCAATGATGAGCAAGAAGAGCTGCTGCGCCAGCTAGCCAGCTACCTCAAGAAGCCGGGCTCCACCGACGCCGATATCCCCTCGGTGCGCGACATTGCTGAGGCGCTGGGGTGGACCGAAAAGAAGACGAACCACAAGATGGATCGCCTCGTCGATAACCTCCGCGCTGACGGCGAAAAGGCCTACAAGCCTTATAAGACCTTCTTGGCGCACTACGCCATTCGACACGGCCGCTAGCGGGCCGACCTCTTGCGGTCCGCGGCGGCCGCGGCGGCGGAAGAAATAGAGTCGTTGCGGTTCTTGAGCAGCTCCAGGGTGGTCGCCTCAGCATCGTCGGGAGGGGTGGCACCGAGGACTGCTAGGGCGGCGTCGGCAAGCATGGCGGACTGCTCCGGCACGCGCTGCGAGGCATCAAACGGTGCGTTGCCATCATTGGGACGCATTTCAATGACGGAGAGCGCGATGTGGAAGGGGAGCTCGATGCGCGGATCGTCCGCGCCCACAATTCCTGCGGCGGCAGTACGGAAGTGATCCTTGAGGCGGTCGCGCTGCTCGTGATATTCACCGAACTCGGGGGAATTAGCCACCGGCAGCTGATAAAGGCGGCCGACGTTCCACGCCGAGGTCAAAAGCAGGCGAGATTCGGCTGCTACCAGTGACCACAGGCGCTGCGCCGGCGCGGCATCGGAGGCCGCAAGCTCATCCGCGAGCTCCAGCGAGGGCTCGATGGTGGAATTCAGCAGGGTGAGGAAGATATCGGTCTTCGAAGGAAAGTGATAGTACAGCGAAGCCTGACGGATGCCGACGGCATCAGCAATTTGGTGCGTGGAAGTTGTAGCAAAACCCTGGGTGGTAAAAAGCTCGGATGAGGCATCCAGGATTTCTTCGCGCGCGGTATTACCCCGGCGGCGTGGGCTATTCTTCCGTGGCCTGCCAACGCTACCTGCCATGAGGCGGACTCCCTTCGATAATGTTCATGTAATAACTGACGGCAAATCAGTAATCGTACACTCCGCCGCAAACGGCGATTGCTAAAGCTCAGCTTTCACTACTGCCAACCACATTACCGTGCCGAATCATGATGGATTCAAAGGCAGCGGAGACTGTGCGGCACGCCGATCCATAGGCGGTGCGGTCCAGTGGAGGCAGATCCCCGAGCACGACACTGTGCTGGACGACGCCTTCGTACCACCGCCCCAACTCCAGCGCGATGCCCGTGCCCCAAGCGAGACTCAGGCCCTCCGCCTCCGCGGTGGTGAGCAGCTCACGCTCCACGCCGATGGCAAGACGGTCTTGGGTGGGGCGGGGCGCTGGTGCTGCCCAACGCGCGATGGCAGAAATGGGCGCCAGCAAAGAAAAACGAATGGACACATCGGCTAAACGATCGGGAAGCCCATCCACGAGCTTGAGCGGTGCTGGGCGCTGTGACACGGCCTCGGCGTAGAGCTCCTCCTCGCCGCCAGACCCTAGTGGGAGGCCAGCATCGGCACGGGTTGATGCGCAATCCTGTACCGCGCCGCAGGTCAAGCCGGCCTCGGTGATGAGCTTCTCGAGCTGTTCGTCAGTGCCTAACCACGTGATGGGTAGTGAGGGGAGGAGATCACCGCGGGCAGCGGCGCCGGTGAGGCGAACCGGGCTGGCGAGGCCTGGAGAACGGACGATGTCCGTGATCACGCGAGAAAACCACGCAGCGAGTTCCACACCGTCTCCCCGGTGGGCAGTTGCGTTGCGCACCAAATCCTGCGCTTCTTCCAACAAGCCGCGTGCATGGGCGGGGGACTGGCAGTGGGTAGCGAGTTCGCTGAGGTCTGTGAGTGATTCGTGCAGTGGCATAAAGGCTTAAGTTCCCTTTCCATCAGGGGCGTTCTAACCCTTCAATGTAGCACTCGGGGGTGCCAGCTCTGGCTAAGACAGGTGCGGTGCACGATCCCCAAGAGGACAGGTGGAAAACGAAAGCCGCCGCCTACCATGCCCCTTAAACGGGTAGGTAGGCGGCGGCTTAAAAGCTCTTTTGTCCTGTCCTAGTGAGTCACGAGTACAGCGGCAAAAGTGCGCTGTTGAAACCAGCTAGTGTTTAGCGGGACGTGAACGGCAGGAGAGCCATTTCGCGAGCGTTCTTGACGGCAGTAGCAACCTGGCGCTGCTGCTGCGGGGTCAGACCGGTGACGCGACGGGAGCGGATCTTGCCACGATCGGAGATGAACAGACGCAGGGTCTTGATCTCCTTGTAGTCAACCTTCTCAATGCCCTCGGCCTTGAGCGGGTTCTTCTTCGGGCGACGGGTCTGCTCCATACGGAACTTCTTGTGATTATTACGCTTGACAGCCATTGTATGGGTACCCCTTTACCAGCTGGACTTGCGAACGCCCGGCAGCTCACCACGGTGAGCCATGCCGCGCATACGGACACGGGACAGACCGAACTTGCGGAGGTAACCGCGCGGACGTCCATCGGCGGAGTCGCGGTTACGGACGCGGACGCGAGCGGCGTCGCGCGGCTGACGGTTCAGCTCGAACTGCGCCTCGAGGCGCTCTTCGTCCGGGGTGTTCGGGTTCTTGATGATTGCCTTGAGCTCAGCGCGACGCTCCGCGTAGCGGGCGACGATTTCCTTGCGCTGCTCGTTCTTGGCGATCTTTGACTTCTTAGCCATAAATTATCGCTCCTCGCGGAATTCGACGTGCTTGCGGACGATCGGATCGAACTTCTTCAAGGTGATGCGATCCGGGTTGTTGCGCTTGTTCTTACGGGTCACGTAGGTGTAACCGGTGCCCGCAGTGGACTTCAGTTTGATGATTGGACGGATGTCATTACGTGCCATCTTTAGATCTTCTCCCCACGTGCGCGAATCTTGGCCACGACGGACTCGATGCCGTCACGGTCGATGATCTTCATGCCCTTGGTGGAAACATTCAGGGTGATGGTACGGCCCTCAGAGGGCAGGTAGTACCGACGACGCTGCACGTTGGGGTTCCAACGGCGCGAGGTGCGGCGGTGCGAGTGCGAGACCTGCTTGCCGAATTCCGGCTTGCGGCCCGTTACCTGGCAAATAGCCGACATGGGTCTTCTTTCTCCTAGCCGCCCACATCGAAAGCGACTAACGGAGTGCCTATATCCGCGGTGAGGCGCGGCGCTCTAAAAAGTGAGGTTGAGCAGGAGGCTTAATCCGTTGAACACCAGTTGATGGGGCGTAAAACGATTACTTTGACAACAGCAAGGGGAAATCTTACATGCCGCGGCCTGGAGAACCTAATCACCGCCGTCGTGCAACCCGGCTTTGATACCTATTATCCAGGTGCCATTTCCGTCGAAGGTGCTGGCGGGGTGATTGTTTGCGCTTTCCGTTGCGTTGCTCTGAGGATTTTGAACTGCGGCGATTTCGATTTTGGTGCCTGCGGCCTGTAGGATGTTTCAAGTTGTCGGCGCGAGCCGCACGTTTGTAAGTATAGAGACCCAACTCGGGCACGATCCTTTCACGCTCTCATGCGTCACGGAAGGAACCGACCCGTAGTTCAACCCTGAGGGAATCGACATATGAAGAAAGACATCCACCCGGATTACCACCCGGTGGTCTTCAAGGACGCCGGTACCGGCCACTCCTTCCTGACCAAGTCCACCGCTACCTCCGATCGCACCGTTGAGTGGGAAGACGGCAACGAGTACCCGCTCATCGTCGTCGACGTGACCGCTGAGTCTCACCCGTTCTGGACCGGTGCCCAGCGCGTTATGGATACCGCTGGCCGCGTTGAGAAGTTCAACCAGCGCTTCGGTGCAATGGCTCGCCGCAAGAAGAAGAACGCGTAAGGAGGATAGGAAAAGATGGCAACTCCTAAGTTTAAGAAGTCCCGCGCGAACACCCACTCTCGCCGTTCCCAGTGGAAGGCTGACAATGTCGCCCTCCAGGAAGTCACCATCGACGGTCAGACCGTGCGCATCCCGCGCCGCCTGGTCAAAGCTGCAAAGCTTGGCTTGGTTGACGTCGAGCAGTTCTAAGGCCTCTCAGGTCTTCAGTCTGTGACTGTAGCCCCGGAGATTCACCGCTTTGAGTGAATTTCCGGGGCTTTTGTCGTGCGCATGTAGTGCGCGCTCGCAGTGCTCCCTGATTGTTTAGGCGTCGGCCGTCGAGGCGGCTTTGAATTTTTGGGAAAATTAGCGGCCTAAGGGGGTATAAGGGGGCGAAAGAATGCGGCCTACTTCGTGAAAACGTCCTAGATAGGACATAATTGAGATTATGAAGATTCTTGTCGTGGATGACGAGCAGGCCGTACGTGAATCGCTTCGGCGCTCCCTGAAGTTTAATGGCTACGAGGTTGTGTTGGCCGCCGATGGCGTTCAGGCTGTCGAGATGGTTCACAGTGATAACCCCGAGCTACTGATCCTCGATGTGATGATGCCGAACATGGACGGCCTTGAAGTCTGCCGCACCCTGCGCAGCGAAGGCTGGGACCGCCCCATTCTCGTGCTGACGGCTCGTGATGGCGTGTCCGATCGCGTTGCAGGTCTCGATGCGGGCGCCGACGATTACCTGCCCAAGCCATTCGCTCTGGAGGAGCTTTTGGCTCGCGTGCGTTCTTTGGTTCGGCGTGCCGCCGCGGACTCCATCGGGACGAAGCAGCCGGTTGAGACGCAGCTAAGCTTCGAGGACCTCAAGCTTGATGCAGATACGCGTGAAGTTACTCGCGGCGACCGTCCAATTTCCCTGACCCGTACCGAGTTTGCTCTCCTGCGTTTATTGATGGAGAACCCCCGCAAGGTGCTCTCCCGCAACACCATCTTGGAAGAAGTGTGGGGCTATGATTTCCCCACCTCCGGAAATGCGCTTGAAGTCTACATTGGCTATCTCCGCAAAAAGACCGAGGAGAATGGTGAGCCGCGTCTTATCCACACCGTGCGCGGTGTTGGCTATGTCATGAGGGAGGCTATCGCGTGATTTTGCGGAGGCCCGCGCCTGATGCGGTGCCTTCTGAAGACCTGGATACCACTGCGTGGTTAGGCCGCTCAGGCCGACGCGGCTGGGCTTCACGGGCGCCGCTTCGGTGGCGCCTTTCTTTGGTTACCGGTGTTGTTGTTGCCTTCTCCGTGGCAGTAATGACGTTTGTGACCTATTGGCTTGTCGCGGCTTCGATGACGGCGAGCGTCGATAAGCAGATTATGCAGCAAGCCGACGTACTCATACAGCAGGCGCAGGATCCGGCCTTTGTGGAGAACATCGACCAGGAAATTTCCTCATTCAAGCTCTATAACCCCTCGACTCGGATCTCAATCTCCCCACCGCCGGCGGCGTTTGCATTTGGTGACGCACTGCCCGTGGGCGGCGATTTTAAGCCCGACGGGGACACTATGGAAAGCTCCATCCGTACTTTGGGCGGGGAGCGCGTGCTGGCTAAGCATGAGGACGGCGGGACCACGGTAGTCCTGGCTAAGGACCTAGGACCGACCGAGGAAATCGTTTCCGCGGTGGGCTCGGCTCTGCTCATCATCGTGGCGTTCGGCGTGCTGCTTTCCGTTTTTGCGGGAATGGTGGTGTCCAAGACCGGCATGGAACCCATCGCACGCCTCAAGCGCGCGGTAGATTATGTGACGCAGACTAATGACTTGCGGCGGATTGCGGTGGAGAGCAATGACGAGATGTCGCAGCTGACGGTGTCCTTCAACCGAATGTTGTCTGCCCTGCAGCATGCGCGCGTGCAGCAATCGCAGTTCGTGGCAGATGCCGGCCACGAGTTGAAGACGCCGCTAACTTCCATGCGTACCAATATCGAGCTGCTCATGATGCTGAATAAATCCGGCGGCGGATTCGGCATCAGTGAGGAAGATCGTCGCGACTTGGAAGACGACGTGATGGCGCAGATGTCGGAGTTGTCGACCCTGATCGGTGATCTCGTGGACTTGGCACGCGAAGATGCCACTGAGAAGGAACCGGAACCGGTCGAGCTGCACGAGGTTCTGGAGAATTCCCTTAACCGTGCCAAGCGCCGGCGCCCTGACGTGGACTTCCGCGTGAGGTTTATTCCGTGGATGTTGGATGGTGACCCATTTGCCTTGGGGCGTGCCACGCTCAATCTCATGGATAACGCCGCGAAGTGGTCGCCGCCGACGGGTACCGTGCGCGTTTCCATGCGGCAAGTGGCAGAGGACAAGGTGCGCCTGCGTGTGGATGACTCGGGCCCCGGTATCGCGCCCGAGGAGCGCGACAAGGTGTTTGAGCGTTTCTACCGTTCGGCCGAAGCTCGTGCAATGCCTGGTTCCGGACTAGGCTTGGCCATCGTGAAATCCGTCGTTGAGCGGCACAATGGAGAGATCACCATTAAGGATTCCGCGGACGGTGGAACACGCATGGAGGTTATCCTGCCGGGGTATCCCACCGAGGGGGATGCCATGGTGGATGGACTGGAAGAAATTCCGAACGAGTTTCAGCCAGAATCCTTCGATGCGCAAGACGCAGAGGAGACATCTCAGGAGCCAGCCGAGGAGCACTCGGAGAACCCGCACGACCGGGGTCATATCTTTGCGGAGCGGTGGTTTAACCAAAGCTAGTCTTCCAAGTATCGCACCAGTTCAGAGCGTACAGGAAATGTACAGCTTTTCCTAGCACACTGGCAGAGCAGAGACAGATACACCCCAGCGCGATGGTGCACACTACCTGACATGAATATGAGGAATTCGAACATGGATAATCCCATGGATACCCCGCAGAACTCTGATGGACGGGGACAAACACAGCAGCAGGGCGGGGCGCCTTCTGCGGGAAGCTCATCAAACGGCTGGAATCAGCCGCGCTCGGACTCGTGGGCACAGGGAAGGCAGCAGCAAGCGCCCTACGGCGCACAGGGCGGGCCGGGAAGCCCGTCGTCGTTTGGTGCTCAGCCTTCTCAGGCGCCAAGCGCGGGACAAGCACCGTATGGCGGCTCAACCTATGGCTTTGGTCAGCAAAGCCAGGTGCGACAGAGCGCAGCACAACCATATGCAGGACAGCGCTTCGGTGCTGCGCCCGAGGGGAATCAGAACGAACGCTTCGCTGGTCAGCAAGGCGCAGGCGCGCAGGTCGTGGAGCAGGGGAGCGAACCGAAGAACAAGCGCAAAGTAGGAATGGGCACCGCGTTGGCGATGATGCTTGTTGAAGCCATTGCAGTTGGCAGCGTCACCGGTGCCGTGGTTGGCAAAGCCGGTGACGATAAATCCTCGACCTCGACGGTCAACGAGGTTCTCGAGCGCCAGCCGGTGGCCAATAGCACCGGTAACGAGCCGGCCGCCGGCTCTGTGGAGGACGTAGCATCGAAGGTTCTGCCGTCGGTGGTGTCGATCTACTCCATGACCCGCTCTGGCGGTGCCGAGGGCTCCGGTTCAATTATCTCCCCGGATGGTTATGTGCTGACCAACCACCACGTGGTTGCTGGCGCGGATCAGGGCGGGAGGCTCGAAGTGACGATGAATGATGGTTCGCGCCACAGCGCTACGTTTGTCGCGTCCGATGCGACGACAGATGTCGGGGTCATCAAAATCGATGACGTCAGCGATCTTCCTTTCCTCCAGTTTGGTGATTCGGACGCGGCCGCAGTGGGGCAGGAGGTAGTTGCCGTTGGCTCCCCGCTGGGGCTCAACGCCACGGTGACGTCCGGAATTGTGTCGGCCAAGAACCGCCCAGTGCGTGCGTCACAGGAAGGTGGGGAGTCCTCGCTTATCGACGCTATCCAGACCGACGCAGCCGTCAACCCCGGTAACTCCGGCGGTCCCCTGGTGGATATGGAGGGCAACATCATTGGCATGAACTCGATGATTGCCTCGCTATCTGGCGGTTCGAATGCCGAAGGCGGCTCCATCGGCCTGGGCTTCGCCATCCCCTCAAATTTTGCTAAGCGGATGGCCGATGAGCTCATCAATAACGGCAAGGTCAAGCATCCCACGTTGGGCGTTAAGGTCCGTGCGCAGAGCGATACCCTTGGCGCGGAAATCGTTGATGTGGAATCTGGCAGCCCGGCTGATAAAGCAGGACTGAAGTCCGGTGATGTGGTCACTCGCGTCAACGACCGGCTCATTGAAAGCTCCGATGCCCTGATTGCGGCAACCCGCTCGCAGGAATTTGGGGCAACCGTGACACTGGAAGTTAAGGGCCGCGACAACGAAGACGTGAGAAAGGTAGAGGTAACGCTGGCGAGCGAGTAAGTTTACAAATACTCGGGCGGTGCGCAAGCACCGCGTGAATACCGCACCCTGACACCTTTTTAAGCAACTACTTCCGGAAGATTCCGTCCCACCTTTAAGGAGAACCTCCGTGGCAGACAACACCGACGCAGCTGAGCTGTTGGGGCGCGATGCCTCACACGAACTTGATGATGTTACCGAGCCCGATGACGCCTTCCTCATTGCGAGCGAGCAAGAACAAAGCGTTCAGGCGCCGCGTCGCGCGCTCGTCGTGATCGTTACCGACCACCCAGATGAGTCAACGGAGGACACATCGCGTTTGGCGGGTGAATTGCTGGCCGAAGCCGATTTCACCTTCGACGGCGCAGTGATTGTTCGCTCCAAGAAATCCAAAATCCGACAGGCGATTGAAACCGGTGTGGTCGGGGGAGTTGACCTCGTATTGACTATCGGTGGCACGGGCGTTGGCCCCCGCGATAAAACTCCTGAGGCAACCCGCGCGGTGCTGGATCAAATGGTTCCGGGCGTGGCGCAGGCGCTGCGCTCTTCCGGCCAGGCATGCGGCGCGGTGGATGCCTGCACCTCCCGCGGTATTTCAGGAGTGTCCGGTTCGACGGTCATCGTCAACGTGGCTTCGTCCCGCGCGGCGGTGCGCGATGGCATGGCAACCTTGACGCCTTTGGTGCATCATCTAGTTGATCAGCTGCAGAAATCCAGCGTCTAATGGCTGATTCCGCACCACGTGCCCGCCGTCGTCGTGCTCAGCGCCCGTCGACCGCCCAGAATTATGACCGCAGCTTCGACGTGCCCGGCGGGCCAGTATCGCAGGCGGCTGGTACCTCTGCTGGGGCTGGCGCCGATGAGCTGCGCATCGTAAGCCTTGATGGCAACAGCGAAGACGAAGTCACCGGTGAGGCTTTCTACCGCGAGAATATGCCGCCGCACTTTGGTACTACGCAGTAGCGCGTCGAGGGCCTAGAGCGCATAAGGAAATCCCGCAGAGCTTCAGCATTGTGCTGGCTCTGCGGGATTGCAGGTTTTGCTTGTGAATTAGAAGCTGGAACCTGGCTTCTCAGTGGTGGTGCCACCGTTCTCAGCAGCGAGCAGGTCGCGGATCTCAGCGAGCAGCTGCTCGGCGGTCGGAGCCGGCTCCTCCGGGTCAACACCCTGGCGGCGCTTAGCGTGCTCGGTGACGGCATTGAGCGGAGCGACAATGACGAAGTAGATGACGGCAGCGACGATCAGGAAGTTGATGAGTGCCGTGATGACCGCACCAAAGTCAAGGAAGGTCTCGGGATTGTCGGTAATCGCGAAGCCCAGGCCACCGAAGTCCGGGGAACCGAAGGAGTTGATCAGCGGCTGGATGAGGTGGTCCGTGATGGAGGTAACGATTGCGGTGAATGCAGCACCGATGATGACGGCCACGGCCAGCTCGATGACGTTGCCGCGCAAGATGAAATCTTTAAAGCCCTTAAGCATGGGAATATGTCCTTTTCTGCGGAGTAAATGCTTCTTCGGTAGTGCGCGGCTGCGGCGCAGCGCGCGGTGAGAGAACCAACGCTGTTCAATGAGGCGGTACCTAGCACGTGATGAGCCGGAAGGGGCCGAAAGGAGCGAGATTCTTGAAGCGGTAGGAGTGCCTACTTAGGAAGAAGCATCGGGGGAAATTGCTGGAATAGAAAAGACCACTGTTGAGCGCTCACAGCATGCGTTGCCACGACGTTGTGAGACAGGAAAGACACACAAACATTAGCGCCTGAGTGGATGCGCCCATACTAGGCAGAGATTGTTGGTGGTGGCAACATCCCGCGGCACCATTGATGCGCAAACGCGGCGATCTTCACAGTGTCATCTTAATTGTGGGCACGGTCGCCCACGATGACGACCGTGAGCGGTTGCGCAAGGGAAGCGGCAGCGACGTCCTCGGCCGCCTCGGCGGGGAGGGCAACGAGCAACGATTGTGTGCGTGCATCATCTCCGCCTGTTCCTACCGACACGACGCGAGCGCCACGGGCAATAGTCTTTCCGCGTGCGGGGGCGGTACCGTCGGGCCCATCCTCGACCGTGCCGACGATGTTGACCATATCTCCATGGTGGAGATTACGAGAAATCTCCGGCTCAGCCAGCGTAAGCGGGATGAGGTGGCCGTTGTCCATACCGAAATCTGCGACGAGATCTGAGCTGAGTAGGCGAGTTGTGGTCAAGATTTCGCCAGCGCTCGCGGCCGCTACCAGCACGCGTCCCACGGCATCCTCTGGGTTATTTCCCAACGCCGTGGCGGGAAGAGCGGAGGAGGGGACGCGGGCCACGGAGACATCGCCAAGCGCTAGCGTCTCCCCGGCCGCCACGTCCCGGGCCATGACCACGACGCGGGGCTGCTCACGCGTGGAAGCGAGCGCACTGGCCGCGGCGGTCACGAGCAGGACAGCTGCGATAACGCGGCGCAGGAACACGCTGCGGCGATGTCCCGGGGTGCGCAGAACATGTAGAAAATCCATACCTTCTTAGACTGCGCGTGGCGCCGCGTGGTTCCCGGGCGGGGCCCGAAAGCGATTAAAGCCAGCGCAACCCGCGCTCGGTCAGGACGCCATCGACTGGACGGTCGTGCTCATCGAAGGGGACATCGCGGATCTCGCTGGAATGCACCAAGGCGACGACAGGCGGGCGCCCAGTGGGGAGAGGCGTGAGCGCGCGGTCGTAATACCCTGCCCCCTTGCCCAAGCGCATGCCTGATTCGCTGACTGCCATCGCGGGCGCGAGGATGAGATCGAGCTGGGCCAGGATTTCGCTGCTGTGGCGCTGGCCGACGGGCTCCGCAATCCCCAGCGCCCCCGGGCGCATGGCCTGTGGGCCGGTATATAGCGTCCACAAAAGCTCCCCGTCTGCACCGGAAATAGGCAGGTAAACCTCTTTGCAGAGCTGTGCCACGGTATCTACGAAGCTGGGGCCGCCCGGCTCTGTGCCCAGTGGGTGGTAGGCGGCAATGCGCATCGCGGGAGTCAGTAGCTCTCTCACACCAGAACACCACGCGGCGTTGTCGTCAGCACGCTGTTCAGAGGTACGTTCGCGGCGGGCGTTAAGGAGTGAGGCTCTTAAGGCTTCCTTGGGGGAGGTCGTCATGATTGTTAATCATAATGTGACGGCGTAGCGCAGCGCAGGAGAGCGGTGGGCGCATTGTAAAGTGGAACTTATGGCTATTGCACACGAGGATTCCCATACCGGGATCGCTACGGTCGTTGTCCCCGCTGCTGGCATGGGCACCCGCTTCCTGCCTGCCACCAAGACCGTGCCCAAGGAGCTGCTCCCCGTCGTTGATACGCCGGGTATTGAGCTAATTGCGGAAGAAGCCGCTTCGGTTGGTGCTCAGCGCCTCGCGGTGATCACCGCACCAAAGAAGCAAGAAGTGATGCGACACTTCGAGGAGTTTCCGGATTTGGTTGAGACCCTCGACGCCCGCGGCAAAGACGAGCAGGTTGCTAAGGTCAAGCGCGCTGCCCAGCTGATTCACCCCATTTCGGTGGAGCAGGAAAAGCCGCTCGGGCTCGGTCACGCTGTGGGATTGGCGGAATCCGTGCTCGAGGACGACGAGGAGTTCTTCGCCGTCATGCTGCCGGATGACATTGTGCTGCCCGCCACCGTCATGGGGGAGATGGCCCGTGTTCGCGCAGCTCTAGGCGGCAGCGTGCTGTGCGCCTTCGAGGTCGCGCGCGAGGAGACCTTTAACTACGGCGTGTTCGACGTCGAAGACACCAACGCGCCGGGAGTGAAGAAGGTCGTGGGCATGGTGGAGAAGCCGGATCCGGCTGATGCGCCGTCCAACCTCGTGGCCACTGGGCGCTACCTGCTCGACAGGAAGATCTTTGATGCGCTTCGCCGTATCAAGCCAGGCAAAGGCGGGGAGCTGCAGTTGACCGATGCTATCGAGCTCCTCATCAAGGAAGGACACCCGGTTCACGTCGTAGTCCACCAAGGCAAGCGCCACGACCTTGGCAACCCGGGCGGTTATATCCCGGCCAACGTGGACTTTGGTCTGCGCGATGAGAAATACGGTCCCGCGCTCTACAAGGCGATTAAGAAGATTGTGGAGGACTACGAAGAAGAAAACGGACTGAAGGGCTAAGTCTTGACGTGCCAAGCGCGCTAAGCTCTACTCCAGTAACTTCCATCCCTTTAGGCCCCACATACCCCAGAGCAAAGGTAGGCGGTACATGCGTTCGGTCGATGACCAGATGGCGTTCATTCTTGATGCAGCGATGACTCCGGAGCCGGTACGCATCGCCATCGCGAATGCGCTGGGTCTCAAGTGCGCGGAGGAGGTGCAGGCTAATCAGCCGCTGCCGGGCTTCCCGCAGGCGGCGATTGATGGCTACGCCGTGCGTGCCGTGGACGTCGGGGGAGAAAAAGCTCTCAAAGCGCGCACTCGCCACGACTCCGAGGACGCGGATGCTCCCGTCACGGAGACGGAGGTTGAACGTTCTCTGCCTGTAGTGGGGGAGGTTCCCGCAGGTTCGCGCCAGCCTTTGCGCTTGCAGCCTAAGCAGGCGGTGCGCGTGTATACGGGTGCGCCGTTGCCCACGCTTGCCGACGCCGTCCTTCCCCTCGAGTGGACCGACCGCGGACGCAAGCGCGTGACCTCGCACCGGCCAGTGCGTTCGGGAGACTTCGTGCGCCGCGTGGGCGATGACATCCAACCCGGCGATGTGGCAGTGTCCTCTGGAACTGTCTTGGGGCCGGCGCAGATTGGCCTGCTCGCGGCGGTGGGGCGCTCGAAGGTGCTGGCGTACCCACGCCCGCGCGTGACCATCGTCTCTTACGGCAAGGAGCTTGTCGACGTCGACCGTGAGCCCGGCCTGGGCCAGGTCTTCGACGTGAACTCTTACTCACTCGCAGCGGCCGCGAAGGAGGCCGGCGCGGACGTGCACCGCGTCGGCATTGCTGCCGGTGAGCCGCGCCGCGTGCGGGAGGCCTTGGAGACTTACCTGGCGCGCAGCGAGGTGCTGGTGATTTCCGGTGCCGTGGGCGGTGCGGGGGCGGATGAAATCCGCGAAGTCCTCGATGAGCTGGGGGATGTCGATACTACTCGTGTGGCAATGCACCCCGGTTCGGTCCAAGGTTTTGGTCTGTTGGGTGAAGAGCGCATCCCCACCTTCCTGTTGCCTTCGAACCCCGTGTCTGCGCTCGTCATCTTCGAGGTTTTTGTGCGCCCGCTGATTCGGTTGTCCCTAGGCAAGCGCAGCGGTCAGCGTCGCGTCGTACGCGCACGCGTGCTCAACCACATGGAGTCCCGCCCGGGCCGTCGCGGATACATCCGTGCCCGGCTGATGCGTGACGCCGAGACCTCCGATTACCTCGTGGAAGGGCTAGGTGGCGCGGCGGGCGCGCCGGCACACCTGCTCGCCGGGTTGTCAGAAGCGAACGCGATGATTCGCATCCCGGAGGAGGTCACCGAGATCCGCCCGGGAGATGTGCTCGACGTCCTCTTCCTGACCCAACGAAGCTAGCCGGCAGCTACGCACGCCATGCTTGATCCTTTTGGTACTGCCGCAGGGCGGTTTTCCACTCCCGCCAGCGGTGAGGCTCACCCCGAGCATCCGGGGTGGCCTGAGGCGACCCCTGCGGTGCGGCTGCGAGGCTCTAGCGTTTTCCCACACGGAGCGACGGTGCGCCTGCGCCCGCTGTTGCGTCGGGATGGCGAGGCGTGGCGGCAGCAGCGCATGGCGGATCGGGATTTTCTTAAGCCCGTGGAACCTACGCTGCCGACGTCATGGGATGCGGCGCATTCGCAGTCTGCGTGGTGGAATCACCTGATGTTTTTGCGCGATTCTGCCCGCGTTGGAACGGTGGTGCCGCTCGTCATTGACGTCGATGGGCAATTTCGAGGCCAATTGACCCTGGGAAATATTCAGCACGGAGGGGTCAGTGAATGCTGGATCGGCTATTGGGTCCATTCCGGGGTACACGGCGCCGGCGTGGCCACCGTTGCGTGCGCCCTCGGCGTGGACCACGCTTTTTACCGAGTGGGGCTGCACAGAGTCACCGCCACCTACCTGCCGGAGAACCCTGCTTCGGGCAAGGTGCTACACAACAATGGCTTTCGGGATGAGGGATTTCTGCGCCGCAACTTACACATTGACGGCGCATGGCGGGACCACCACTTCTTGGCGCTCAATCGTGAGGATTTTGCCTCGAGCGCGGTGGAGCGCCTGCACGCGGCGGGGCGGATCCTCGGTCTCTAGATCGCGCTTGGATTAGTTCAACTACCTCTGTTTTCACTTAAGTAACAACCTTGTAATTTATGGGCTCGTTGATGCCCATGGAGCCGGTGTGGGCGGCTAGAGTAGGGGCCTAGTTATATTCCCTTTTCGTCGACCCCTGAAAGTGGGACACAGCCGCATGATGACTGCCGTGCCGATCATTCTCGTAATCGTGTTGTGGCTCTTCATCCTCGCCCCGTTGCTTTTGCGTTCGCAGCGTCCGATGAGCCACACGGGTGAGGCCTTTGAAGAGACCCGCGTGCTCTTCGAAGGTGATTCCGGCTCTGTGCCGGGCCGTCGCAAGCCGCGCCTGGGCAAGGAAGACATCCGCCCGCGCGCCCAGGCAGGAACGGGGGCTGCAGCGGACGAAGCGGAGTACGAGCTGGTGGAGGCCGAAGGCGTAAGCGAGGATTCGCAGTCCTCCCGCGCTGAAACCGCTACCTCTGACCAAGCTACTTCGGACGTCGCGGAGACGATTGACGGCGAGGTTGTTGAGGAAGACGCCGTTGAAGAGGACTTCGAGCTCGAAGCGGAGCCCGCCCACGTCGCCGAGGCCGAGCAGGAAGCAGGACAGGACACCAAGGACGTTGAAGCAGATGCTGCTGAAGTGTTTACAGCCCCAGCAAATGCTGAGGTGGCGGAGGATGCTTATGACTTCGATGACGCCTACACTTCTCCGGTCGATTTGATGTACCCGGGTGCTATTGACGCTGTGGAGGAGGCGCCGACGACGCCCAACGCCGAGGATTCAGATGGGGCCGATGATGCTCCCGACGCGGAAGAATCCACGGCGGCGGAAATTGAGAGTGCTGATGCCGCGGAGCTGAACGCCGAGGACTCTGAGGCCGGCAGCAGCGATACCGAGCTGTCTGAGGACGAGCTCGCCTTCGCACAGCGCCGCCTTGGCCGCGGCGGATGGGATCCGGTGAAGGAGAAGGAAGCTTCTGCCACGCGTTACCAGCGCCGTCAGCGTACGCTTATCGGATTGGCGGTAGCAGTGGTAGCTACGGTATGCCTCGGCATCGTCGTGGGTGGATGGACGTGGTGGCTGGCGGCTATCGCTGGTGTTATGACCACGGTTTACCTGGTTGCGCTGCGCGCCCAGGTACGCCGTGAACGGGAGTTGTTGCGGCGCCGCATTTACCACCTACGCCGCGCCCGCCTGGGAGTGCGGAACGCGGAGAACCCCGCCGAGTCGCTTCCGCCGAAGCTGCGCCGCCCGGGCGCGCTCATCCTGGAAATCGATGATGAAAGCCCGGACTTTGACTACCTTCCGGTGTACTCGGAGGATGATTCCGACGGTGGGTTTGACGGTCCTCATCCCACCCCGCGTCAACGGCGTGATGATTTGGCGGAGCGTCGAGTTGGCTAAGCGCTGTGTTGGCTGAGCGCTAGGCCGGCCACACACCGGATGTACCGCGACGGTGCGAGCCCACGAGGTGGGCATCGACCATGCCGATGGCCTCCATGAGTGAGAAGCACGTTACTGGGCCGACAAACTTGAACCCGGCCTTCTTTAAAGCCTTGGACATGTCCAAGGCTTCTTGCGTGTATTTAGGGATGTCTTCTTCGCGCTCCGGTGCGATGGTCTCTTCCGGCAAGAAGCTCCAGATGAACTCATCGAGTCCGCCCTGCTCTCTTAAGGCCACCGTGGCCTTCGCGTTGGCGAGTACCGCATTGATCTTGAGGCGGTTCCGGATGATTCCAGGATTATTCATCAGGCGCTCCACTTCCTCCTCGCCGAAGCTTGCCAGAAGGTCAGCATCAAACCCCACGAAAGCGGCGCGGAAGGCTTCGCGTTTGCGCAGAACGATCTCCCAGCTCAGCCCAGCCTGGAAGCCCTCCAAACAGAGGCGCTCTAGCAGTGCGGATTCCTCATGGATGGGCATACCCCATTCGGTGTCGTAGTACTCCTTGAGGAGTGGGGAGGTCATTGCCCAAGCAGGGCGGCCGAGCCCCGCGGAGTCAAAAACAAGTCTCGTATCGTTTGCCATCTGTGTACTAGTCATGCCTTTTTAGACTGCAGAAGTTATTCATCGGTTCCCCAGGGCTACCCGTGGTTGCCAAGGGCTCTCTGCGGATTAGTGCCGCAGCACGCGGCCTCGTGGTCCAGAAGCATCTGCTTCGCGGCTGCGCCTCCGCGATAGGAACCCACACCGCCGCCAGCCGGTACGACGCGGTGACACGGCACCACAATAGGAAGCGGGTTGGTGGCACAGGCGCTCCCCGCGGCACGTGCGGCCTGCGCGCTACCGGCGGCGGTGGCAAGAGTCGAATAGGTCCAACGTTCCCCGAATGGGATATCGCGCAGAGCACGCTGCGCCCGATCCCGGAAGGTGCGCGGGGACTCAGGCACGGCGAGAAGCAGCTCAAAATCCCTCCGCGTGCCGGCAAAGTACTCGGCAATTTGTTGAGAGGCGTCGACAAGCACCGCGCCCGCAGAGCCAGGTTCGGTGACATCCGTGAGACGTTGCATGCTTCTAAGATCCGGAGATTCGCCGTCGAAATACACGTGAGATAAACCCCGCGCAGAACCCACGAGGGTGAGGCAGCCTAAAGGCGTGTTCGTAGTGGTCCACGTAAGCATGCTGGGTGGGGAGTCCTTTCTGAGGGAGGTGGCTATCCAGGGTAGTCTATGAACCATGAATAGACCCGCCGTACGCGATGCCGCGCTCCTCATCTTCCGCGCGGTGCTGGGAGTAATCTTCGTGGCGCACGGCGTGGACAAGATGTTCTTTAGCGGTATGGACGAAATTACCGGGCAATTCTCTGCCATGGGGGTCCCACAGCCGCAGACCTCGGCATACTTGGCTGCCTTCGCGGAAATGCTGGGCGGGGCGGCCCTGGTGGTAGGCCTTCTCACGACCTTTGTTGCGGGGGCTTTAGCGCTGCTCATGGCGTGCGCATTGTATTTCGTGCACATCGGTAACGGTCTCTTCGCGGCCGATGGTGGCATCGAGTACCCGCTGGTTCTCATCGTGTCATTGCTCATGATCGTGGTCTTCGGTTCCGGCCGGGCGAGCGTGGATGGAGTGCTGAGCCGTGCTGACGCATGAGCAAGTGCAGGCAGCGATTTCCGCGCAGCTAGACGGGGAAGCCCCGCAGCTGTCGCCTGACGTCATCGAGGCACACGTTTCCAGCTGCCCAGACTGTGCAGCCTTCCGGGACAAGGCAGCGGCTCTATCCCGGTCGTTGAGCCTCGTGGAACCGGACGGAGCGCCGCCGCAGGATCTATCCGAGGTTATCCTCGCTGGCGTGGAGCCAGAATGGCAGCGAGCTTCGAGCACTCGGCAGGCTTCGCTGTCGTTGGCGCGAGTAGCCCTCGGTGTGCTGTCCGTGGCATTTCTTGTGTGGGCGATTGTGGTCGTCGTCAGTGCTTCGGGTTTGACCACCCTGGAGAGCGAAGGGACCCTTGCAGAAGGCGCTGACCCGGAGCGCGCGCGCCTGTTGATCGAGGCCGCAGCACTGCGCTTCGGCCTTGCCAGCGGTTTGGGTTTTGCTGCATGGCGCCCTGCCTCAGCGCCCGGATTGCTGCCGGTGGCGTGCACAATGTTCGCGTTCCTGTGCGGCTTTACCATGCGCGATTTTGCCCTGGGCAGCGTCGCCGCGGGGCAGCTTTATATCCTCATCGGCACCGGGCTCGCCACCGCCTGCCTGGGCTGGGCTTGGGCGGCGGACCGGGGGTTCCTGCTGCGGGACGTTTATCGGACGCTATCTGCTAGCCCGCGTTAGGTCCACGACGGCAGCCACATGATGGAGTTGTACCAAGAATCCGGGATCATGTAGCCGTAGAGAATCGGGGAGAAGTAGGCAAACATCGCGACAACGAGTGCGGCGTAGCACACCGTGATGAAGGTGCCCAGCGGCATCGCGGAACCGAAGAGCCTTGTGAGCCAGTGCCATTCCAGTTTGCGGCCGCGCCCGATCATTTGGCCCAAGGCCAACGCGATGAGCACGATGATGAACGGGATAAACGCCGTGGCATAAAAGAAGTACATCTGGCGGTCGAAGACCGCTAGCCAGGGTAGGAAACCCGCCGCGGCGCCCACGAGCGGAATGAGGAAGGCGCGGTTGCGGCGCACGAGCAAGGACCACAGTCCCCACAGCACCGCTGGAATGACCAGCCACCAAATGGCCGGGGTGCCAAACAGGTACAGCATCTTGCGGCAGGATCCGCCGTCGCCACAGGAAATGTCAGTGGAGGAGTAGTAGAGGATGGGGCGCGCGGCCACCAGCCAGGCCCACGGCTTGGAATCCCAGGGGTGGCTGTGGCCGCCTGAAGTGGTCAAGGAGGCGTGGAATTCCAGCACGGAGGAGTGGTAGTAGAACCAGCCGGCGAGGGGCTCGGGGAGGTTGAGCAGCCAGGACCCTTCTTCGATAGTGCCGTCCACCTTGGCGTGGCGGTAGACGGCGGTTTCATCGGCGAACCAAGCGCGCCATGACCACGCGTAGAGCGCTACAGGAACCGCGACGATGGAGGCGAGGGCCGCGGGCGTATCGCGTACCAGCGTGCCCACGATGTAGCGGCGCACGCCATAAAGACGGCGCAGCGCGAGGTCCGAGAAGACGCTCATGAGGCCGAAGAACATGATGTAATACAGGCCCGACCACTTCACAGAAAGTGTTAGCCCCAGGAAGACACCGGCTGCAAAGCGCCACCACCGGAAACCAAAACGAGGACCGAAGTCGGAATCACCCATAGTGCCCGAAAAGAAAGCGGCGTGGAGGCGCTCGCGCATCTGCTGGTGGTCGCGCGCCAAGGCCCATGCGGCGGCAACGACGAAGAAGACTTGGAAGATGTCCAGCATGCCAAACTTGGACGCAACGAGAAGCACACCATCGCACACTGCGAGGAGACCGGCCAGGAATCCAACCTGCCATGAACCGGACAATCGGCGAGCCAGCGCCATTGTCAGCAGGACCGTGCCCACGCCAAAAAGCGCGGCCATGCAGCGCCATCCCAATGGGGTATAGCCGAAGAGAGCCTCCGAAATCGCAACAATCTGTTTGGCCAGCGGCGGGTGGACGACAAGGCCATAGCCCGGATTGGACTCAATACCGCCGATAAAAAGGTTATGCCAGCTGGTAACCATGTCCCAGGCCTGCGGCACGTAGTGCTTCTCATCGAAGACGGGCGTGCCTTCGGAGACCGGGGAGGTCAGGCCAATGAAGCGCGTGAGGAAAGCCAGCGCCGCGATGATCACGGTGCTGATCGTGTCAGCCGTTGTCCAGACATAGGGCCGGGGAGCAGGAGGCGCTGGCCGGGTATGGGCGCCGCGTGCGATAGACGGACGCGGGCGCTTGATGCGGCCAGATCGATCGGTAGGGGTTGCGATACTCACTCGGATGAGTCTAGCGTGCGTGTGCCATGCTGGGGAGTATGAGTCTTCAGCTTGAACCCTTGCCGCGTGGGGTCATCCTTGCCGCCACGCCGCTGGGAAATCCCGGTGACGCTTCAGCCCGCTTGATGCAAGCTTTGGGTCACGCAGATGTCATTGCCGCGGAAGATACCCGTCGCGTTCGCAATCTGGCCCAGGCATTAGGGGTGGAGATCCGCGGCAGGGTGGTGTCCAATTTCGACCACAACGAAGAGGAGCGTTCGCGCGCTCTCGTCGCCGCCGCCCGGACCGGGACAGTGCTCGTGGTGTCCGACGCCGGTATGCCCCTAGTGTCTGATCCTGGGCACTCCATCGTCACCGCAGCAGTGGAAGCAGACGTGCCCGTGACCTGCTTCCCAGGACCCTCGGCGGTGCCGACGGCTCTTGCGCTGTCTGGTTTGGGAGTGGGGCATTTTCTCTTCGATGCCTTCCCGCCGCGCAAGCCCGGGCCGCGCAAGGCGTGGCTGGAGTCCTTGGTGGGGGAGCAGCGCGCGATTGCGTTCTTCGAGTCCCCGCACCGTTTGGCGCAGACGCTTGGCGACGCCTCCGCGATCCTCGGCGCCGACCGTCGCGCCGCTGTGTGCCGGGAGCTGACGAAGACCTACGAGGAGATTAAGCGAGGCTGCCTAGGCGAGCTCGCGGAGTGGGCTGAAGAGAATGCGCGGGGCGAAATCACCGTAGTAATCGAGGGCGGTGAGGCCGCACCCGTGTCGATGGAGACCCTTGTTGAGCAGGTCCGCGCAGAAGTAGAGCGGGGTGTGCGTGCCAAGGATGCGTGCAAGAAGGCGGCGGCGGGAACGGCATGGTCCAACCGTGAGCTCTATGACGCTTACCTTGCTGCGCGCGGCTGAGCACCACCTCAGGTTTCTGGTGATGACCGTCTCTTTTCGGGCAATCGTTATGGCATCGTTATTCGCAGAAAGGTTGAGGGAGCCTGGGCGGTAGCTGGAGACAGAGCCGGATTGTATGGACACGCTGCACAGTTGGCATACAGGATGGTGCTGAAGGGTGTGCACTGTGTGGGGAAGTACATGGAGGAAACTGCCCGCCTTCCGAGCACTGTGGCTGTGAAATAGGCCCGCTGTGCAGCTTTTTTATGAGCGCTATGGTTTGACTAGTTGATGGGACAGCACCATGGTTTGAAGGTATGACAGACTCGACCAATACAGACAATGTGAAGGACACGGGGGTGTCTTCGGCCGCCTCCCAAGAACAAAGCTCGCCGGCCGCGTCGGATGATTACCGCACTGTCGACGAGCGCCTAGAGGCGACGTCAGCTACGAGCCAGCTTCAGGACATGCTCACCAATAAGGAGTTTGATCCTTCGGCTGCAGCTTTGCCCGTAGAAGCAGAAGAGGACGACAAATTTGGGCCCGGTGGCATCGACTCACCGATTGATTGGAGCATCGTCGGTATCGCGGGCCTCCTCATCGCTGCCTTCGTGGCATGGGGACTGGTCGCGCCGGAGAGCTTCGGTTCATTCTCCAGCAACGCTCTCAACTTTGTGGTGACAAACTTTGGCTGGGCTTATGTGCTCTTCGGCACCATCTTCGTTATTTTTGTCATCTGCATCGCGGCCTCTAAGTTCGGCACCATTCGTTTGGGCAAGATCAACGAAGAGCCGGAATTCTCCACGGTCTCGTGGATTGCGATGATGTTCGCGGCTGGCATGGGCATCGGCCTGATGTTCTACGGTGCTTCCGAGCCGCTCAACTATTTTAAGAACGGAGTTCCCGGACATGGTGAGCACGAGGTAGGAACCTCAATGGCTACGGCCATGTTCCACTGGACTCTGCACCCGTGGGCGGTTTATGCCGTCGTTGGCCTCGCCATCGCTTACTCCACCTTCCGTATCGGCCGTAAGCAGCTGTTGAGCCAGGCCTTTGTGCCGCTCATCGGCCAGCGTGCTGCCGACGGCGCCGTGGGCAAGATCATTGATATCTTGGCCATCTTTGCCACTGTCTTCGGCACTGCTTGCTCGTTGGGTCTAGGCGCTATGCAGATCCAGGCGGGCCTGGAAGCGTCCGGAATTATTGAGAACCCCACGCAAAGCGTCGTGATTGGCATCGTTGTGGTACTGACCTTGGCCTTTATCTTGTCTGCCATGTCTGGTGTGGGCAAAGGCATTCAGTACCTCTCTAACGCCAACATGGTCCTGGCAGCTCTGCTGGCCATCTTCGTGTTCATCTTTGGCCCGACGGTGTCGATTCTGAACCAGATTCCGGGCTCCATCGGTAACTACCTGGCGAACTTCACCGAGATGATCGCTCGTACCGCTGAGTCCGACAATGGAACCGCTGGCGAATGGTTGTCGACGTGGACAATCTTCTACTGGGCTTGGTGGGTTTCCTGGTCGCCGTTTGTTGGCATGTTCCTTGCGCGCATTTCCCGCGGCCGTTCTGTCCGCGAATTCTGCATTGGTGTGCTCTTGGTTCCAGCGGGCGTCTCCACCGTATGGTTCGCCATCTTCGGTGGTACGGCTATCCACATGGAGCAAAACGGCAACTCCATCTCTGGCGACTCTGCTGAGCAAGAACTGTTCAACCTCCTGCAGAACCTGCCTGGTGGCTTCGTTGCGGGCATCGTTGCCGCCCTGCTGCTGGCCACGTTCTTCATCACGTCGGCCGACTCGGCGTCGACAGTCATGGGCTCGATGTCTCAGTCTGGCGCCACCACCGCCAAGCCGTGGCTATCCGCGGCATGGGGTGTGCTCACTGCAGCCGTCGGCCTGACCCTGCTGCTGTCGAGCGAGGACTCCCTGTCGAACCTGCAGAACGTCACCATCGTGGCAGCACTGCCATTCCTCTTCATCCTTGTCGGGCTCATGTTCGCTATCTTCAAGGACTTGCGCAATGACGTGATTTACCGCGAGTACCGCGAATCCCAGGCCTTCCAGCGCAAGATGGCACGTGAGCGTCGCCTGCACCGCGAATTCCAGCGCGAACAGGCCTTCAAGGCCCGCCGTCGCCAGCACAGCCACAAGAACTAGTTCTGGCGCGCGAGCTTTTCTCCTCTGCACCCCCTCACTGCATTGCCGGTGAGGGGGTGTTCGATAGAGTAGAGGCCATGACTGAGACAGTTGTCGTTAATGTTGCTTGGCCCTATGCCAACGGACCCCGCCACATCGGACACGTGGCGGGCTTCGGTGTTCCTTCCGACGTGTTCGCCCGTTTCCAGCGAATGCGTGGCAACGACGTCCTCATGGTTTCTGGTACCGATGAACACGGCACCCCGCTGCTGGTTCAGGCGGACAAGGAAGGCGTGACGGTGCGTGAGTTGGCGGATCGCTACAACCGCCAGATCGTCACCGACCTGGCTGGGCTCGGCCTGTCTTATGACCTCTTTACCCGCACCACCACCCGCAACCACTACGCGGTGGTGCAGGAGCTGTTCAAGGGTCTCTACGAGAACGGCTACATGATTAAGGAGACCACCCAGGGCGCGATCTCGCCGTCCACTGGCCGCACTTTGCCGGACCGTTATATTGAGGGCACCTGCCCGCTGTGTGGCGCCGATGGCGCGCGCGGTGACCAGTGCGATAACTGCGGTAACCAGCTCGATCCGGTGGACCTGATTAACCCGGTATCCAAGATCAACGGCGAGACCCCGGAGTTTATTGACACCGAGCACTTCCTGCTGGATCTGCCTGCGGTCAAGGAGGTCCTCGAAGAGTGGTTGAAGACTCGTGAGGATTGGCGCCCCAATGTTCTCAAGTTCTCCCTCAACCTGCTGGAGGACATGCGCCCGCGCACCATGACCCGAGACATCGACTGGGGAATTCCCATTCCAGTCGAGGGCTGGGAGGACAATGGTGCGAAGAAGCTCTATGTGTGGTTCGACGCGGTCATTGGTTACCTGTCTTCTTCCATCGAGTGGGCACACCGCACCGGCAACCCGGACGCGTGGAAGGATTACTGGCAGAACCCGCAGGCGCGCCACTACTACTTCCAGGGCAAGGACAACATCACCTTCCACTCCCAGATCTGGCCGGCTGAGCTCTTGGGCTATGCGGGTAAGGGCTCCAAGGGCGGTGAGCTGCACACCTATGGTGAGCTCAACCTGCCGACGGAAATCGTGTCTTCGGAGTACCTGACCATGTCCGGGTCCAAGTTCTCCTCTTCCAAGGGCGTCGTTATCTACGTCAAGGACTTCCTTGAGGAGTTCGGTCCTGACGCGCTGCGCTACTTCATTGCCGTTGCCGGTCCGGAAAACAACGACACCGACTTCACCTGGGATGAGTTCGTGCGCCGCATTAACAACGAGCTCGCCAACGGCTGGGGCAACCTGGTTAACCGCACCGTGTCGATGGCTCACAAGAACTTCGGTGAGGTGCCGGCACCGGCCGCGCTGGAGCAGGCAGATGAGGATATCCTGTCGCTGGCGGAGGAAACCTTTGCCACCGCCGCGGGCTTCCTCGAGCAGTCCAAGTTTAAGCAAGCCATGACCGCCATCATGCACGTCGTGGGTGAGGCCAATGCCTACATCGCTGCTATGGAGCCGTGGAAGCTGGCCAAGGATGAGACCCAACGTGAGCGCCTGGCCACGGTGTTGTGGACCGCGCTGCAGGTGGTCTCCGATTGCAACGTGATGCTGACCCCGTTCCTGCCGTTTACCGCCCAAAAGGTGCACGAGACCCTGGGCCGCGAGGGGGTGTGGGCCGCACAGCCGCGCATCGAGGAAGTGGCGGATGACATGCCGGTTGAACTCGTTGGTGTTAACCTTCCGCCGGAGAATCACCTGTACCCGATCATCACGGGTGACTACTCCGCGCAGCAGGCCGCGTGGAAGCGATTCGACATAACCCCGGGGACCGCGCTGCAGAAGCCGAAGCCGCTGGTGGCTAAGCTTGACCCAGAGCTCGGTGAGACCGGCCCTGAGTGGGCCCCGGTTCAGAAGTAGAAGGGGTGGGTTTGGCGTTTCGGCGCACACTTGCGCCTGTCCTACTCTTCACAGTTGTTTGCCTGACCGCGCTGAACCTGCGCTCCGGTATTGCTTCGGTGGCACCGGTGCTGGGGCAGATCCAAGACTTCTTTGGAATCAGCTCTGGGCAGGCAGGCTTGTTGACCGCACTGCCGGGGCTGTGTTTTGCCGCCATGGGGTTGGCGGCGGTTCCCATCGCGCGCCGCGTGGGCCTAAGCCGAACCCTAGCCGGCGGCACGGTGGCCTTGGTTGCGGGGCTCGGCCTGCGTCCATGGGTCAGTAGCTTTCCGCTTTTCGTAGCGCTTACCCTGTGCGTTGTTGCCGGCATCGCGCTTGCAAATGTGCTGCTTCCTGCATGGATCAAGCAGCATGGGTCGGGCCGCACGTTGGTGGCGCTGATGACCACCTACACCACGATGTTGGGCGTTTCCAGTGCACTCGGCCCATTGTCCGCGGTGACGCAAAGGTCGTGGCAAGGTGCGTTGTGGATTTGGTGCCTGCCCGCCATCGCCCAGCTGGTGGCGTGGATAGTGGTCCTGCCTAAGGCCGGCAAGGACGTCGCCCACGGCACGGTTGATGGCGCGGAAGTGCAACGCCCCATGTTCACCTCACCCACTGCGGTGGCCATGCTCTTTTTCTTCGGATTGCAGTCCACCATGGCCTATGTCCAGATGGGCTGGCTGCCGCGCATGCTGGTAGAAAAAGGCGTGAGTGAGAACACCGCCAGCGTGGCGCTGGCCGTCATCGGAGTCTTCAATATTCTCGGCGGCGTAGTCATGCCGTGGCTCATCTCGCGTCTTAACCGCCTGACTCCCGTTCCCGTGGTGCTTTCTTTGTGCACGTGTGCCGGGTGGGGTGGAGTGCTGGTGGCTGCCGACGCCGCCCCCTTGATCTGGGCCTCGTTGATGGGGATCGGCGGCATGTGCTTCCCATTGGCGCTTGCTCTGCTCACTGCCCGCACGCGCACCGCGCTCACTACGGCGCGGCTCTCCGGCTTCGTTCAGCCGGGCGGCTACGTCTTGGCGGGCCTCGTACCGCTGTCCGTGGGAGTGGTGCGCGGGGCCACCGGGGATTGGACCGCTGTGCTCATTGGTCTCATGGTGCTCTGTTTCTGCATGCTGGTCGCGGGCCTGCGTGCGACGACGCGTGTCTACATTGACGACGAGCTCGCTGCCTAGCAGGTCCTCGCCAGTTGCGGTAGCTTTTGTGTTACAGCGTTAGTTAGAGTTAACGTCTCGCGTTATTGACGCGTCGCGTTATGGGGGGTATGGTGCGTTTATGATTCAGTCGTTCGCGGATAGGGCCACTGAGCGTCTATGGAATCGAGAGAGGGTGCTCTCGATTGATTCACGTATTCACTCGGTAGCTCTTCGCAAGCTGAGGCAATTGGGCTACGTTCAGAGGCTCGATGAGCTTCGGATTCCTCCAGGAAATAGGCTCGAAGCTTTGAAGGGCGATCGGCGGGGTCAATATAGTATTCGTATCAATGACCAATGGCGGATCTGCTTCCGGTGGACCGCTTTAGGGCCAGAGGAGGTTGAGATCGTTGACTACCACTAACAAGCTCCCCCCGGTACACCCAGGTGAAATCCTTATGGAGGACTTTCTCAAGGACATGGGGATTACCCAACACAAACTCGCTGTTTCGATAGGGGTCCCGCCTCGACGTATTAACGAAATCGTCCACGGAAAGCGGGCTATTACCGCCGATACGGCTCTTCGTTTGGCTAAATATTTTGGAATGTCCCCACAGTTCTGGCTGGGACTGCAGACTCACTACGATTTGGATGTCGCGGAAGACAAAATTCTTGCTGAGTTGGACGATATTGTGCCGCTTCAGGCAGCGTCGGCTTAACTTGTGCGCGGGGAGTGACTGAGCAGCACAGTGTGAGTCTCTTGGGTTGAAACTGCCGTTGTTGCCAAAGTTTCCCGCTTCGCCTCAAGATCTGGCTTGTTCTTTGGCAACAATGGCAGTGCCGTCACTGAGGTGGGGCGTAGGGCAGTGCCGTCACTGGGGTGGGGCGGCAATCAAGCCGCTTTAGGAGCGGTTGAAGTCGCGCTGCAGGTGCACCAGCCCTAGCCGCACGCCGTCCTTGGTGTGGATATTGGGCATGCGGCCGGTCTCCACGAAGCCGAACTTCTTGTGCAGGGCGATGGAGGACTCGTTGGTGTCTACGATGTAGGTGATTATCGTCTCCACGTAGTCATTTTCCTTTGCGTGATCCATGAGCGTGTCCATGAGCTCGCTGCCCACGCCCTTGCCGCGCGCTGATTCCGCGATGTAAATGGAGTCCTCCGCCGTGCCGTAGTAGATGGCTGGGGTGACGAATTGGAAGTAGGCGGCCCAACCGACAATTTCGTCGTCGTCCACGGCGACATAGACCGGATAGTTGTCCTTTTCCATCTGCGCCAGCCACTTCTCGCGGTCTTCTACGGATTCTTGCCATGTCACCAGGTTGGCGGCCGGTTTCGCGGCGGAGGCGGAGTTGTAGATGGCGGCGATTGCGGAGGCGTCGGCAAGCTCTGCGGGACGGACGTGCATGATGTTCCTTAAACCATGAGTTGCAAGTGGGTGAGGTCTATCCAGCGCCCAGCTTTGCGGCTGACTTCTTTTAACGTTCCTACAGTGGCAAAGCCGAACTTTTCATGCAACTTGATGGATGCGGCGTTGTCCGCCACGATGAGCGCCAGCAGCGTATGGACCTGTTCGGCTGCGCGGGCATGCTCAACGACTGCACCGAGCAAGCCCGTGCCCACCCCGTGGCCGTGCGCTGCGGGATCAACGTAGATCGTGGTCTCGTAGCACCCCAGCCACACCTTGGGATCGCGGTAGGGGCGGTAGAGAGCCCAGCCCAAGTACGTGCCGTCGTCAGTGAAAGCCACGAAGCAGGGGCAGCCGTCGCGGCGTAGCTGGTGGAGATACTCGGTGCGCTCTTCCACCGTGGCGGGTTCGCTGCGAAAGATGAAGTGGGTCTCTCGGATGGCCCAATTCAGCGTGGCGGTCATCGCGGGGACGTCGGCGTCCGTCGCTTCACGGATAATCATGCGCGCAAGACTACACTCGCAGCCATGTCTAAGAAGAAGCCACGCCCCACGCCCGTTCCCGCCGAAGGTTTGAGCCAGCTTATCGACGCCCACACGCACCTTGCCTCCTGCCGTGACGATGATTCCGAGCTCGTTGCCCGCGCTCGCGCAGCCGGGGTAGAGCGCATCGTTACCGTGGGTGATGGCTTGGCTGAGGCGGAGAAGGCTTTGGCAGCGGCGCAGGAATTCGACAACGTGTATGCCGCGTGCGCCATTCACCCCACTAAGGCGGCTGAACTTGATGAGGCTGCTCGTTTGCGCTTGAGCGAGATGGCTGCGGATCCGCGCTGCGTGGCCATCGGGGAGACAGGATTAGATACCTATTGGATTCACCACGAGCCGGAAACCACCGCGCCCCTCGAGGTGCAGGAAGAGGCTCTTCGATGGCACGCTGAGTTGGCGGCGAAGGTAGGAAAGACGCTGATGATCCACAACCGTGAGGCCGATGAGGACCTCATGCGTGTGCTGGGGGATTGCCCCGAGCCGCCGACGGTGATGCTGCACTGCTTTTCCTCGCCGCTCGCCGTGGCCAAAGAAGCCCTTGAGCGCGGCTATGTTCTGTCTTTCGCCGGCAACGTTACTTTCAAGCGTAATGAGGAGATGCGCCAGGCCGCTGCCATTGCCCCAGCTGGGCAACTGCTGATTGAAACGGATGCGCCGTACATGACGCCGGAGCCTTTCCGGGGTGCGCGCAACGAGCCCTCCTTGATTGGGCACACGTATCGTTGTGTGGCGCAGGCGCGTGGTCAAGAAGTGGAGGATCTCGCGGCGGAGGTGGCCACGACCTTCGCGCGGGTCTTTGGCATGTGAGGATTTTCACTTTATCTAAAGGTGCTGCTCAGTGGTGGCGCACGTGTTTGTTGTGACGAGTGTGCTGATAGTGGCCGCGGCGCGTGAATGCATTTCGTAAGTTACGTTCTGTTACCGTATTGTTATTCAAAGTTAGTCCGGCATTGATGTCGTCGGCGGGCGCGCGTGGGGCGCGCCGTGACAGGTGTTCAGAATGCGGGTTCCTGCATTGTGAACACGAAGCATCGTGAAGACGAGTAAAGGTTTATGTCCCCGAAGAAGCAGATCAAGCGAATCAACAATTCCCGCTCTTTGCCGCTGCGCATGGCTACCGGTGGTGTCCTTGGCACCCTAGCCGTGGGCGGCGTCGTTGCCGTCAGCACGCAGAAGGACATCACGCTTGACGTGAACGGCGAGACCACTCAGCTGGCCACTTTCGCCGGTGATGTCAACGCTGCCCTAGAGGCTGCCGGAGTCAACGTTGGGGGAGAAGACGTTGTCTACCCGGCCCTGTCAGAGCAGGTCGCTGACGGTGACTCGATCACCGTTCGCACTGCCAAGCCTGTCGCGGTTACCATCGATGGCGTCGAAAAGCAGCTGTCGTCTACCGATCTCACGGTGTCTGACCTGCTGGGCGGCCTCGATGGAATCGCCCCGGGTGCTGCCATCACTTCCGGTTCCAAGACCGTGGAGGAGGATGAAACGGTGACTGAGGGAATGAACCTTGAAGTGGTGTCCCCGAAGATCGTCAAGCTTACTGACGGCGGTTCCGTTTCCTATGCCAGCGTTGCGGCCAAGACTGTGGGGGACGTGCTCGAGGCCCGTGGAATTACGGTGGGCAAGGATGACCGCGTATCCCCAGCTCTGGATACGCCGGTGAAGGCCGGTACTGCCATTACCGTGGACCGCGTCGAGATCTCCGAAGAGGAAAAGACGGAGGACTTTGACGCGCCGGCTAATTATGTCGATGACCCAGAGCTCGAGGAAGGCACTGAGGAAGTCCGCGAGGAGGGAACCCCCGGTTCGCGCGCCGTGACCCGCAAGATTGTCAAGGTCAACGGCAAGGAAGAATCCAACGAGATTATCAAGGAAGACTCGCGCAGGGAGGCGGTTGCTGCCGTGATTGCGCGCGGAACCAAGCCGAAGTCCACCGCGCCGGCCGTTGTGGATGGCTCCGTGTGGGATTCCATCGCACAGTGTGAGGCAACCGGAAACTGGGCAATCAACACAGGCAATGGTTTCTCCGGTGGCCTGCAGTTCACCCCGTCGACCTGGGCTGCTTTTGGTGGCACCGAGTATGCCCCGGAGGCATGGCAGGCTTCTCGCGAGCAGCAGATCGCTGTGGCAGAGAAGGTTCAAGCCGCGCAGGGCTGGGGTGCATGGCCTGCGTGTACCGCCAAGCTCGGCCTGCGCTAAAGCTTACGAGCCACGCGTATTAGTCTGAGTGGTATGACTCAACCCCATCTGCTGGGCCCAGTGGAGATCCGCGAACTCGCCGCTGAGCTTGACGTGACGCCGACGAAGAAGCTGGGCCAGAACTTTCTGCATGACCCGAACACCATCCGCCGCATCGTCGCTGCTGCCGACTTGTCCCCAGAGGACCGCGTGGTGGAGGTGGGCCCCGGGCTGGGCTCGCTGACCCTGGGTCTGTTGGGGGAAGTTGCGCACGTAACGGCCGTGGAAATTGACTCGCGTCTGGCTGGCAAACTCCCGGATACCGTGGCCGCCCGGGCCGCCGATTTTGCTGACCGTCTTTCGGTCGTGGAAAAGGATGCGCTCACCGTTGAAGCGGGTGAGTTGGGGGAGCCCACCGCCTTGGTGGCCAACCTGCCCTATAACGTCGCGGTACCGGTGTTGCTCCACCTGCTGGAGGTCTACCCATCCATTCGCCGCGTTTTGGTCATGGTGCAGCTGGAGGTTGCTGAGCGCCTCGCCGCCGCTCCGGGCAGCAAGGTCTACGGCATTCCTAGTGTGAAGGCATCTTTTTATGGCCCGGTTAGGCAAGCCGGGACGATTGGGAAGAACGTGTTTTGGCCGGCGCCGAAGATTGAGTCAGGGTTGGTGCGCATCGACTGCACCCGCCCCTTCGATGAGGTGCTGCGCCCGCGGCTTTTTGCGCTGATCGACGCCTCCTTTGCCCAACGCCGTAAGACCCTCCGCGCCGCCTTGGCGGGCTTTTATGGCTCCGCTGCGGCAGCCGAGGAAGCGCTGCGCGCGGCGAATATCGATCCGCGCCTACGCGGCGAGAAGCTAGGAGTAGAGGACTTCGTTAGATTGGCGGAAGCCTCATGAGTAAGGCAGTGACTGATTCCATGCAGCTGTGGCAGGCGCGTGCCCACGCCAAGGTCAACCTGCATCTAGGTGTGGGCGAAGCCCGCGCGGACGGTTTCCACGAGCTGGCCACCGTGTTCCAGTCCCTCGATGTACACGACCGCGTGAGCTACCGCTGGGGCGAGGGCTGCGCCGTGGAGGTCACGGGTAACCACGCGACAGGCGTTCCAGCATCGCCCGAGAACCTGGCATGGCGCGCGGTGGAGCTGGTGGCGCAAAACCTCATGCTGCCGGCAGCTGGCACGCTGACGATGGAGAAGAACATCCCCGCTGCCGGCGGGATGGCCGGCGGGTCTGCCGATGCCGCCGCGGCTCTGCTTTTGGCCAATCACGCGCTGAGCGCTGAGTTTGGTCGTGAGCCTCTCAGCATGGAAAAGCTCTACGAACTAGCCGCAGAACTCGGCTCCGATGTGCCTTTTACCCTCATGGGCGGCACGGCGTTGGGGCGCGGCCGCGGTGAGCTTCTGACCCCGATGCTGGCGCGTGGGCGCTATATCTGGGCGATCATCACCAATGCTGAGGGCTTGTCGACGCCGTCGGTATTCCGCAAGCTGGATGAGCTGCGGGATGCCGGACGCGGAAGCGCCCCGCACCTCGATACTGAAGCCGTGGGCCAAGCCCTCGTAGGCGGTAACCCCCGCGAGCTCGCCGCAGTGATGCACAATGACCTCCAGCCAGCAGCACTCTCGCTGCGCCCGGACTTGCGCAAGATTCTGGATACTGGTGAGGCCGCCGGTGCCCTCAAGGGAATTGTCTCCGGTTCCGGTCCTACCTGCGCCTTCCTCTGCGAAGACGAGGAGACCGCGCAGGAGGTGGTGGCCCAGGTGTGCGCCGATAACCGCGGAACCCGCGGATTGGTGACCTATGGGCCGGCTACCGGCGCAACGCTGGTCTAACACCAGCAGGGTGAATGGTGGAGGCCCTTAGAGGACGGCCATCTCTACGGGCTTGACATCGAGCTTGTAGCGCTGTGGTTCTTGGTCGCCGAGGAGGTCAAGAACGACCAGTTCCTGCTTGTTTGCGTCGGTGACGTAGGCATAGCCGTTGGCTGCCTTCAGGATTGGCCCTGGCTGCTGCCACTCCTCGTTTTCCTTCCACGGGGAGATGGCGTCAATCTTTTTCGTTATCTCGCCGGAATCCGGATCGATGATGTTGAGCTTGCCGTCGGTCGTGAGCACCAGTGCCTCGCCCAAGGGCCCGCGGGCCAAGGAACGGAACCAATAGGACTCGCCGAGCTCGACCTTCGTGGCAGAGTAGTCCTCCGTATTGATGAGGGTCACTGAGGTGGGGCGCTCGAAGTCGGCATCCTTGTCGGTCTTGTTATCCGCCAGAATGACGTTGGACTCCTCTGAGCCTGCAGAGTTGCCGGAGCGCTGGTAGCCGTCTTTGCCTGCATAGGCGGAAGCGTCGATCTTGTGGAATTCAGTTCCGTCGAAGACGATGGGCCCGTCCTCGCATCCGAAGAAGAGGGAGCCATTGCCAGCGGCAGCTTCGCCGTGAACACCAGGACACTCGGTGGTTTCCGCAAGGACCTTGCCAGACTTATCCACATGCTGGATGGTGTGGCGCTCATCTTCGGTGCCCTTCGTGGTGACCACGGAGCCGTCTTTCAGCGGAACCGCGACGCCGTGGTGCGCAGCACCTGTCTCGACGGTGTTGACCGGCTGGGCGTCTTCCTTGCCGAAGTCCTCGGTCTTGTAGATCTTTGCTACACCATCTCCGTCGGAGAAGAGCGCGGTAAAACCATCGTGGTGAACCACGTGGCCGGCGTGAGGTGCGTCGATGGAAGCGTCGTCAAGCTGCGGCTGAGCCGCGTAGTAGTGCTTGTGATCTCCGTGTGGCTTGGTGATGCGCCCGGTGTCGTAGGTGAGGAAGCTATCGCCTTTGGTCACCATGATGTGGCGGTTATCGCCGGCATCGCTAAGCCGGAGAAATGCTTTGAGCTTTTCGTTGTCGATGACCTCACCGGTCTCTCCATCGAGCGTGGTGAGACCGTCCTTATGGGAGATGAGGACACGAGGTGGAAGCTCTGCCACCTCGGTTTCGCCAGCAGAGGCTTCGAAGCCGTCATGGCTGTGCTCTCCGTTATGGCCTTCACCGTGTTCGTCATGCGCGTGGGAGGCTTCAGCGCTGGAGGGAGACGGAGCGTCATTGCTCTCGGGGGAGGAACAGGAGGACAGGGTGAGGATGCTTGCGGAAAGTGCGGCGCACAGGATGAGGTGTTCTTTTTTCATGGTGTTGCAGAGTATTGGAAATGAAAATCGATAGCAATAAAGGTAATGGTGCGGGGGTAACCGGGCTGAGGCACTAAGATGGACTCTCGATATGGCGAACCTCATTAACCTGGAAAATGTAACCAAGTCCTTTGGTCTGAAGACCCTGCTGGACGGGGTCTCCCTCGGTGTTCAAACCGGTGACCGCATCGGCATCGTCGGCGTCAACGGCGGCGGCAAGACCACGCTGCTGGAGGTCCTCACCGGCATTGAGCCGCCGGACGCGGGCCGCGTATCCCACAACTCGGATTTGCGCATGGCGGTGGTAACCCAGCGGTTCGAGCTGGAGGAGTCCCTCACCATCGCCCAAGTCATCATCGAACCGCTCGGGCTGGAAACCTTCGAGTGGGCTTCTAACGCCAAGGTGCGCGATGTCCTCGGCGGCCTCGGCATTGTTGACTTAGGGCTAGACACCCCTGTGGGATCGCTCTCCGGTGGTGAGCGCCGCCGCGTCAACCTGGCCGCCGCACTCGTTCAAGACCTCGACATCGTGGTTCTCGACGAGCCGACCAACCACCTCGACGTCGAGGGCGTGCAATGGCTGGCCAGCCACCTGCTTTCGCGCAAGCTGGCGGTGGTCGTTGTCACGCACGACCGCTGGTTCCTCGACACTGTGGCCACCACGACCTGGGAGGTGCACGACGGCGTCGTCGATGCCTACGAGGGCGGCTATAACGACTGGACCTTTGCCCGCGCTGAGCGCGCCCGCCAAGCCGATGCCATCGAGCAGCGCCGCCAGAATCTGGCGCGCAAAGAGCTGGCGTGGCTGCGCCGCGGGGCGCCTGCCCGTACCTCGAAGCCGCGCTACCGCATTGAGGCAGCCGAGGCACTCATCGCGGATGTTCCCGCGCCGCGCGACAAGGTCGAGCTCATGGCCTTCTCTAAGCAGCGCCAGGGGCGAGTCGTCATCGAGCTTGAGGATGCAAAGGTCACGACACCAGATGGCCGCACGCTGGTGGATCACCTCACCTGGCGGCTGGCGCCGGGCGAGCGCATCGGCCTCGTCGGCGTTAATGGTTCCGGCAAGACCACGCTGCTGCGCGCGCTTGCTGGCGAAGTCGAGCTTGCCGCTGGCAAGCGCATTGAGGGCAAGACCGTGCGCCTGGGGTGGCTGCGCCAGGAGCTCGATGACCTGGATCCACAGCGCCGGCTTCTCGACGCCGTCGAAGACGTCGCCACCTACGTCCACCTGGGCAAGAAAGAGCTTTCTGCCTCCCAGCTGGCCGAGCGCCTGGGCTTTTCCGCCAAGCGCCAGCGCACACCCGTCGGTGACCTATCGGGCGGTGAGCGCCGCCGTTTGCAGCTGACCCGTGTGCTCATGGCGGAGCCAAACGTGCTGCTTCTCGACGAGCCCACGAACGACCTCGACATCGATACCCTCCAAGAGCTTGAATCCTTGCTGGACTCGTGGCCGGGAACCTTGGTGGTCATTTCTCACGACCGCTACCTCATTGAGCGCATCGCGGACAACACCTATGCGCTGTTTGGGGATGGCAAGCTCACCAACCTGCCGGGCGGAATCGAGGAGTACTTGCGCCGCCGCCAGGAGATGGAAGCCGCCACCGCCGGTGGTGTGCTCGACTTGGGCGAGGCTTCGAAGAACGCCGATGGTCAGCGTACGGAAACCGCCCCGGTAAAACGGCTGAGTTCCCAGGAGGAGCGCGAGCTGACCAAGAAGATGAACGCGCTGGAGCGCAAGATGGGCAAGCTCGACGACAAGACGGCGAAGCTGAATGAAAAGATGGCGCAGGCCGCGGAGAAGATGTCTTCCGGAGAGGGAAACAGCGGCGAGCTGGCCAAGCTCGACGCCGACCTCAAAGCGGTGGCCGCCGAGCGCGAGGAGCTAGAGATGGAATGGCTGGAGCTGGGGGAGAAGCTGGAAGGCTAGTGTTCGACGGCTAGTGCTCGCCAGCGAAGGCCAGTCTTACCCGAAGAATGCTGCGATGGCGAGCATGGCCGGCAAGGAGAGAAAAGTGGTGAGGAAGACCGTATCGCGCGCCACCGTCTCTCCCGATTGGTAGGTCGCGGCGTAGTTGTAAACGTTCTGCGCGGTCGGAAGCGCAGACAAGATGAGTGCCGCGTATAGCTCCTTGCCGCTCAGGCCCAAGGCTAGGCCCGTCGCCAAGGCGATGGCTGGCATGGCTGCGAGCTTGAGCACGGTGGCGGTCATGGTTGGTAGGCGGTCGCTAGCCAGCAACCCGTCTCCAGTGAGGGAAGCTCCGAAACTCATCAGGATCATTGGGATGGAGGCCCCGCCGAGGATCTCGAGGGGCGCCATGATGACCTCTGGCACGTGCCAGCCTGCCGCAGAAACGATGAAGCCGGCGACGGCAGCGATGACAACCGGTGCCGTAAGCCCAGAGAACACAGAGCTGCTTATCGAGCGCAGGCTTGTCCCCTGTGCATTGAGACCGGCGATGATGAAGGGGGAGAGCACTGCCATCTGGAGCACGAGTGCTGGCACCACAAAGGTGGCATCACCGATGACATAGGTGGCGATGGGCAGCCCGATGTTGACGGAGTTGTAATAGCTGGCCGCGGCCGCTCCGGCCATCGTCTCAGCCCCGCTGCGGCGGAAGAATACCAGGCTGAGAAAGCCATACAGCGCCATCGTGGCGACCGAAGCAATCGCGATGACAGCGACAACCGGAGACATAAAAGTAGAGGTATCCGAGGTGGCCACGCTGGAGAAGATGAGCGCCGGAGTCGCAGCCCAGAACGCAGTGCGGTTGAACTGCAGGCGCGCCTCACCGTGGCCGATAACGCCCCGGTGCCCCAGAATGAACCCCACACCGATAACCACAAAAATGATGGCAAACCCGGTTAAGACATCCAGCACCAGTGATCAACCTCTCGAAGAATTCTAAAAGCAAGTCTTCGGTCATTCTTCCACGCCAGTCTTTTCCACCGGCAGCTGATAACAAAGTGATATCGAAAATGCCGTATGACCGGGAAGTCTTTTTTAACGCGGGCGGACTTATGGCACAGTGGTATTTATGAATTCTTTGCGTCGCGTTTCCCGTCTGTCCGCTACCTCCGCCGTGGCGGTATCCCTCACCGCCCTTCTTTCGGTGTCTGCTGCCCAGGCCGCCCCGGCTAACCCATCGTCCGCACAGCCCCAGGACCTGAACCAGCTGTCTTCCCAGGCTGTGGAGCAGGTCAACTCTTTTGAAGTTGAGCTTCCTGCGCAGGCGTATGACCTGGCTAAGCAGTACAACGTCCAGCTGCCGGACTTCATCAAGAAGCCGACCCCGGCGGTGGCCGATGAGCTCGTTGGCGCAACCCATGCCCACCTGATTAAGCAGGGCCACCACGACGATGCCAACGCCAAGAACATTGCCCAGGAGTGGGCAAACCAGGCTGCGGCCGGCAAGGTTACCTTCCAAGACAATGCTGGCGATGGCCTGACTCACCTGGAAGAGGGCAGCGGTAACATTTACAAGCTCACGGAGCAGGAAGCGAAGGATCGCGTGAACTGGCTCAACCGCGACGTCCCCGTGACTAAGACTGACGGCACCGGCTTCGGTGTTGCGCAGGCCTTCGACGGCACCCACGTCTACGTTGCGGAGTACTTCTTCAACAAGTAGACCTTCAGGCGGCCGGTGATAGGCCGCTATTACAGGAGGCCCTGCCGCTACAGGCAGGGCCTTCTGCACGTTTGCGCGGAGAAGGTTACAGTGGGGCCCATGATTTTGATCAACGTACAGTTCCACGTCAAGCCCGAGTACGCCGATACCTTCTTGGAAGAGATTGACTGGTACACCAAGGCCTGCCAGGCAGAGCCCGGCTGCATTGACTTCAAGTGGTTCCGCGATCCGGAAGACAAGCAGCGCTTCCTGCTCCTCGAGTCTTATAAGGACGGCACTGATGTCGACCACGTCAGCACCGAGCACTTCAAGCGCTCGTGCGAGGAGCTGCCGAAGTACCTGGTGGAGACCCCGGACATCATCAACACTCACATCGACGGTAAGACGGAATGGGACAAGATGGCTGAATTCTCGGTCTAAACCCCACGCGTTGACAAAAGCCGCCCGGCATAAGCCGGGCGGCTTTTAGCGATGATCGGGGCTTTTTAGCTAGCGGGAGCAGACGGTGGTGAGGTCCTTTTCCTCGTTGGCGTATTGCTCCATGGCGTCGTACAGCGCATCCGCGTAAAGATGTGCGCCTTCGGGGAGCGGGTGGACGCCGTCGTCGTAAAGCATGGCCGGGTTCTCCTGGGCCATGCCGCACCAGTCTGCGATGTAGACGTTGTCGTGAGCAGTCGCGGCGTCAATGATTTCGGCGCGTGCCTGTCCCATCCAATCGCGCTCGCCGTAGGGCAAGACGAGGATCAGCGTGCGCTCGGGGCCGACGATGTCGATGAGCTCGTCCATCTGGCCCTCAAACGTAGCCCCGTTGGTTCCCAAGCCCACAAACACGGTAGAGCGCAACTGCCCGGAATCCTTCTGCGCCTTGATGACGGGAAGGGCTGCCGAATAGTGGCGGGAGATCGTGGCGTCGATGCTAATGCCCGGGAAACGCTCATTGAGAGCCTCGGAGGCAGCGAGCATGACGGAATCACCGATAGCACTAATCTCGTTTCCAGTGGGAAGCGCACGCTTTTCCTTCGGCTTCGTGGTCTCGGAAGGCTTTGCGGGGACAGACGATGACTGTGCCGGGGCAGAATTCTCCGCCTGTTCGTTGGACAGCGCCATGCGCTCGAGCTCGCGCTCCAGTTCGCTCTTATCCTCCGAAGTCACCAGCGCGTAGCCCACGCCCAGTACGGAAAGAACAACGAGGACGGGAACGGCAGGCCACATGGCCTTGCCAAAACCATCTTTGACCTCTTGCGCGCTGGGGCGTGCAGCCCAGTAGGCGTGCCACGTAGGGCGGAATCCGGCGCGGCGGAAGGGATTTTCTACAAACTGGTAGGTCACCTCAGCCAGCACGCAGCTCAGCGGAAGCGAAAGGAGGCCTAGGAGCCAGGAGGGGGCGTCGGACAGCGCGTGGACAATCATTACCACCGGCCAGTGCCAGAGGTAGAGGGAGAAGGAGCGCTGGCCCAGCCACCGCATCACACGGGTGCGGAAGATCCACGTGAGGGGACCAGATTCGCGCACCACTGCCCAAATCATTGCCGCGCCGAGGACGCTGGTAAGGACGAGGCCGCCGCGGTAGGTGAAATCCCGATCTGCGCCCATCCACACCAATTGCGCGAGGTAACCAACTAATGCGAAGGAACCAACGGTTCCGGCGAGTATGCCCTTGTTTGCGGCCGGCCAAGAATCCGCGTCCATGTCCTTGTCAGTGGAGGTCATGAGGAGGGACAGCATCGCGCCGATGAGGAGACCGAACGCGTGGGTATCGGTGCCGTAGTACACACGCGTGGGATCCTCGCCTGGGCTATAGAGCAGTGCCATGGCGACGGCCGACGCACATGCGAGGATGAGCGATACGGCGATGGGCAGGCGCTTGGGCTTGCGGCGGGAAATGGCAAAGACGCCAAGCATCAACAGCGGCCAGATCAGGTAGAACTGTTCCTCGACAGCCAAGGACCAATAGTGGGCGAAAACTTGTACTTCATTAGGCGCAAAATAGGTTTGGCTCGTGGCGATTTGGGTCCAGTTGTTGACAAAGAAGAACGTGCCCAAGAATTGCTCGCGGATGCCAACGGCCAGGTCCCCACCAATGAGCGCCACTATCGCCGTGCATATGGACAGGACTATGAGCGCGGCCGGGAGGATTCGCCGGAAGCGGCGGAGCCAAAAGCCTTTGAGGCTGATGCGTCCAGTGACGTTGAACTCGCGAACAAGCAGCGAGGTGATGAGGAACCCGGAAAGGACAAAGAACATGTCCACACCGAGGTAGCCGCCGGGGAGAATATCCCCGAAGAAGTGGTAGATCACCACGGCGAGGACCGCTAGACCGCGCAGACCATCCAGGCCCGGCACTTGGCGCAGGCGGGCACGCGCACGGCGCTTTGAGCCAGCGGGGGCAGTGGGGGCAGTGGGGCCAGAGGCGGCTGCGTTGCGGGCGGACGCAGAAGCAGCTGCTGGAGCTGCGGCGGCTGTGCCCGCCGCGACGGTTGCGGTTGCAGGGGCGGCTGCAGCGGCGGCAGTGGGGGAAGCCTGTGCTACTCGCCGCTTTTCTGATCGGCGTTTTTCCTGCTTGGCGCTTAACGCCCCGACGGATTGCGAGCGGCGGGCCAGAGCACGCGAAATCTCGTTCTCGGTGCCGGTTGAAGCCTTCTTCTCAGGCTGCTTGGAATCCCCAGTTTCTTTGCTCTTTTGGGGCGTTGTGGTTTCCCGGGGCTTTGCGGCCGCCTCGGTCTTTGTCTCCTCGTTGGCCTTTGCAGTCGCCGGGGCTTTCTTGGGTTTCGGGGCCGTCGCGGCCTTTTCGGCTCCTTCTTGCCGCTTGGGGTGTGCTGGAGCCGGGGAAGGAGACTGTGCTTTGTCGCCGTGTGCAGGTGGCTGCTTCGCAGCGGGCTGAGCTTGTGATGGCTTGGTTGTTGAAGCCTTGTCGGCGCTGGGCGTTGCAGGTGCCTGGCGTCGTTGGGCGGGGGCCTGCGGGTTCGGATGCCGTGGAATGGCCCGACGTGGGCCGCGCCGACCGGTCGAGGCTACTTCGGCTTCCTCACGGGCCTTAACTAGTTTGGCCTTTTTCACTGCCGAGGCTTTGGGAAGTGCATCCGGAGTCAGATCTAGAGTGAAGTCTTCAGCCGAACGCGGGCGTACGCGGCCAGGCCGAGAGGCAGGACGCTGGGTATTACGCGGGCCACGCCCAGTGGGTGCCGGTGGAGTCTTAGGGGTGCTTGCCTTAGCAGGCTTATCGCTCGCTGCAGGCGCGGTGGACTGAGCAGGTGGCGGGGACTGAGAAGGCGTAGCAGGCGCAGTGCGCGCGGAAGTTGCAGCGGGTGAAGGCGAGGTAGTTTTCGAGGAATCCGCCGAGGAGGACGGAGCGGGACTCGATGCAGACGACTCGCCCTTTGCCAAACGTGACATCATCGACCGCAAAAACTTCTTCACTACACACTCCGCAGGTAGACACCGGGGTTCGGGTACTGAGGCTCAGTAACCCGAGTAATCCTACTCTGTGCATACGGGCTACTCGGGCAAGGCTGCGGGGGAGCGTGTTAGGTGCGCAAAAGCTGGCGTAGTACGGTGCTAACCCCGTTGTTGGTATTAGCTGGGGCGATGATATCTGCAATTTCCTTCAGCTGAGGATGCGCGTTTTCCATGGCCACAGCCGTCCCGGCGGCGCGCAGCATCTCGAAATCATTGAGGTAGTCACCGAAGGCCACAGTGGCTGCGATCGGAATACCGGCGAGCTCAGCGAGCTTAGTTAGCGCCATACCTTTTTCCACGCCGCGGGCCATCACATCGAGCCAGACCTTGCCGGATACGGCGACATTGTCCTCCGGGACGGCGCGGACGATGGGATCGTAAATGTGCGCCTCAGTACCGGATTCGCAGAAAATAGCAATCTTGATGATGTTGCTATCCGGCACTGCATCCAAGTCATCGACCCAAGTGACCGCCTTGTAGTACTTTGCAATCTCTGTACGTGCCGCGTCTGACACATCCCGTGCAACGTAGGCGGTCTCCGGGGAACATAGAACTACGGTATGTTCCACACCGATGGCCGCAGCAGCCTCTCGTGCCGCGTGCACGGTGGATTCCGCAAGCGGGAATGCCGCGATGATCTCACCGCCGCGCATGATGACCGAGCCGTTTTCGGCGATAAACGTTTCGCCTTTCGGGAACATGTCCTTCAAGGTGGCCAGTTGGCGCCCCGAGGCCGGAACCAGCTCGCAGCCGCGGGCAGTGGCCAGGTCCTGGAGCTCCGAAAAGTCTGCAGGGAGTTGGCCATGCGCGTCGAGGAGCGTGCCGTCCATATCAAGGGCAACAAGTTGTGGGAGCAAGTAAGTCACACCAATCTAAAAGTGTTGAGCTAGAGGCAGGGAGCCATGTCCAACGTAGCGCCAAGAAATAGGTGGCTGAAACTTTTGTGATATGGAACACTGGTGCGCATGACTACGACTGATCCAGTACTCGTTTCCGTGCGCAACCACACAGGAGTCCTCGAACTCAACCGGCCGAAGGCCCTGAACTCTTTGAACCCGGACATGATTGACATCATCCGCCGCTCCCTCGAAGCGTGGGCACAGGATGACGACATCGAGCAGGTCCTTATTTACTCCAACAGTCCCAAGGCATTCTGCGCAGGCGGTGACGTGCGCCACGCGCGGGAGGGAATCGCGGAAGGCAAGCTGGAAGAGGTTGATGCCTTCTTCGCCAGCGAGTACCTCACCAACGGCGATATCGCCGAGTTTCCGAAGCCCTACATCGCCGTCATCGACGGCGTCGTCATGGGCGGTGGATTGGGCATTTCCCTGCACGGTTCGCACCGCGTGGTGACGGAAAAGGCCTTCGCTTCGATGCCGGAGATGAATATCGGCTACGTCACGGACGTCGGAGTAGCTTATGCGGCCCAGCGCATGGTGGGCACTCGCGGTGTAGCCTCGCCGGGTTTGGCAAAGTTTTGGGGTCTGAGCGGGTACCGCATGTATGCCGCGGACATGCTGTGGACGGGCGTGGCAACCCACGTGGTCAAGGATGCGGCCGAGCTGATCGAAGCCGCTATCGAGCGCGGTATTGATGCCGCACTGGAAGAGCTGGCCCTACCCGCGCCACAGCAGCCAGCACCGCTCGAGCAGGTGGCTCAAGACCTGGAGGAGACCTTCGCGCTGCCCACGTGGGAGGAGATTTCCGCGGAGCTGGACAAGCGCCCGCAGATCGCCGGCGAGGTGCGTCGCCTCATGGCAGCCGCGTGCCCAGCCGCCATCATCGCGGCCAATGAGCTCTATGAGGCGGAAGCCGCTGTCGACGATATCCGTGAGGCGCTCCTGCTAGAACTCAAACTGGGCATGCATATGTACCGCCGCCCCGACTTTTCCGAAGGCGTGCGTGCGGTACTGGTGGACAAGACCCAGGACGCAGCGTTTAACCCGGCGACCACGGAGGACGTTGACGTCGAAGAATTCCGCGCGGTGCTGAGCTCCTAGCGGTTATATAGGGCGTGCCCGCTGGTAAGCGGCGCGCGCCCGTTGCTCATCCACTCCCGCCGGCACCGCAACATTGAGTGTGGCCTGCGCGGCGGCCCGTGACGGCGCGGGCAGGTGAAACGCGGGGGCGTCGGATAACGCCAGCCCTTGGCGGCCGTCGGGTAGCTGCACTGGCAGCAGGGTCCACAGCCCCAGAATTGGCATGGCTAGCTGCGGCAAGCGCAGAGAGTGTGCCTCGGGGATGGGTACGCGGGCGCGAATCAGTTCGGGGATGGCATTGTCATATCCGAAGCGGCGCAGGTTCGCCGCGGCGTGGGCGGACATGGAACCGGAGAGCTCGTCCGCCCATGCCCACGTAAAGGTGTTCGTTGTGGCGTTGAGGGTGGCGATGAGATGGGAGGGAACCGTAAGCGAACCATAATCAGAGTTCACCACGGTGCGCGACGTGTCAGGGTCAAGGTCAGCCCACAGGTTGGGGAATCGGGCCTCCAGGAAGAAATTGTGCTCGGTGGCCATAAAGTGGGCGTCGGCCAGCACATCGCGTGCGCTGAGCCCGCCGCGGCCCAAGGGATGGGGGAGAGCCGTGATCCGGGCGCCGTGGAAGTGCGCGAGGCCTTGTACAACATCTGGTGCCACGCCCACATAGGAGGCGAGCTCGGCGGTGGCGAGGTGTTCGTCGACGCCTCCCTCAATATCCCCCGTATGCTCAAGCCCGGCCAGGATGCTGACACGGGGATCGGGGTGGATCTCCGCGAAGTTGACGGCGACGAGCGCCTCGCCCTCGCCCTGCGGGACGCGGATGACTGGGCGGTCACCCACGAGCCGCCGCGCCAAGCCGCGGAGCAGGGCGGAATCGGGTTGCGGGCCGTGGAACTCCGGTTGCGGCGCGTGTTCCGTCAACCCCGTAGACCAGTGCAAGCGGCCATCCTGGATTGTGGCTAGGCGCAGGCCATCGAAGTCATAGGTCCCAGAGGCGGTAGTAAAACGCACCACTGCGCGCTGATCGGTGGCGGGCTCGGAGTCGGAAGATGCAAAGTTCACCTCAACGTCGCGCACGTCGCCCAAGCGTGAGGAGAACGCGGCGTCGATGCCGGCTTGAATGAAGGCGCCAGCGGAGTACAGGTCCTGGGCTGAGTCCATTAGTGCTCCTTGACTTGGTTTTATTCCCTGAAGAAGGGATGCTCGATAGCCTCCTCATAGGCCTGAAGGAGGGCTTGGGTGGATTCTACCCAGGAATACTTTTCGGCTTCGCGGCGGGCGGCAGCACCCATCGACTCCCGACGCGTGGCGTCACGAAGAAGATTGACGGTAGCGCTGGCCCAGGCCTCATCATCGGCATCGGGTTCGATGAGATGTCCTGTAACGCCTTCCTCAATGACGAAGGGAATACCGCCGGCATTCGTGCCGATGACCGGCACACCCGAGGCGAAGGACTCTAGCGCCACAAGGCCCAGTGTCTCCGTGGCGGAGGGGAAGAGGAAGACATCTCCGACAGCGAAGGCAGCGGCGAGCTCCTCGCCGGACAAGTAACCGGTGAACACGGTGTGCGAAGGATCGAAGTTGGCCTTGAGCTCCTCCAGCGCAGGGCCATCGCCGACGACGGCAAGGCGGGCGTCACCAAGCTCTGTCCGCACCAGGTGCATTACGTGGTCGAGGCGCTCCAAGTCCTTTTCCTTGGAGACCCTCCCGATATAAGTCACCAGCGGGGAATCCGGGTGTCCACCGGTGAGGCGCTCGCGCATCTGCGCGGTGGCGCGGCTGGGGTGGTAGGCCTGCGTATCGACAGCCTTGGGCCACAGGTGCACGTTGTGGATCCCCACCTCCCGAGCCTTATCCACCATGGGGCCTGAGGTGCATAGGTTCACCGCAGCCTGGTTGTGCAGGTACTTCAGAGCGGCCTCAGTCAGCGGGCGGGTCCACCCGATGCCCAGTGCATCGACGTATTCAGGCACGTTGGTGTGGAAGCTAGCCACCAGCGGCACGGCATCGCGCTGCGCGGCAAAGACACCGAGCGCTGCTGTCCAAATGGGATTGACCGCGTGGATGACATCGGGATCGAAATCCCTGATTTCCTTGAAGAACTTCCACGAGGGCAAGCCGAATTTGATTTCCGGGTAGACCCACAGCGACAAGCTGGGTATGCGGGTGACCTCAAAACCAGCGTAGGAGTCAGGGGCCTTGCCCGTGGCAAAAATCCGGACCTCATGGCCCATCGCGGCCAGCTGGTCCAGAGTGCGCGTCAGGCGCGTGACCACGCCGTCGATCTTGGGGAGGAAGACCTCGGTAACGATTGCGATGCGCACGGAGGACTAGGCCTCCGTGGAGGGGACGCCGGCGTGCTGCTGGCGCGTCCACAGCGATTGCGCCGGAATCTTGGAGCGGTCAGCGCGGTCGGCGTACTTGCGTGCGACTTCCTCCACCTCGTGCAGCAGCCCTTCAGACAAGGTGGTCGGTTCCAGCCCCAGGTTGAGGAAGGTGTCGTTGGTGACGTGGAGCTCATTTTCCGCGGATTCCTTGCGCGGGTTCGGCACGTAGGCCACCTCTGCGCCAGAGATCTTCGCAACCAACTCCGCTAAGTCACGTACGCGGTGGGTTTCCGTCATCTGGTTGATGATCTTGACGCGCTCACCGCGCGCCGGCGGGTTCTGCAAAGCTAGCTCGATGCAGCGCACCATGTCCCGGATGTGGATAAAAGCGCGGGTCTGGCCACCGGTGCCGTGCACGGTCAGTGGGTAGTCGATGCCGGCTTGGATGAGGAAGCGGTTGAGCACCGTGCCGTAGTCACCGTCATAATCAAAGCGGTTGATAAGGCGCTCGTCCTTCTGGGTCTGCTCCGTGTGCGTGCCCCAAATGATGCCCTGGTGCAGATCGGTGATGCGCAGCTCATCGTTCTTGGCGTAGTAGGCAAACAGGTGCTGGTCCAGCACCTTCGTCATGTGGTAGACCGAGCCCGGGTTGGAGGGGTACAGGATCTGCTGCTTGACGACGCCCCCCTCACCCGCATCCACCTGCACGTCCAGGTAGCCTTCCGGGATCTTCATTCCGGCGGTGCCGTAGCCGTAGACACCCATGGTTCCCAAGTGAGCGACGTGGATATCCTGCTCAGATTCCACGATGGCGGCGAGCAGGTTGTGGGTGGCGTTGATGTTGTTATCCACCGTGTAGCGCTTGGTGCGCGAATTTTTCATGGAATAGGGGGCGGCGCGCTGCTCAGCGAAGTGCACCACGGCATCCGGACGCTCAGTGTTGAGGAACTCGAGCAGGTCGTCGTAGTCCTGGGCCACGTCGAGGTTGCGGAAGCCAATGGTCTTGCCGGAAACCTCGGTCCACGCAGCCAGGCGTTCCTCAATGGAGGCGATGGGTGTTAAGGATTCCGCGCCCAACTCCTCATCGATGGCGCGCCGGGAGAGGTTATCCACGATGATGACGTCATGGCCTTGGTCGGAGAGATAAAGGGAAGCGGGCCACCCACAGAAGCCGTCTCCGCCGAGAATCGCTACCTTCATTACTTATCTCTCCACATCACTGTCGGGGGCACGAGCTACGGCGCCGCCGACGATGGGGAAACCCCGTCGCGGCGGCAAGCACTTTTCAATACCTTACCGTTGACGGCCCTCACATGAGGGCCCTTAACGGTAAACAGTGAGTGAATGTTTCCTCGGGCTGCACCACTAGAGCAAAGCATGGTGCAGGGCGCAGGAGGCTCGGTGTCCAGAGTAAGTTCTGCAAACGCGCCCTGTACACTGGCCCGCATGCTTGAAGCCGTGCTCAATGCCTTTGCCGATTCCGTCAACGCCCTACTGATCGGAATCCTGGTGGCTATCGGCATCATGCTTCCGCGGGGGAGCTACCGCAAGATTGCGGCCCTCGTCATCGTCGGCGATTGGTTCGGTGTGCTCACCGCAGCCGCCGTGGTGATGTTCGTATTCGTCGGTATCCAGGACAAGGTTGCCGCGGCCTTGGAATCGCCTCTGCTGGGGTGGGGGCTGGTAGTCATTGGCCTTGCTCTGGGACTTCTAGCCTGGCGCTCCCAGGGCGAACCCAACGATATGGTGCAGAAACTGCTCGGCCCGCTGCGCACTCCTTCGGCTAAGACCGTTGTGGTGGGCTATGCCATGGGCGTTATCCAGTCCTTGACCTCCGTGCCCTTTTTCTATGGCCTGATGCACCTAGCGGCCAGGGACTTTAGCAATACCGTTAAGTACGGTGGCCTCTTTTTCTACGCCACGTTTGCGCTCTCGCTGCCGACGGTGTGCGGATTATTCATCGCCCTGGTGCGGGCGAAGCCACAGTCCTGGGCCGGACGCGCCTTTGCGTGGGCCCGGGAGAACTCCACCACCGTGGCATTGTGGAGCGGCTACGGCGTGGCCGCTTTCCTGGTGGTCATGGGCATCTTCGCTCTGCTTTAGGGGCTTGCCTTCAAGGCGACTCGGCAGCTGTCCTAGCTTCGCGGTGGTGGAACTGCCCTAGTTGCCAAAATTCTGGCCAGATCGTGCGGCAGGCTCGGGAGTTTTGGCAACAACGGCAGTTGCGACTGCTAGTCGTAGAGGACGGCGTCGAGAGGGAGGGCGTCGCCAAGCAGCGCCTGATTTTTTGAAATTTCGACGTAGCGCGCGGCGTGCGGTATGAAGGCGGCGGATTCCTCAGGGCTCAGCTCGCGCCGCACCTTGGCTGGAACCCCGGCGGCTAGTGTGCCGGCGGGAATGTCCTGGCCTTCGAGCACCACCGCGCCGGCGGCGATGAGAGAGCCAGGGCCCACGGTGGAGCCGGAGAGCAAGGTGGCTTTCATCCCGACGAGCGTGCCCGCACCCACCCGCGTGCCGTGGAGCATGGCCATGTGGCCCACGGTGACATCATCCTTCAGCACACACGGCTCGGTGGATTCAACGTGGATGACGCAGTTGTCCTGGATATTGACGCGGGCGCCTAGACGGATGGAACCAACGTCCCCGCGCAGCACGGAGCCATAAAACACGGAGGAGTCAGGGCCGATGGTGACGTCACCGATGATGGTGGCATTCGGGGCGATCCAGGCGCTGCGGTGGATGCGGGGAGTGCGTCCTTGGAAGGGAAGGATGAGCATGGCAGGCTAGCTTTCTTCAGGGGTGGTTTCGATGGAGACCGCAAGCGACTCGGAGACTTCATAATCGCCGGGCGTGGCGCTGATCTGGGCCAGCATGTCCCGTTCCGCAGGGGATAGCGGGATGGCCCAGCCCCGCTTGGGATCATGGACCGGACGCTGTGCCTTCGTCGTGGGGGAAAGATGCACCGTGGTCTTAGAGCCACTTAAGCGCGCGGGCTCGCCGGAGCGCGCCACCTCACTGAGTACCTGTGCGCCGGCTGGGGAGGTAACCAGGATGATGAGGCCGCCGGCCGTGTGGACGGACAGGTGGTCTACGGAGACCTCGACGGCGTGGGGATCCGGGGAGGCCAAGCGGACGGTGGGGGAGCCGCCGAGCTTATCGACGATATCCTTTACCGCGGAAAACAAACTCATGGCGCGATCCTAGCGCGGGGGTACCATCGTGCAGTGTGATTGACGCGAAAGATACAGCACTCGTCATTGAAGGCGGCGGTATGCGCAATTCCTATACCGCCGCGTGCATCGTCAAACTCCTAAAGGAGGAGGTGGAATTCGGCTGGGTCGGAGGCGTGTCCGCGGGCTCCTCGCACACCGTGAACTTCCTTTCCCGCGATGTGGTTCGCTCCGAGGAATCCTTCGTGGACTTTGCCAAGAACCCCAGCTTCGGCGGCCTGGGCTCACTGTTGCGCGGTAGCGGCTACTTCAATGCGGAGTTCATCTACGAGAAGGCTGCGGACCAGGACATGCCCTTTGACTGGGAAGCCTTTGACGCTAACCCGGCGCAGGTGTGCATTTCCGCCGCGCGCGCAGATACGGGGGAGAGCGTGTATTGGGGGCGTGAAGACATCAAGACGCAGGAAGACCTGATGGTGCGTGTGCGCGCCTCCTCGACGCTGCCGTTGATCATGCCGATGCGCGTCATCGACGGTGCGCCGTATGTCGACGGCGCCATGGGGGAATCCGGCGGCATCCTCATCGAGCAGGCGGAGAAGGCCGGGTTTGAGAAGTTCCTGTTCCTGGGGTCGAAACCGCGTGGCTACGTGCGGCCTGAGGTGGGGCGGCCGGCGGCGCTGCGACGAATCTTCCGAAAGTACCCTGCCGTAGCGGAGGCGATGATTGCTCGGCCGGCCCGGTACAACGCCTCCAAGGGCCGGCTTCTGGAGCTGGAAAAGGAGGGGAGCGCACAGCTTTTCTTCCCGGAGGATATGCAGGTGGCATCGACTGAGCGTTCTGTGACAAAGCTGCGCTCCAACTATGAGGCTGGGCGCGCGCAGACCTATGCCGAATGGCCGGCGTGGAAGGAATTCCTCAGCAGCTAGTGAGCTCAGCGGGGTCGTGCGCGACTCACTTTTGCCAACACGGTGTGAGTCGCGCCTCCTCTAGGGAGGAGAAGCGGACCCATGCATGGAGTTTTCTGAGTGTTTTCTTACAATGATTTCCCGTGTTGGCACTATTTGATGGAAATATTTGGCTGAGCATTTTCTTTATTGCTTTGCTCGGCACGTTATTTGGCATGATTCCCTTCGGCCCGCTGCGCTTCGGCGCAGCCGGCACCTTGTTCGTGGGATTGGCCATCGGCGCCTTTATCGATCTCGACGGCACGATCCTCAGCAGCCTGCAGGAGATGGGCCTTGGCCTCTTCATCTATATGCAGGGCTTGTCTGCCGGCGAGCGCTTCTTCAAAGGCTTCTCTGAACAGCTCAAGCACATGATTACTGCCGCGATAGCGGTGGTGGGTGCTGCCGCCGTGGCACTTCTCGCGGGCGGCTGGTTGGGACTGTCGCCCTTGCTCTCCGTGGGCGTGTTCTCCGGTGCGACGACCTCGACGGCATCGCTTGCCGTGGCGCAACAGCAAACGGGCGAGGAACTGCCCGCCGTGGGCTACTCCTTGGGCTATCCGGTAGGCGTGGCCGTCGCTATCCTCCTGGTAGCTTTTCTGCTCAAGCAGTCCTGGCCGGCCACTAAGGACAAGGACAATTCCGCGGAGGAGGTCTTTCGCTCCCGGACTATTCGGGTGACCAAGGACATCACCTACGAGGAGCTGGTGGAGCGATTCGAGGATCAGTTTGTTATCGCCACGATTCGCCGCGGCAATATCCGAACCGTGGCCGGGGACCATCCGGAGATTCGCAAGGGTGACATCCTGCGCGTACTCGTGACGAAGGCGAAAAGGCACGAGCTTACCGCTGCCCTAGGCAAGCGTCAGCCTCAAGTGCCCTTCGTGGACAAGCGCTTGGTCATTGAAACCGTGGTGGTGTCGAACTCCGATATTGCCGGTCGAACCGTGGAGGACCTCAACCTCTTCAAGCGCTATGGTGGCCGCATTGTCCACGTGCAACGCGGCGATGAAGAATTCCTGGCCAGCTTCGATACGCACCTCGATGCCGGTGACCGGGTGACGGTGATTGTGGATCAAGACCGCCTGGGCGATATTCGTGATTACTTCGGTGACTCGGTTCAGGGGTATTCCCAGCTGAACTGGGTTGCTGTCGGTGGTGGTCTGTTCTTGGGCTACCTCATCGCGCTCATTGTGGTTCCGCTACCAGGTGGTGCGTCCTTTGAGCTTGGCTTTGCACTCGGCCCATTGATAACCGGACTTGTCCTCGGTGCTCTGCACCGCACGCGCCGCGTGCCCTGGAAGGTTCCGGCTTCAATCAATCTGGCTCTTCAGCAGTGGGGCCTGGTTATCTTCCTGGCTTCGGTGGGCTTGGCCTCGAGTGAGGCTTTCCAGTCCACGGCATTCTCCTGGATGGGCCTGAAATGCATGGTTCTCGCCGCCATCATTACCGTGGTTGTCGTCGTCCTCTTCGCTGTGGCTAACAGGTTCCTCGGCCAGTCAGAAACCCGCACCGCGGGCGGCGTTTCCGGCATCTTTGGCCAGCCTGCCGTGGTCGACTACGCCACAGGAATCAGCACGGATTCCCGCATTATGACTGGCTACGCGGCCACCATTGTGGTGGCGCAGATAGTCAAAATCGTGGTCATTCCGCTGATGCTCACGGTCTAATCCGCCACAAGTGTTTCGATGGTGAGCTCCGGGTGCTCCTTCTCAATGAAGGCCAGCTTCCATTTATCACCAAAGAGCGCGATGAGCTCGCCGTCGGTGCGGGTAAAGATTTCTACGCCGCGCTGGCGGCCCAGTTCGGGCGCGGATTCGGCGTCGGTACGGCGGGCCACCGAGTAGGGGATGGGCTCGGTGATGGTCTCCACGTTGTACTCGACCTCCATGCGAGCCTGCATGACCTCGAACTGCATGGGGCCCACCGCAGCCATGACCGGGGCGGCATCGCCACGCGTATCGTTGCGCAGAATCTGGACCACGCCTTCCGCAGCCAGTTGGTCCAAGCCCTTGCGGAATGCTTTGTAGTCACCCAAAGACTTCGCGCGCAGGATGCGGAATGCCTCCGGCGCGAACTGCGGCATGGGCTTGAACTGCACCTTCTTGCCCGTGTAAATCGTGTCACCAGGTGCCAAGGAACCGGCATTGACCAAGCCCACGATGTCACCCGGGTAAGCCGTATCCACGGTGTCACGCGTGCGGCCGAAGACCGTCAGAGCGTACTTAGTGGAGAAGCTGCGCCCAGACTGCGCATGGTTGACCTGCATGCCGCGCTCAAACTCACCGGAGACGACGCGCATGAAAGCCAGGTTATCGCGGTGCTTGCGGTCCATACCCGCCTGCACCTTGAAGATGACGCCCGCGAAGTCATCGGTGACCTCACGTACCTCATCGATGGCGGAGGTAGCGGCCTCGATGGCCTGCGGATCTGATTCGCGCGAGCGCGGAGCCGGGGCGATGGCGCACAGAGTATCCAGGATCTGGTGCACGCCGAAGTTCAGCATCGCGGAGGCGAAGATGAGCGGGGACGTCACGCACTGTTCGAAGAGCTCCTGGTCGTGCAGGGCGCCGTCGGCTGCCAGCAGCTCTGCTTCCTCCACGGCCGTCTCCCAAGCGTCCTCTTCCTTCGCGGCTGCATCCTCAGGCGCGTAGTGCTCCTCCGGGGCGATGGTGGAACCACCGGCGGTGCGCAGGAAGTGCACGTACTCATCAGCCTCGCCGTCATCGTTGATGTGGGCCAAGCCGCGGAAGTCGCCAGCGATACCCACCGGCCAGTACAGCGGGGTGGGCTGCAGCTGGATTTCGTTGACGATTTCGTCGACAAGCTCCAGCGGCTCTCGTCCCACGCGGTCCCACTTGTTGATCACCGTAATGATCGGCAGGCCGCGGGCCTTACACACGCGAAACAGCTTGAGGGTCTGGGGCTCGAGGCCCTTGGCGGCGTCGATAAGCATGACGGCAGCATCCACCGCCGTGAGCACGCGGTAGGTATCCTCCGAAAAGTCCGCGTGGCCCGGGGTGTCCACCAGGTTGATCATGTAGGGCTCGCCCTCGTGGCCCTCGGGCGCGTACTCGAACTGCAGGGCCGAGGAGGCCACGGAAATGCCGCGCTCCTTCTCCATCTCCATCCAGTCAGAGACCGTGGACTTGCGGTTGCCCTTGCCGTGCACCGCGCCGGCTTCGTTGATGACGTGCGCGTGAAGTGCCAGCGCCTCCGTCAGCGTGGACTTACCAGCATCCGGGTGGGCGATGACGGCGAATGTGCGGCGGCGGGAAGCTTCGGAGGCAATACTCATGCGGGCTAGTTTAGCCGCTGGCTGTTACCACTCCACATTGAGCTGGCGGCCCAAATCATCGAAGACTCGCCGCGCCACCGAGAGCTTCTTCGCAATCGGCCTCTGCAGGCCTGGCTTGCGCTTGTTGTTGTAGTACTCGCCGGAATTGAAATGGATGCCCGGGGTGCCGCTGAGGAAATAAGCAAGGTTCTCGCCGCCCTTGTCTGCCTTGCCCAAGAAATGCTTGGCTGCAGTGGTCGAATACAGCTTGCTCGTCCTACTCGTTGAGTTTTGCCCGAAGCCAGTATTCAACACGCCCGGGTGGAAGGCCACGGAGGTCAGACCGTGCGAGTCGAGGTAGCGGGTCAGAAGAATATCGCCCAACTTGGCGTTGCCGTAAGCGCGCTCCGCGGTGAATTTTTCAAAGGTATTTGGGTCACCGGGGTCGAAAGCGGAATACAGGACGTTGGCCAAAGAGGCGGTTTGCACCACGGTGGTGTCGCTGGCCCGCAGGGTATCGCGCAATAAAGAGGACAGAAGAAAAGGCGCCACAACGTTGATCTGCCACGTGCGCTCGAAGCCATCGGCGGTGGTGAAGGGGCCGTCGAACATGCCGCCGGCGTTATTGCCCAAGGCATCGATCTGCGGGTACTGGCTTAGCTCTTCCGCGAGGCGGCGAACTTGGCCCAAAGACTCGTAGTTGGCCACGTGAAAGGCCGCACCAACTTCTTCGGCTACGGCCTGCGTCTTTTCCGGGTTCCGGCCCACGAGCACGAGCGAATCCTGCGGGCGGCGCTGGTGAAGGATGCGGGCCGCGGCCGCGCCCACCCCGCTCGAAGCACCGGTAATGACGATTGTTCGAGGGTCATGATCAGAAGGCAGGTTCTTGCTCGCGCGGCTCATACTTGGACAGTGTAGGGCGTTGAGCGCGGCCGCGCCGGGGTTTATTTAGCCCGGGAATGGATTTCCTGTTGGGCCTTACTGAGTCCCTCTGTCACGATGAGGCGGGCGGCCTCAGCAGCGGTGGCGATGGTGGAATCGAGGGCAGCGCTGGCGTCGACAGGCGCGAGCACCCAGTCCGGAATGGAACCACCCTTGGACGGGCGCCCGATGCCCACACGCACGCGCAGATAATCGCGCGTGCCCAGGCGCTCGCTCAGCGACTTCAAGCCGTTATGGCCATTCTCGTTGCCGCCCTTCTTAATGCGCACCTTGCCGGCGGGTAGGTCGAGCTCGTCGTGGATGACGATGATGTTCTCTGCCGCAACCCCCAGCTGCGCGGCCAAGGGTGCGATGGGATCACCGGAGAGATTCATGTACGTGTGTGAGCGCAGCGCCACGACCTTCGTGCCCCCGAGCTCGAGCTGTGCGGCGCTGAGCTGGTGCCCGGTGACGGGTTCAAGCATGTCGCCAGATTCGGCGAGGAGATCATCCACCGCCATGTACCCCACGTTGTGACGGGTCGCGGCGTATTTCGCGCCGGGATTGCCTAAGCCGACGATGAGCCACTTAGCGCTTAAATCGGCTGGACTTAGTCCAGGGTTGACTGCCTTTTTCGTCTTCTTCGGCGCAGCCTCAGCGCTGCCAAAGAGACGGGTGAAAAAGTCACGGATGGCGGACACAACAACTCCCTTGATGGATTTTCTTTAGGCTGGGGGACCATGAGTCAACTTCTAGAGGCTATCACCTGTCCCGTCCTACCTGCCCCGATGGCCGGTGGGCCCACCACGCCTGAACTGGTTGCCGCCGCTGAGTCCGCCGGTTCTTTTGGCGCGCTGGGCCTGGGGAGCTCTTCAGTAGACGCCGCGCGGGAGGCCATCGCTGCGTGCGCCGGCACGCGCTTCGGCGTCAACCTCTTTTATCCGCAGAGGGAGCTGACAGAATCGGAGCTCGCGGCTGCACGGTCCCTTGCCGCCGAAGAGAACGCCGTGCTTGGCGACGTCCCCCTAGACTTCGGTTGGCAGGACAAGCTCGACGCCGCGCTGGATGGTGGGGCAGCGGTGCTGTGGTCGATGTTCGGGGTCTTTGAAGAAGAGGAGATTGCGCGCATCCACGCCGCTGGGGCTGAGGCGTGGACCACGGTCACCACCCCGGAGGAGGCGCAGTCCGCGGCCGCGCGCGGCGTCGATGTGTTGTGCGTGCAAGGGCCTGAAGCCGGGGGACACCGCGGTGTATGGGACCCGAGTGCGGAACCCGATCCGCGCCCGCTCAAAGAACTTGTTGCGGCGGTGCATCAAGTCACGGGCATTCCGCTCATTGCCGCGGGTGGGCTGCGCACCGCGGAGGATGTCGCCGAGGCCTTGGCGTGGCCGGGGGTAGAGGCAGTCAGCTGTGGCTCTGCCTTCTTGCTGTCCGATGAAGCCGGAACGAGTGAGCACAACCGTGGCCTTCTGCGCCGCGGCGGCCGGACGGTGTCGACCCGCGCGTTCTCCGGGCGCTACGCCCGCGGGCTGGAGACTGCCTACACACGGGTACACCCGGACCTGCCTTTGGTCTACCCCTATCTCAACGCGTTGCTGAAAACGCGTCGTGCGCAGCTCGACGCCGACGTGGACTATTGCCTCGTGGGCGTCGACGTGGAGAAAATCGGCGGGGGTAGTGTGGCGGAAATCCTCGCGCAACTACACCCAAACGGGCATGAATAGGGGTTAAGATTTACGGATGGACATAGTTTTACACCCTTTTTGACGAGTAAAGGATACAAAGTACGTGACTTCGAACGCGCACATTGGGCACGAGGATTGGAACGAGCGCCTGGAGCTGGCCCAAGAGATGATCCCGCTCATCCACCAGCTGCACCGCAATAACAACGTTGTCACCTCTATCTACGGCCGCCTGCTCATCGGTGTGACCGATATCGACATCATCAAGGCGCACCGCTACGCCCGCCGCATCGCTGAGCGCGAGCTTCCCACCGCAGAGACCCTGCCCATCCTCAAGGAACTGTGCTCGATGAACCTGGGCACCGCTTCCATCGACTTGGGCCGCCTGGCCACTGGCTTCGAGGAATCCGGCTCCGACAACCTGCGCAACTACCTCGAGGAGACCCTCGTGGATCTCGTCGGCGCTGCTGTGGATAAGGAATCCACCGACGTTGTCCTCTACGGCTTTGGTCGCATCGGCCGCCTCCTAGCCCGCATCCTCATCGCCCGCGAAGCTGCCTACGGCGGCGTGCGCCTGCGCGCTATCGTCGTGCGCAAGAAGGGCGACATTGACATCTTCAAGCGCGCCTCGCTCCTGCGTCGTGACTCCGTACACGGTGCTTTCAACGGCACCATCGCCGTCGACGAGGAGAATGAGGTCATCTGGGCCAACGGCACCAAGATTCAGATGATCTACGCCAACAACCCGGCGGAGATCGACTACACCAAGTACGGCATCGACAACGCCATCGTCGTGGACAATACCGGTGTCTGGCGCGACCGCGAGGGCCTGTCCCAGCACCTGCAGTCCAAGGGTGTGGCTCGCGTGCTGCTGACCGCTCCGGGCAAGGGCGACCTGAAGAACATCGTCTACGGCATCAACCACGGCGATATCGAGGATTCCGACCAGATCCTCTCCGCCGCATCCTGCACCACCAACGGCATCACCCCGGTGCTCAAGGTCATCAACGACCGCTACGGCGTGGTTCACGGACACGTGGAGACCGCACACTCCTTCACCAATGACCAGAACCTCATCGATAACTTCCACAAGGGTGACCGCCGCGGCCGCGCAGCCGGCCTGAACATGGTGCTCACGGAGACTGGTGCCGCCAAGGCTGTGGCCAAGGCTGTCCCGGAATTCGCTGGCAAGCTCACCGGTAACGCCATCCGTGTTCCTACCCCGGATGTCTCCATGGCTGTGCTCAACCTCGAGCTGGAGAAGGAAGCCGACCGCGACGAGGTCAACGACTTCCTGCGCAACGTCTCCCTGCACTCTGACCTGCGCCAGCAGATCTCCTACATTGCCTCCCCGGAGGTTGTGTCCTCTGACTTCGTGGGCTCTACCCACGCTGGTGTCGTCGATGGCCTCGCCACCATCTCCTCCGGCAAGCACCTCGTGCTCTACGTGTGGTACGACAACGAGTTCGGCTACTCCAACCAGGTCATCCGCATCGTCGAGGAAATCGCCGGCGCTCGCCCGGTGGTCTACCCGAAGCGCGTTGATGTTTCTGAGCTCTAAACGCTAAAACACTGCTACCGCCCGTGCTGCATGGCGCGGGCGGTAGTGCTGTTTTAGGGTCCTGCTCGGCTTGCGACCTAGCATTGCCAGGATGCTTCACGCCCACAACTGCCCGATCTGCCAAAAGTAGGGGCCGAGATCGAAAAATCTAGACTGTTTTCGTCAGATTGGTCAGTTTTAGCGGGAAGACAGCGCTCGAGTATGGAGTAAATGTCGTGCGCGCAATGTCGCGGCCACCCCGAGCACTGCGGCCAACACCACAGCGACGGCATAGCGCAAAGGTGAGTGCGCAACCAAAGGCCAGGCGGGGAAGGCGAGTACCCACAGACCGGTATCAGCCAAGACATCGCCGCCCAAGGTGACGGAGACAATCGTCCCTACGATTGTGAGAGCGATAGCGCTCACAGTGCCGAAGCGAATCACCAGAATGAGTGATACAGCTGCGATGACATAGCCCACCCCAACCGCAAGGGGCAAAGCGGAAAACTGTGCAGCGCCATCACCACCTGCGAGCGCACTGGCCAGGTATGCGGCAGCGCATACCGCCAGGATGACACACAGGAACCAGAGGAGAATTCCGGATGTGCCGAACCGTGTTTCCATATGGACCAACGGCCATGAATCAGCTACACGGGGCCAAACGAGGACCGGCAAGATACCTGCGCCGACCGGAAGCAGAAAGTAGTGAAAGAAACCTTCGACGTAGTTAGCGGGATATTGCAGGGCGACAAAGCCTAGCGCCAGAATGCTGAGCATCAAGCAAGAGAACACCGCTGGGCTAAAAGCTGCACGGTGGAGTCCTAGCAACGTGGACCACAGCGAGGACTGTGCCGCCGCACGGGGGTGGCTCGTTGGCTGCCATACTTGGGCTTCTTCCATGGTGGTATTAGCAACGTCGGCATCAGTCTGGGCCGTTGTGGAACGCGCGAAACGGTGTCGCAGCGAGAACATTGGCCGGTATCGTCGCGGCGTGTAGACCGCGGCTAATGCTCCGAGAACGGCGAGGATGACGCACAATATGAAAGCCGGTAGTGGACTGCTGGTGAGAAGTGGGTCGTGTGGTTCAAGAGGCACCGAGTTCTGGTGAATACGCAATGCGCGCAGAAGCAATCGTTGCGGCCATGCTGGGGGAAAGGCCCACCACCTGCCTGATTCGACAGTGCACGGAAGGATGCTGATTATTTGCCATAGGGCCGCGGCTACCAGCGTTAAGCCGAAGCCCAGTCGGCGGGCACAGGCGGCGGAAAGCCCGGCAATGCCAAGCGCGCCAAGGAAGGAGTAGAGCCCAGCTACGAGGATAAGTTCATGATTCTCCCGCCCCTGGGCAGCGACAACGAACCAAGAAACACCAAAGTTCAGAATATGGAAGAGCGCAAGGCTGACAATGACAACGATAAAGCGGGCAGCATTCTCGAGACGCGGGTTGAGGTTTCTCCATTGCGTTCCGCCGCTGCGAGTGATGGTCTCGCGGCGTTCTGGAATGGTAGCGAACAGCCCAGTAAGAGGGGAATACATGCCGGTAACAAACAAGGATTGCCAAGCCAAGACGCCTGTGGCATCACTGTGCACCGATGCCATAGATGAGAAGATCATCGTCATGAGGACCAGCGGTAGAGCAAGTAAAGGCAACCACTGTAAGGCGCTTCCACGGCTGCGCAGTAGTTCTGCTGAAAGGTAACTCGGGCGAGGGGCAGTAGTGTGCTTAGGCACGTGACTCTCCTTCCCGGTTGGTAGGCGCTTGGGAGGGGTGGCTCGGTGAGGTAAGTCGGAAGAATTCTTCCTCCAACTGACCACGTGGAGCTAGCTCGTGCAGGGAACCGGAATAGCGAATCGTACCCTCGGCCAAGACGGTGATGTCATGGGCAAGGTGCAGGACCTCTCCAAGCTGGTGGGAGCTGACGATAACGGTGTGCCCAGCCGCGGCTAGTTGTTGTAGTAGCTCTCGCAACTCCATGATGCCTTGGGGATCGAGGCCATTCTGGGGCTCATCAAGAACAAGTACCTCTGGATTGCCGAGGAGAGCTTGCGCTAACGCCAGGCGGGCTTTCATACCAGTGGAAAAGGATTTCGCCTTCTTGGAGCCAACGCCGTTGAGCCCTGCGATGGAGAGACCCCGGTCAATCTCGGAATCAGGAAGGCCTAGAAGTCGAGCGTGAACGCGAAGATTCGCCGAGGCAGACAGATGGCCATAAAAGGCTGGCCCGTTCACTGAGGCACCAATGCGGCGAAGTACATTGCGGCTCCATGGTTGGCCCGCCACGTTGATGGAGCCCGAGTCGGGCGGCAGGAGACCTAAGAGGATGGAGAAGAGCGTCGACTTTCCTGCTCCGTTGCGCCCGAGGAGCGCATGCACGCGGCCCGGGGAGATGCGGAAGGAAACATCATCGAGGACTCGTTGCCGACCAAAAGACTTCGAGATGTGCTCAAAAGAGATATCGCAATTCATAAAATGCAGTATCGCCGGGGCTCATCATAAAGGAATCCGCCTGCATGATGGTCTTCAGCGAGCAGACCTCCTACCGTGGTAGGAGCTTAGGCAACCCCAGCACGCTGCGCTAAGAGAACGAGGGCCACTCGGTCACGTGCGGCGAGTTTAGACATGAGCGCGGAGACGTGAGTTTTCACCGTGGTTTCTGCGATGACCATGTCGGCGGCTATCTCCGCATTTGTAGCACCACGCGCGATGAGCGAAAGCACTTCCATCTCGCGGCGTGTTACAAGACTGAGTCCTTGGCGTTCCTGGGCGCTGAGGTTTTCGCGCGTCAGCGCCGAGCGATAAGCCTCCAGCACTGGGCCGGTTACCCCGGCGGCCAGCACCGATTCTCCTTGCGCCACGTTGCGAACGGCGGTCACAAGAACCTCTGGGTCGGCATCCTTCAGCAGGAAGCCGTGGGCGCCAGCGGAGATGGACCGCGCCACGAGTTCTTCATCATTGAATGTGGTGAGCATGATGATGCGGCACTCGGGCTTGCGCTCGAGTATGGCTTGAGCCGCTCCGATGCCGTCCATGCCGGGCATGCGAATGTCGAGGATAGCCACATCAATGTGGTGGCTTAGTGCTGCTGCCACGGCATCCGCCCCAGTGGCAGCGGTTGCCGCGACCTCGATGTCTTCTTGCGTAGTGAGGATGGTAGACAACGCTGAGAGCAGCATTGCTTGATCATCGGCCAATAAGACGCGGATTCTAGATCTGCTGTGTGGCATCCTTGGTCTCCTTCATCGGTATCTGTGCGTGCAAGGAAAAGGAATGAGCATCGCCGGAATAGTCGAGGCGACCGCCGAGCGAACGAGCTCGTTCCGCTACTCCGACTAAGCCCACGCCGCTGCCCGCGACGTTGCTTGGCGTGGGATGAGGATTGGTGGAGGTGAGGGTGAGCGCGGCGGCGTCATCAAGTACAAGCTCAACCACGACATGCGTGCCGACGCCCTGATGGCGCAGAGCATTCGTCAAGCCCTCCGTGGTAATGCGCACCAATGCCATCTGCACCAACGACGGCACGGCGTATTCAGCTGGGAGGTTTGCGTCGACTTTCAGCCCAGCAGCGCGGAAGCCTTCGAGGATTCCTTCGATGTGCTCAAGTTGTTGAGCAGGCTCCAGAGCCGTGGGTCGGGGTGAGCGCAAGGCAGCGACGATTCCGCGAACCTCGCGCAGGGCGGTATCCGCATTATCGCGGATCGAAAGAAGTGCTTCTTCAGCCGCGCCGGAGTCCGTATTCGCTGCAACGATGCCTGCATTAGCCTGAACCTTAATCAGGGTGAGGGAATGGGCAAGGACATCGTGCAGTTCCCGTGCAATGAGGAGGCGTTCTTCTTCTTGTGCCTGGTGGAAGCGCTCGCGGGCTAGTATCTCCCGTTGGCGATCACGGTCAAAATACCGGGCAGCGATGAAATACGTGCTGCCCAGCACTGCCCAATGGGCCACCACCATGGCAAGGAAGGGTGTGTCTACCTCATAGCGCAGAAGGTAAGTCTCAGTGTCGATGCGCCACATGAAGGGGGAGATAAAGGTACCGAGTGCGGTGATGAGGAGGACCACCCGCGGAACCAGCCTCTGGGTGATGTACCGCGAGGTGGTGTACACGGCCATGGGGGCGGTCAGCGCCCACGGGGTGAGGCCGCTATTGGTGGGGAGCTGGTTCATCCATATGACAGCCCAGGCCAGGAGCAGAACTAGGAATCCTGTTGCGCTCACGATTGGCCTCGAGCGCCACACGAGGAAGAACGGTATGAACAGCAGCGACAAGAGAGCCTCGAGTACTTCCACCGTTCCGGAAGAGGAAAACGCCAAGGCACAATAAAAGGCCGCTACGAGCCCCGCGACTCCTGCGAGTAGCGCGTCCCCCAAATGCACCGAGGACAGGAAGGTACGCGCGGTGCGGGAAGAGCTCATAGACGGCCATGGTAGTACATGCCGAAAGTACTACTTCTTTTTCTTGTCCTTCTTGCCCTTCTTTTTCTTTCCCTGCTTCTTGCCGGAGCCGTTGCCGTTGACCTTGTCGCGCTCCAAATCGGCTGCGACATCTGGTACGTAGGCAAATTCATTGCGCGGCGGGCGTACGTATTCGGCCTCGAGCTCGGGGCGATCTGGGATCTCAGGAACATCCTGCTCTACGTGCTGGTACGGAACCATCTTGAGGATGTGGTTGATCACGTTGATGCGCGAGCGCTTCTTGTCCTCGGATTCCACGGTGTACCACGGGGAGGACGGGGTATCGGTGTGGACGAACATTTCATCCTTGGCACGCGAGTAGTCTTCCCAACGGGTAATGGACTGCAAGTCCATGGGGGAGAGCTTCCAGCGGCGCAGCGGATCGTTGCGGCGGGACTTAAAGCGTGCGAGCTGCTCCTCATCAGAAACGGAGAACCAGTACTTAAGAAGGATGACGCCATCCTCGATGAGCATGTGCTCCAGCAGCGGAGCCTGGTGAAGGAAGCGCACGTATTCTTGCTGGGAGCAGAAGCCCATGACACGCTCCACGCCGGCGCGGTTGTACCAGGAACGGTCGAAGATGACGATCTCGCCGGCGGTGGGCAGCTTCTCAATGTAGCGCTGGAAATACCACTGGCCCGCCTCGCGGTCGGTGGGCTTCGGCAGCGCCTCGATGCGGCAGGTACGCGGGTTGAGGTACTGCGTAATGCGCTTGATGGCGGAACCCTTGCCGGCGGCGTCGCGGCCTTCCATGATGATGACCACGCGGGCGCCGGTCTCAACGACCCACTGCTGCATCTCGACGAGCTCTGCTTGGAGGCGCTTGAGCTCGTCCTCATAGGCTTGCTTATCTAGCTTCGGCGGCTTGGTGGCAGACTTCTTAGACTGTGAACTCATACCTCTAAATTTACCGCTTAGCTGGGAAAATACCTAACCGCGGGGGTTAGGTAAGTGGGGCGAATTGGGAGGTATTTAGTCAACCTCGTGTTGCGTCACCGCGCCGCTGGCGGCGTCGACGTCGAGTTCATGTTCCTGGCCATTAGCCTTGAATTCAATCTCCCAGTGCGGGCCCTTGCCGTCATCACCATCGTCGTAGTCGACTTCCTTCTCCGTGACGGCCTGGGCATCAACGCCGGCATGGGCTAAAGCTTTCTCGAATGCGTCATCGCCGGTGAGTTTCCCAGAATCCACTGCATTTCCGGCGTCCCCGGCAGCAGCGGTGTCTGCAGGCTGCTGGGCGTCGTCATCGCGGTCATCGTCGTCATCATCATCGCCCTGGTCCGCGCCAGTTGCAACGGCTGTTTCCGTCACGGTTTCCACAGACGCGGGAGTCGGCGTCGGGGCGGGATCGGCCTCTTTATCTGAAGAGCACGCAACCAGCGCGGTGCTGGCGCATAGTGCGAGGCCTGCGGCGGTGAAGCGGGAGCAAAGAGTCATTGAGGCTCATCCTCCTTGGTCAGTCGGGCACGTGTGGTGTCCCACCCTAACGAAGCCTGTCAGTTTTCGCTGAAGATCCTGGATAAGGCTGAATGTTAACGGCCGTGACAGGTACAGTCTTCGCCGCAGCCCCCGGCAGCGGGAGGTTCGCCGAAGCGCGTGGTGTTCTCAATCGCGCCGAGCCCTTCGATACTGATGCGGGTGCGGGAGCCGTCGCCAAGCAGTGCTTCCTCGCCGCGCGCGAAGCCCACGCCTTCCGGGGTGCCGGTGGCAATAACATCGCCTGGATTCAGAGGGTAGAGGGAGGAACAGAAGGCGATGAGCTCGGCCACGGAGAAGATGAGGTCATCGGTGTTATCGTCCTGGCGGACTTCACCATCGACGGTCGTGACTAGCCGCGCGGCCTTGCCCGGGGCCCATTCATCAGTCGTGGTCAACCACGGTCCGAAGCCGGCGGTGCGGTAGAAGGATTTACCGGCGTGGAACTGCGTGGTGGCGCGCTGATAATCCCGCAGAGTGTAATCGTTCATAATGGCATAGCCGGCCACGTAATCCAGCGCATCTTTCGCACTCACCCGGTGCGCGCGGCGGCCCATGACTACGGCGAGCTCTCCTTCATAGTCCAGCTTCTTCGTGGCATAGTCCGGCACATAGACATCGTCGAAGGGCCCGGTCAGAGCCTCCGGGAACTTGATGAAGAGCGTGGGCTGTGTAGGCAGCTCGCGGCCCATCTCACGGGCATGCTTGGCGTAGTTGACGCCAACACAGATGATCTTTCCTGGGTTCGGGATGACGGGGGCGAGGTCGGCGTCGTCGAAAACCACGGGCTCACCGGAGAGCTGCGCAGCTTTGTACCAATCGGGGCTGGCGAGCAGTTCTCCTACGTCCTCATAATCCAGCTCGGTGCCCACGTTGGGGCCGTCAATACGGATAGCGCAGGTGCCAAAACTGGTGCGGAGGGTAGCGAGTTTCATGGCAGTTAGTCTAGCGCGCGAAGAATCTCATCGACCGCGTCGGCGCACATGATGGGGACCTCCTGCGCCTCCTGCTTGTTCCATGTTTTAAGCACAAATGCGGCTGGGTCCATGCGCCCGGGCGGGCGGCCGATGCCGACTGAAAGGCGCTGGTAGTCCTTGGTGCCCAGAGATTTCGTGGTGGAGCGCAGCCCGTTATGGCCGTGGTCCCCGCCGCCGAGGCGCCGCTTGATGGTGGCGAAGTCGAGCTCCAGCTCATCGTGGACAACGATGATGTGATCATGAGGAACGTTGAAGTATTGGGCGAGGGCCTTGATGGGTCCGCCCGACAGGTTCATAAAGCTGCGCGGCTTGGCGACGATCACCTTGGTGTCCCCACGCCGCGCTTCGGCTATATCGGTGTTCGTCTTCTTGTGAACTGAAAAGGTAGCGAATAGCTCGTGGGCTAGCTCATCAGCCACGTCAAAGCCGATGTTGTGGCGGGTACCGGTGTACTTCGGGCCGGGGTTTCCTAGACCAACGACGAGAAAGGGAGAAGAAGTCACGCTGCCCATTCTAAACAGCGTAGGGGCGAAAAACGGCGAACCGCGTCCGTCCCCAGAAAGCTGGGGGCAGGCGCGGTGCGTTAGATAGGTGAGGGGAAGTTTACTCCTCGTCCTTCTTCTCCTCGGAAGCGGACTCGTCGGCGGACTCGGCGCCAGCCTCAGCGCCACCTTCCTCAGCAGCCTCAGCGGCAGCCTCGACGTCCTCATCAACCTCCGGCTCGGAGATGGAGACGATGACGGTGTCTTCCTCGGCAGCAAGGGTGGTGCCCTCCGGCAGGGAAACCTCGCCGGCGGTGACCACGGTGCCGTCCTCGAGGCCCTCGATGGACACGACGATCTCTTCCGGAATGTTGAGCACGTCTGCCTCGACGAGGAGGACGTCGGCATCCTGGATGGACATGAGGCCCGGAGCCGGCTCGCCCTCGAGGACAACCGGAACCTCGACCTCAACCTTCTCGCCACGCTTAATGGAGAGCAGGTCGATGTGGTCGATGTTGAAGGTCAGGACGTTCTGGTCAATGTGCTTGACCATGACCAGGTGCTGCTCGCCCTCGAGCTCCAGCTCGAACACGGCGTTGACGCCGTGGTTACGGACCAGTGCGGTCATTTCCAGGCGGTCAACGGCGAAGTGCAGAACGTCGACGGCGTGGCCGTAGACGACGCCCGGGATCTTGCCTGCAGCGCGCAGACGGCGAGCGAAGCCCTTGCCGAACTCGGAACGGACTTCAGCCTTCAATACGGGGCGCTCAGAAGCCATAAGTAAATCTCCTTAAAGTATCGTTGTGCGGCAAGGGCTCATGAAGAACCGTGTAGATACGACAAAAGCCTGCCGATGGACGTCTTGGACGAGTCATCGCAGGCTTAAAAGAATTCCGCAAAAAGAATTCACTGCTTAACTTATATAATCGCGTCGATAACGGATTTCTCCCTCGCCGAGACTCGGAAAGCATAGCACGTACTTGACCGCCTCCACAAAACACATCCTTTTGCTATCGCTCCTGCTTAAAGGAGATGACGATGGTCTAAGAAAGGTGTTTGAGCGCCTCGCGCTGAGACAATGGTGCCAGCTCGTGGTCGCGGACAAAGTCCCGCACCCACTCTGGATCGCGGCGCGCATGATCCCGCAGCGCCCAGCCGATTGCCTTGCGGATAAAGAACTCGTCGCCGTACGGAGAATGCTCAGAATCATCGGCCAATCTAGGGGGCAGCGGGCAAGGATTGACCGCACCGCCTGCCGCCGTGGCGTCGATTTCACGCCTAAGAAGGCAAATTGGTGCTTCATATAGGCGGACATGGGTTCGGCCTGGGAAGCATCGGCGAGCGACGTTAATGCTCGTTGTACATCGGCAAATGCTGTCTGGGGGTTGGTCACCCTAACAGTATGACCATAGGAACGCCGCCACTCGCAGTCCCAAAGGACTGAGAGTGGCGGCAGCAGGTTCGGTGAAGGCTCTAGTGAGTCTCGAAGAGGGTAGTCACGGAACCGTTCTCGAAGATTTCGTGGATGGTGCGAGCCAGCAGCGGGGCGATGGACAGGACCGTGAGGTTGTCCCAGCCCTCGGTGGACTGCGGCAGGGTATCGGTCGTGATGACCTCGACAGCACCGCACTCGGACAGGCGCTCGCGGGCCGGGTCGGAGAAGACACCGTGGGTACACGCAATAACCACGGACTTGGCGCCGGCTTCTTTGAGCACGCGGACAGCGCCCGCGATGGTGCCGCCGGTATCAATCATGTCATCGAGCAGGATGCAGTCCTTGCCCTCGACGTCACCGACGACGCGGTTGGACACCGTCTTGTTGGCCTCGGTAGTGGAGCGGGTCTTGTGAACGAAGGAGAGTGGGGCGTCGCCAAGCTCGTGCGCCCACTTCTCCGCCACCTTCACGCGGCCAGCATCGGGGGAGACCACAGCGAGGTTGTCCAGCGGGTACTTGGACTTGATGTAGTCCACCAAGATCGGCATCGCGTGCATGTGGTCGACCGGGCCATCGAAGAAGCCCTGAATCTGGTCGGTGTGCAGGTCCACGGACACGATGCGGTCGGCACCAGCAGCAGCCAGCAAGTCTGCCACCAGGCGGGCGGAAATAGGCTCGCGTCCCAGGTGCTTCTTGTCCTGGCGTGCGTATGGGTAGAAGGGCAGGATGGCGGTGATGCGCTTAGCGGAGCCGCGCTTGAGCGCGTCGATCATGATGAGCTGTTCCACCAACCACTTGTTGAGCGGCTGGGTGTGGGACTGCATCACGAAGCAGTCGGCACCACGGACGGACTCCTCGAAGCGAATGAAGATCTCACCGTTGGCGAAATCGCGCGCGGTGGTTGGAACCAGATCGGTCTTGAGCTCCTTGGCCACAGCCTCAGCCAACGCTGGGTGAGCGCGCCCAGTGAAGAGCATCATGTTCTTGCTGCTGCCGGTAACCTTGCCAGTCATAGGTAGATATCCCTTTACTTGTCGTTAGTTAGTGGTCTATTCGTCAGCCTTGGCGTCCTGTGCCTTGCCGGCGGCTTCTGCTGCCGGCGTGCCCGGACGCTTCTTTTGCACCCAACCTTCGATGTTGCGCTGCTTGCCGCCGGAGACCGCGAGCGCTCCCGCAGGAACGTCGTCCTTAATCACTGTACCCGCACCGGAGTAAGCGCCATCACCGACGGTGACGGGGGCGATGAACATGGTGTCCGAGCCGGTGCGCACGTGGCTGCCGATGGTGGTGTGGTGCTTGTTGACGCCGTCGTAGTTGACGAAGACGGAGGAAGCACCAATGTTGGAGTAATCGCCCACGGTGGCGTCACCGATATACGTCAGGTGAGGCACCTTGGTGCCGCGGCCGATCTGTGCCTTCTTTGCCTCGACGAAGCCGCCCAGCTTGCCTTCTTCGCCCACGATGACGCCGGGGCGGATGTAGGTAAACGGGCCAATCTGCGCGTTGCCGCCAATGACGGAGTCGAAGCCGTGCGTGCGCACCACATGTGCGCCTTCACCAACCTGCATGTTGGTCAGCGTGGTGTCGGGGCCGATTTCGGCGCCATCGGCGATGGTCGTGGCACCCCACAGCTGGGTGTTGGGGTGAATGGTGACGTCCTGGCCAATGGTCACGTTGACGCCGATCCAGGTGGTGTCGGGGTCAACGATGGTGGCGCCGCCGCGCATGGCTTCCTCAACCACGCGGCGGTTGAGCAGGCGGCCGGCTTGAGCTAATTGCACGCGGTCGTTGACGCCGGAGAGCTCCTCCGGATCGGCGGCGACGTGCGCACCAACGCGGTGGCCGTCTTCGCGGGCAATCTCCAACACATCGGTGATGTAGAGCTCGCCCTGGGCGTTATCGGAGTTGAGCTTCGTCAAAGCGTCGCGAAGCACGGCACCGTCGAACGCAAAGACGCCGGAGTTGACCTCACGCACCTTTCGTTGTTCCTCAGAGGCGTCCTTCTGCTCCACGATGGCGGTGACGGATCCATCCTCGGCGCGCAGCACGCGGCCGTAACCGGTGGGATCCTCCAGCGTCATGGACAGAACTGTTACGGCATTGCCCTCGCCGGTATGGGCTTCCTGCAGCTGGCGCAAAGTCTCCGGACGCAGAAGTGGAACGTCACCGTTAGTCACGATGACGGTTCCGTTAAAGTCCGGCAGAGCGCTCAAGCCGCACTGCACGGCGTGGCCGGTACCGTTCTGCTCCTCCTGGACCGCCTGAGAAACTGCGCAATCCAGTTCCTCGGCGATGGCATCGACAGCAGGGGAGACCTGATCACGCTGGTGGCCCACGACGACCACGAGGTGCTCCGGATTCAGGCCGGCGGCTGCGTGGAGGGCGTGGCCGAGAAGTGACCTCCCGCCAATCTCATGCAACGTCTTTTGGGTTGAGGATTTCATGCGGGTACCTGCGCCTGCTGCCAGGACAATGGCGGCGCAGTCAGTTACTTCAGCCACGAGTGTGTGCTTCTCCTGTGATTGGGGGTCAGGACTTACTGTGTTTCATCATAACGCGTGCTGCCTACTTCCCGTGTGACACCTCCGGGAGCGCTCGGGCACGCCATGCGTCAATCAGGCCGATGCACGCTAAGAACAGGATGGCCGCCGAGGGGCCCGCGAGTGCAATGACGGCGGAGATGCCGCCGACGACGAGGAGGATGACGCCCATCATGGTGTTTGCGGCCCCGACGTAGCGGGTGCGCTTATCCTCACCAGCCATGTCCACCACATAAGTCTTGCGAGCCACGCGGATGGCGGCGTGCGCCAGGTTGACCAGGAAGAAGCCGAGGGGAAGCGCCCACATGCTCATAGCCGTCGGCGCCCACGCGGCACAGGCCACGATGACCAGCAAGATGAATGCCGCGGCACCCGCGGCCCAGGACATGACCAAGCGGGAGGACTTATCGGACAACACACCGGAAACCCGGCCGCCGACGAGGCTGGCCAAGCCCGAAGCCAGGACGAAGCCGCCGAGCCCACTGAGCGCCTGCGAGCCGATGTTCTGCGAAAGCACCACGATGAAGGATGTGGACAAGGCGGAGACCAGCAACAGGGCGCGGACGTTAACGAAGCCACGGAAGCGGGCATCCTGGGTGTATAGCTGCCAGGTGTCCTTCCACCAGCTGCGGTTTATCCCCTTCTGACCGGAGCTTTCCGGCACAGGCTCCTCGATGCTGCGAAAGACCGCTGCTGCCAGGAACCACGTGGCCGCGCCGATGGCCAGCAACACCGCCAGACCCCAACGCGGGAGTTCGCCCAGAACGGCGAGGACGCCACCGGTAATCAGGGTGACCGCCCCGCCGAGCTGCGTGGCCCGTCCGGTCACCACGCCGCGGCGCCCCTTGGAGATGGTGCGGCCCTGGACGTCCTTGCCGGTGAGCGAACACAGCGCGCGTAGCACGGCGAGAACAGCAAGCGCGAGGCAGACAATGAGGCCGAGGAGGGGGCCGCGAACAAGCACAGCAGCCGCCGCGATAATCGCCGCGCACACACCCTGACCCACCGAGCCCAGCACCCACAGGCGCTTGCGGGCGGGATGGGACACCACCCACGGGGTCAGGGCCGCCTGCGGGAGCATGGAGCCGGACTCGCGCAAGGGGACCAGTAGGCCCGTGAAGAAGCCCGGCACCCCGGCCGCACTGAACAGCCAGGGGAGGACGGTCTTGCCGGAGAGCAATTGATCGCCCATGTCCTGCAGGCCATTCGACCACACGAAGCGGCGGGCGTTGGCGGATTCCTGGGAGGGTGACGAGCTCTGAGTCATGACTGTGATCTTAAGCCCGACTCGACCTTATCCGGGCCCTAAGGTTTGCCTGATCTCTATCCTGGAAAACATGTCTATCTCCGCTCGTCCCACAGTGTCCCGCCGTGTCTTCGTCCAAGGCTCCATGCTCACCATCGCCGGTGCCTCCGTGATGGGGTTGAGCGCCTGCTCCACCTCGGGGTCGAAGAATCAGCCGGAGCCACAGGGCTATGACGGTGAGCCGCGCGCCCTGCCCATCCCGCCGGTGGAAGAGGGCGAAGTTATTGACGGAACGCGAGTTTTCAAGCTGACCGCGCAGGACGGTTACTCGGAGGTCCTCCCCGGCAACGACCGCACCAGGACGTGGGGTTTCAACGGCCCCTTCTTAGGGCCCACCCTGCGCGCCCGGCGCGGGGAGAAGGTCCGCGCGGAAATTACGAACAACCTCATTGAGATGACCACGGTGCACTGGCACGGCATGAAATTGCCTGCCTACTCAGATGGCGGCCCGCACTCGCCAATTGAGGTGGGCAAGACCTGGAAACCCGAATGGGAGATCACCCAGCCCGCGGCCACGCTGTGGTACCACCCGCACCCGCACATGGCCACGGCCACGCATGCCTACCGTGGGCTGGCGGGGATGTTCCTGATTGATGACGACGTGGCCTCTGGTCTTGACTTGCCGCAGGATTACGGTGTGGATGATATCCCGCTGGTCATCATGGATGCGAAATTCACCGAAGACGGCCAGATCGATGAGAAAAGCGATAACACCCTGGGTCTTCTGGGTACCACGCCTCTGGTCAACGGCATTACCAATGCACGCTTCGACGCCACCACGCGCCGGGTCCGCCTGCGCCTGCTCAACGGTGCCTCGATGCGCTTCTACACACTGGAGCTGAGCAACGGCCCCTTCCACGTCATTGCCACGGACACAGGGCTTCTCGACGCCCCCGTGAAAGTCGACTCCCTCCTCTTCGGCCCGGGCGAGCGTGCCGAAATCATCGTAGATTTGGAGCCCGGTAAGGAGGTCACGCTGCGCTCGGTGCCGCGCAAGGATAACTTTGGGGTGCCCAAAGACAAGGATGCGGCTGACTTTGGATTCCAGGATTCCTTTGACATTCTCACCATCTCCGGGCCTGCGGAGTCCGCGCCGGAGTCACCGGCCCTGCCGGCAACGCTTGACCCAGCCGCGGCGAAGACCCCGTCAACGGATGGGCTCACGGAGCGTGAGTTCGTGCTCAACACCTTCATGATTAACGGTGAGCAGATGGACATGGCGCGGGTGGATACCGTCATTGATCACGACGCCCCGGAAATCTGGACCGTGACCAATGAGAATTCTGATTGGCCGCACAACTTCCACATCCACAACGCCCGCTTCAAGGTCCTGGACTGGGACGGCGATGAGAAGATGAATGTGTTCAACTCCGGGTGGAAGGACATTGTGAACCTTCCGCCCAAGGCAACCGCGCGCTTGCTGGTGGAGTTCGGACACTTCCCGGACAAGACCATCCCGTACATGTACCACTGCCACATGTTGCTTCATGAGGACGAGGGAATGATGGGGCAGTACGTCATGGTCAATAAAGGCGAGAAGCCCGACGTGCGTGTAAAGCCAGCAGCCTTAGTCTTCGACCAAACCGCCACCACGCACTCCGCGCACAGCGGCCAGGTGGTGGATTCCTCCCGCAGCCCCTATGCGACGCCGGAGGCGCAGGGCTAACCCTTCACGATGCTCTCGTAGGCACGGCCCGCTAGCGCCGAGCTGTGCCAGCGGGGTGCCGATGCGGAGGCGCTTGATATCTGCAAAAGTGCAGACCTGAAAGTGCAGACCCCTGGTCGTCGCCAAGCAGTGCGTTGCGCTTCACGACGCCCACCTGCGTATCTGCACTTCCAGGTCTGCACATTTGGAAAGGGTGGCCGTCAAGGGGGTTCCGGGGCGGCGCTTTAAGGTGGCAGGAAGTTGAGGATAGTGAACTACAGCAAATCCACCATCATTATGTGAGCAGTACGCTAGGGTCAGTATCTGTGATTCAGGACGTCGACCCGCTCATCCATTCCCTGTACCAGGTCTTTGACCTCATCGGTGTGGTGCTCAACGGCATTATCGGTGGCACGATTGCACGCCGTAGGGAATTCGACATTATTGGTTTCGTCTTTCTGGCGCTCTTTTCGGCGCTGGCGGGCGGCATGATTCGTGACATGCTGATCGCTAGCGGTCCGGCAGCGGCTATCTCTGATCCGCTGTACCTCACGCTGGCGTGTGTGGGCGCGCTCGTTGCTTTCTTGACGGATTTGAAAGGCAAGGCCTGGGAAATCTTCCTCGAGCACGCGGATGCTGTCATCTTGGGCGTGTGGTGCACGACTGGATGTGTGAAGGCGCTGACCCATGGAATGCCGTTTATCGCCTGCGTATTCTTGGGCGTCTTGACTGCAGTGGGTGGCGGAATGGTGCGCGATGTTGCTTCCGGCCAGATTCCCTCGGTCTTTGGGGGAAGCCCGCTCTACGCCGTGCCGGCGGTGCTTACAGGAATCGTGATGGCATCCTTCGCGCACTTCGACAAGTTTGCCCTTGGCATGGTCATCTCGCCCTTCGTGGGCTTTGGCCTAGCGGTTATGGCGTATTGGCGCGGGTGGGTGCTTCCGCGCGCTGGTATTGCTCCCTTGAACTACACCGCGGCGCAGGTGGCGTCGATTGCGCGGAGGGCTGAAATCAGGGGATTTAGGCGCGGTCGCAAGAAAAGAAAATAAACACCGCCAAGAGCTGAAAAATTGCAGTCCAGGCGGTTTTGTGCTTGCTTCCCCACCAGGACTCGAACCTAGAATGACGGTACCAAAAACCGTAGTGTTGCCGATTACACCATGGGGAAACGCGCCCACATTATGAGCGCTGGGGGACATGTTACCCGACGGGTGCGTATCAGACCTAAACAGGTGGCCAAGACTCGCATTCCCGTTGCTTGCGGCTTACTTTTAGCTGGTGCGGGCCATGTCCGATGGGGGAGATACAGTAGTAGGCATGGTTCGACAAAGGATGACCGGGCGTGAGCGCCGTGAGCAGTTGATCTCCATTGGCCGTGCGGCCTTCGCAGAGCGCGGTTTCGATGGCGCCAGCGTGGAGGACATCGCGGCACGCGCCGGAGTGTCCAAACCGGTGGTCTATGAGCACTTCGGCGGCAAGGAAGGCCTCTATGCCGTCGTCATTGACCGCGAGCTCGTCGCTTTGGAAAAGGTCGTGACGGAATCGCTACAGACGGGTTCTTGGCGCGAGCGCATCGAGCAGGGGGTTGTCGCCCTGCTGACCTATGTGGAGGAGGAAACCGATGGTTTCTTGATCCTCGTGCGCGATTCCAAGCCAGGGGATGAGCGTAGTTTCTCCACGTTGTTGAACGCAGCAGTTAATCAGATCGCGCACATCCTCGGTGAGGCCTTTGAACATCGCGGGCTCGACCCAGAGCTGGCGGTGCTCTACGGCCAGGCGCTCGTCGGCATGGTGGCCACCACAGCCCAGTGGTGGCTGGATGAGCGTGAGCCTTCGCGTGAGACAGTTGCCGCGCACATCGTAAATCTGTGCTGGAATGGTCTTTCCGGCATGGAAGCAGCACCGAAGTTGAAGGGAGCTAAGTAGGTGGCAACGCCGATGCTGGGCGGGCTTTTAAAAGTAGCCGCCTCAGATCCGAAACTTAAAGGCCTCGCCTCCCAAGTGGGGGAAGCCTCATTGCACATTACTGGCATCGACCAGGCCCGTCCCTGGGCCATCGGTACCTTGGCGCACCACGCACCGGTGCTGGTGGTGACCGCCTCCGGGCGCGAGGCAGAGGACCTTACCGCGGAGCTGACGGCCATGCTGGGGGATAAGGTCGCCTACTTCCCGGCCTGGGAGACGCTTCCGCATGAGAGGCTGTCGCCGGCCGCGGATATCGTCGGCAAGCGCGCGCGTGTGCTTGACCTCGTGGGGGCGGGCAAAGCCCAGGTCGTGGTGACCTCCGCCCGCGGGTACTGCCAGCCCATCCTGAGCAAGGTGGAGGGCCGCGCACCCATTTTCCTGAAGGAAGAGGACGAGCACGAGCTCGCGCATATCCTGTCGGAGCTGGAGTTTCGCGCCTATAAGCACGTGGACATGGTGGCCAAGCGCGGTGAGTACGCCACGCGCGGCGGCATTCTTGATGTTTTCCCCACCACGTCGGACTACCCGGTGCGCGTGGAGTTCTGGGGTGATGAGATTACGGATATCCGTCAGTTCTCCGTGGCTGACCAGCGTGCCATCCCCGAGATCGAGGTGGGAGAGGTCGCTATCTATCCCGCCCGTGAGCTGCCGATCACCAATGAAGTCGCCGAACGCGCCCGCGAGCTGGCGCAGAAGTTTGGGGGCAACGCAGCGCTGGCGGAGCTTCTGACCAAGGTAGGGGAGCACATCCCGGCTGAAGGTATGGAAGCTGTGCTGGCCGTGCTTGCCGACGCCCCCTTCGTCACCCTCCCCGAACTCCTTGCCCCGGGCACGCACGTGCTGCTCGTGGCGCCGGAGAAAATCCGCACCCGCATCGCGGATCTGGAATCCACCGATGCGGAGTTCTTGGCTGCTGGCTGGGAGGCCGCCGCGATGGGCGCGGATGGCCCGCTGGCTGCCGAGGGCTTGGACACCTCGGCGTCGAGTTATCGCTCCTATGAGTCGTTGGAGGCGACGTGCCGGAATATCGAGGCACCGCTGTGGACTTTTGCGCCGCCGGGGATGTTTGCGGCGGCTGAATCGCAGACCTTACCGCTGGACTTTGAGCCCGGACCTACTCCGCGCGGTGATATCCCAGAGATTGATGCCATGATGGCGCAGCTTCTGGCGCACACGACGGCCGGCGGGCGTGCCGCCTTCATTGCCCCTGCGCAGGGCGCTATCAAGCGCATGGTGGAGCGCTTTGCGGAGAAGGGTATCCCCACGAAGGTGGCCACACCTGGCTGGGAGCCGAGCCCCGGCGAAGTCACGCTCTACCAGGCCTTGTCACATGCTGGGCTGGTGTTCCCGAAGGTACGCAAGCTCAAGGACGCTGAGGCACTGCCGCTGGTCGTCATCACGGAAACTGACCTGACGGGTAACCGTGTGGGCGATATTGCGGGGGCGAAGCGTCGCCCAGCAAAGCGCCGTAACCGCGTGGATCCCCTCGCACTCAAGCAGGGGGACTACGTGGTGCATGAGACCCATGGCATCGGCAAGTTCCTCAAGATGGCCGAGCGCACCGTTCAATCCGGTGACGAGACTTCGCGCCGCGAATACATCGTGTTGGAGTATGCCGCCTCCAAGCGCGGCCAGCCAGCTGACCAGCTGTGGGTCCCCATGGATTCGCTGGATTTGCTGAGCAAATACACCGGCGGTGAGACGCCGACGTTGTCCAAGATGGGCGGCTCGGACTGGAAGAACACCAAGAAGAAGGCGCGCGCCGCGGTGCGCGAGATCGCCGGTGAGCTGGTGGAACTTTATGCCAAGCGCCAGGCTGCACCCGGTCACCAGTTTGGCCCCGATACCCCGTGGCAGGCGGAGATGGAGGATAACTTCCCCTTCGTCGAGACCGAGGACCAAATGCTGGCCATCGACGCCGTCAAGCAGGATATGGAATCCACGGTGCCGATGGACCGCGTGGTCGTCGGCGATGTGGGCTATGGCAAAACCGAGGTGGCGGTGCGCGCAGCCTTCAAGGCCGTGCAGGACGGCAAGCAGGTCGCGGTCCTCGTGCCCACCACTTTGCTGGCCCAGCAGCACACCGATACTTTCCGCGAGCGCATGCAGGGCTTCCCGGTGGATATTGAGGTGCTTTCGCGTTTTACCTCGGCCAAGGAATCCAAGGAGATTCTGGCCGGTTTGGCGGATGGTTCCGTGGACATCGTCATCGGTACCCACCGTTTGTTGCAGACTGGCGTGCAGTGGAAGAACTTGGGCCTCATCGTGGTGGATGAGGAGCAACGTTTTGGTGTCGAGCACAAGGAGCACATCAAGGCGCTCAAGGCCAGCGTGGACGTGCTCACCATGTCCGCGACGCCGATTCCGCGCACCTTGGAGATGTCCATGGCGGGCATCCGCGAGATGTCCACCATCCTGACCCCACCGGAGGACCGCCACCCGGTCCTGACCTATGTGGGCGCGTATGAGGATAAGCAGGTGGCCGCGGCCATCCGCCGTGAGCTGCTGCGCGACGGCCAAGTCTTCTTCATCCACAACAAAGTTGCGGATATCGAAAAGAAGGCCCGCGAGCTGCGGGACCTGGTGCCGGAGGCCCGAATCGTCGTGGCACACGGCCAGATGAACGAGGACGTCCTTGAGCGCACCGTCCAAGGTTTCTGGGACCGCGAGTTCGACGTCCTGGTGTGTACCACCATCGTGGAAACCGGCCTGGATATTGCTAATGCGAATACCCTCATCGTGGAGAACGCCCACCACATGGGCCTGTCCCAGCTGCACCAGCTGCGCGGGCGCGTGGGCCGCTCCCGCGAGCGCGGCTATGCCTACTTCCTGTACCCGAAGGGCGCCACGCTGACGGAAACTTCCTATGACCGCCTGGCCACCATCGCCCAAAACAACGATCTGGGCGCCGGTATGGCCGTGGCCATGAAGGACCTTGAGATGCGCGGTGCCGGCAACGTGCTGGGCGCCGAGCAATCCGGCCACATCGCCGGCGTGGGCTTTGACCTCTACGTGCGCCTTGTCGGTGAGGCAGTGGAGACCTTCAAGGCGCTCGCGCGTGGTGAGACCCCCGTGGTCACGGACGAAGGCCCGAAGGAAATCCGAATCGATCTCCCGGTGGATGCCCATATTCCGGAGTCCTATATCAACTCCGAGCGCTTGCGTTTGGAGGTCTACCGCAAGCTGGCGGCCTCCAAGGACAACGCGGACCTGGCTCATGTGGTGGAGGAAATGCAGGACCGCTACGGGCCCATTCCGGAGCCGGTCGAGCGCCTGCTCGCCGTGGCTCGCCTGCGCCACCAGGCCCGCCGGGCCGGGGTCAGCGATATCACGGTGCAGGGCACGCGCATCAAGGTCCATCCGGTGGAGCTGGCGGATTCCAAGCAGGTACGCCTCAAACGCCTCTTCCCAGGCTCCAACTACCGTGCAGCTGCCAAGGCCATCCAGCTCAACTTCCCCAAGGCCGGACGCAACGTCACGGACCCGAAGCTGCGTGACATCGAACTCCTGCAGTGGGTGGCGGACTTCTTGGCCTCGATGTTCGAACTCGAGCGCGTCGACGTCAGTGGTGCTAAGACTAAGAAGAATGTCATTAGCGTAGGAGAAAAATAATGGACGCCAGCACCGCCGCCGGGATTTCTCGGGCCAATCCCAGAATCGTTTTAGTGGCGGTGTGGATGGCTGCCTCGCTGCTCAGCATCCCCGTCTCACTGGTGATTAAGTTCAGCGGTGAGAACGGTGGCTGGCTCACCTTCATGTTGATGATGTTCGGGGTAATCCTGGTCGGCATCTGGGTGCTACTTGGTTTGCTCCCGCTGTTCATCCGCGGTGATTACACAAGCAAGCTGGCATGGGCGTGGGTGTCCCTGGCTTTAGTGTTCATCGGCTTTATCGTGGGCAATGCCAACGTGCCGGATTTTGGGGACGTCGGACCAGCCACCGTTCCGACGTGGTGGTTTGGCAACGAGGAAGCGGCCTCGATTACTGGAGGCATCTTCCTCGTCATCAGCGCTATCGGCCACGTGTTGTGGATAGCAAGCTGCATCGCCTATGCAGTGCTATCGCACCGCTCGGCGCCCGAGGTTTTCTAGAGCGCCAGGCGGCCCGTGCTCAAGCCCCACACCGCGGCAACCGCGCCGATAACTACCAGCGCTACCACGAACCATTCGAAGGTGTTGAACACGCGTTCCTTCTTGTACAGGCGGGTGGCCACATAAGGAATCATGCTGGGGACTACGGCCAGCGCGCCGAGAAGAACATAAACCGGGTCGGCGGCATAGATGAGCCACAGGGAATAGATGAAGGCGACGAGGCCGATGCAGAGGTGGCGGCGATTCTCTCGGCGGCTCACCTCCGGACCTGAAATATCGAAGCGCACCCCGGCATGCGGGTGAGTCAGCCCCTTGCCGCGCACGGCCAAGAGGACCAGGTAAAGGGAAGAGAAGATGTAGGGCAGCAGGTACATGATGGTGGCCAGCTGCACCATGGCGTTATAAGAAGTTTCGTTGAGGAAGAAGACGATAACGAAGAGCTGAATCGTCAGCGTAGAAATCAGCTGCGCTACCCACGGCGCACCGGCGATGTTCACGGTGCCGATCTTGCGGGGGAGAAGACCATCGACAGCCATCAGGACAATCGGCTCCGCGCACAGCATCTGCCAGGACACGTAGGCGCCGAGCACGGAGAGGCACAGGCCGAGGGAAATGAGAGCGCCGCCCCATTCGCCTACGGCCGCGGTGAGCACGGACGCCATCGAGTTATCCGGCAGCGCTGCGAGCTCCTCCTGGGTAAGCACGCCGAAGCTCAGCGTGGACACGGATACCAGCAACGCCAGAACGCTGATGAAGCCGATGACAGTGGCGCGGCCGACGTCGGCACGCGTGCGCGCCTGCTTGGAGTACACGGATGCGCCCTCCACGCCGATGAAGACCCACACGGTAAAGAGCATGATGCCCTGAATCTGCTCGAAGAGGGACTTATCGGAGGCCTCACCCCAGAAATCAAGAGTGAATTTGTCCCAGCTAAAGCCTACGAATGCGAGGATGACGATGAAGGCGAGGATGGGGACGATCTTGGCCACGGAGGTGACCATGTTCATGATGGCCGCCTGCTTAATACCGCGGGCCAGCACAGCAAAGATTCCCCAGGACAACACTGATACGGCGATGGCGGAGACCCAGCGGTGGTCGGCGTCAAAGAAAGGCACGTAGTGGCCAATGGTGTTGAAGAACAGGGTGGCGTAGCCTACCTGCGCCATGACGGAACCCAGCCAGTAGCCCCAGCCGGAGGTAAAACCGATGAAGTCACCCAGGCCGGCGCGAACATAGGAGTACACACCGGAGTCGAGGTGCGGCTTGCGGTGCGCGAGAATTTGAAAAACGAAGGCGACAGAGAGCATGCCCACGCCGGCGATGAGCCAGCCGATGAGCATGGCGCCAGGGCCGGCCACGGAGGCGATGTTCTGCGGAAGAGAGAAGATTCCGGCGCCCACCGTGGAACCGATGATGAGCGCGATGAGCGTCCACAATGTCACAGAGTGTGTGCGCGGCGATTCGGTGAGATTGGAAGTGGTCATTGGTTAAAAATACCCCTTCAGGCGGGCGTTTGTGCAACTGCAGCGAAAGTTCAAAGAACTGGGGACCTATACTCGTTGCTTATGACTGTCCTGTTGTTAGATCCGCGCTGGCCCACGTTAATCCCTATGGAGGCCGTTGGGAAACTGCAGGGCCCTGTTGTTTTCACTGATGAAATTCCGGTGAAGGTGCGCTGGGACTTTGATTCCCTGTTGTGCGGTGAGGATCCGGAAGGCCATGGTGTTGTGGTGAGCACAGATCCATCACACCCGCAGGTGCGCGCGCTTATCGACGCTGATGCGGACCTCATCCTCGCCCCCTCCCTTGAGGAACCGATGTGGAAGGCACGTGAGGTGATGTCGCGTGCGCGGCGCATCGGGGAGTGGGAGCGCGATCAAACCCACGAGACGTTACTGCCGTATCTAGAAGAAGAGTCGGCGGAATTCGCCCAGGCGGTGCGGGAGCGTGCCACTGATTCCGAGTTGCTTAAGGAATTGGGCGATGTCTTCTTGCAGGTCCTCTTTCACGCCGAGATCGCGGCACGCCGTGGGGCTTTTACTCTCGACGATGTCGCGATGTCCTTCGTCAACAAAATGCGCTCCCGCGCGCCCTACCTTTTCGACGGCACGGAGGACGTCGTGGGGGTAGAGGAGCAGGAGCGCCTGTGGGCCGAGGGTAAGGCCCGAGAAAAGAACTAGCCCTTCTGGATCATCGAGGACAGCAGGGGAGCGTAGTCAGCGATCGTGGAGGATAGGCCGGTACCGCCGGTTGCGAGAGTGTCTTCCTTGACGATCTTGCACTCGAGGGCGCGGTCGGCGGTCTGGCCGGAGTACTTCACGGCGGCCAAGGCCAGCGGGCCGAGTTCCTCAGAGTTGCCCAGTGCGGTGAGGTTCTTGGACAGCTGGTTGCGGGTGGTGTTCGGAGTAAGCAGCTCACCCTCGGTGCTCTGATCAATCAGCGTCAGGGTGCTGCGCAGGGTGTTGCAATCAGCGGACTGGATGCCCTGGGAGAGGAAGCCGCCCAGCTCAGTCAGGGAAGCGGCGGAGGCGGTAGCGGGTGCGATGGCACCCAGAGTGACAACGGCGGAAGCAGTAGCGAGGATACGACGGATGGACATGGAACTCCTTGACTAAGAGAAAGACACGTTTCTAGAACGGACAGTGATAGAACGTGGAGCACCAGCAGGGCCTCGGCTCTCTGTTCAACGCTGCAGTGTAGCGCAGAATGTTACGCATGGGAACATTTGGACATAACTTTTGTTCCGCGATTGTCGTAGGTCTTGTCTATACGGTCGCCTCGTGGCGCCCTCTGTGTCGCTCGACCCCCTTCCTGTAACGGGCTGTAGTATTCACCTTTATGACGCAGGGGCTTAGGAGGATCGGGGGCTGTGGCCTCGGCATTGTCTTGGCCATCATTCTGATCATTTCCTTGGTGGCTTGGAGTCTTTCCTTCCTGGATAAGCCATCCCCGTTCCGGCAGCTTTCCCCCGTCCCAGAGGAACTTCCACCCGTGGGCGGGGCAGAGGTGCCCGCTATTGATGTCGACGGGCCGGGGCGCACGGCGGACAAGCTGACGTGGTGGTCCGACCAGCTTGCTAACGCCACCAGTATCCCCGCCCAGGCATTGCGGGCCTACGGCAACGCCGAGCTGATTGCGCGGCAATCCTGGCCGAACTGTAATCTGCGCTGGAATACCCTCGCCGGTATCGGGTGGGTAGAAACTCGTCACGGGACCTATAACGGAAGCCTCTTCGACCGTTCATCCCTCGATGAGAATGGTTATCCCGACCCGCCCATCGTGGGCATTCCTCTCGACGGAACTAACAACACCACTTTGGTTCCTGATAGCGATGGCGGCGCCATTGACGGCGATGTCGAGTTTGATCGGGCGGTTGGCCCCATGCAATTCATCGCTTCTTCGTGGGAGCATCTAGGCCGAGATGCCAACGGCGATGGTGTTGCTGATCCCAATCAAATCGACGATGCCGCGTTGGGTGCTGCCGCACTGCTGTGTCACGGAAATAGGGATCTTTCCACGCCAGAGGGATGGCGTTCAGCGGTCCTCAATTACAACCAATCTGAGGACTACCTGCGTAAAGTCGCAGCAGCCGCAAATTCCTACGCCATTGAACAGCCTGCCGTGTCCTAGCCTCTTTCTAGATCTATGTCACGTTGTCCGTTTCCGCCCGACACGTTCCGAAGTTTTCTGGAACAATTGTCCCCAGGTGGTTTGGGAGCCCCTCCCAGAACACGAACCCAAGATCAATTTGGCTCTATAGGAGTGAAAGCAGCATGGCTGACATCATCCACGTAATGGCACGCGAAATTCTTGATTCCCGCGGCAACCCCACTGTTGAGGCTGAAGTATTCCTCGACGATGGTGCACGCGGTGTCGCCGGCGTTCCGTCTGGCGCTTCCACCGGTGTTCACGAGGCTCACGAGTTGCGTGACGGTGGTGACCGCTACTTGGGCAAGGGCGTTCTGAAGGCTGTTGAGAACGTCAACGAAGAGATCGCTGATGAACTTGCTGGCTTCGAGGCCGATGACCAGCGTCTCATCGACCAGGCCCTGATCAAGCTGGACGGCACGGATAACAAGTCCCGCCTCGGCGCCAACGCCATCCTGGGCGTGTCCATCGCAGCCGCTAAGGCCGCTGCCGAGTCTGCTGGCCTTCCGCTCTACCGCTACATTGGCGGCCCGAACGCTCATGTCCTGCCCGTTCCGATGATGAACATCGTCAACGGTGGTGCCCACGCTGACTCCGGCGTTGACGTTCAGGAGTTCATGATCGCCCCGATCGGCGCCGAGTCCTTCAGCGAGGCTCTGCGCATGGGTGCACAGGTCTACCACGCACTGAAGGCCGTTATTAAGTCCAAGGGCCTGTCCACCGGCCTGGGTGACGAGGGCGGATTCGCTCCGGAGGCTGAGTCCACCAAGGCAGCTCTGGACCTCATCGTTGAGGCCATCGAGAAGGCCGGCTTTAAGCCGGGCAAGGATGTTGCCCTGGCCCTCGACGTTGCATCCTCCGAGTTCTACAAGGACGGCAAGTATCACTTCGAGGGCGGCGAGCACACCGCTGAGGAGATGGCCAAGGTCTACGAGGACCTCATCGCCAACTACCCGATCGTGTCCATCGAGGACCCGCTGCAGGAAGATGACTGGGAGGGCTACACCAAGCTCACCGCAGCTATCGGTGACAAGGTGCAGATTGTCGGCGATGACTTCTTCGTCACCAACCCGGCTCGCCTGAAGGAAGGCATTGAGAAGAAGGCCGCCAACGCTCTGCTGGTGAAGGTTAACCAGATCGGTACCCTGACTGAGACCTTCGACGCCGTTGAGCTGGCACACCGCAATGGCTACCGCACCATGATGTCCCACCGCTCCGGTGAGACCGAGGACACCACCATTGCTGATCTCGCCGTTGCTCTGAACTGCGGCCAGATCAAGACCGGTGCTCCGGCCCGTTCTGAGCGCGTTGCCAAGTACAACCAGCTGCTGCGCATTGAGCAGGAACTGGGTGACGCCGCAGTTTACGCCGGCCGCTCCGCATTCCCGCGCTTCCAGGGCTAGGACTCAACTCCGGTTTCTAGCAGTGGTCTGCACAGACCACTCGCTGAACTACTGGTGAAACAAAAGGTGCCACAGAAACTGTGGCACCTTTTAGTCGTTTTGATCGTGGCACCTTTCCTGTTGTCCGGCCCCGAACAGGCCCAGCCCAAAACTTCTGAGGCGCATGTTATTTCTGGGACACGTCGCGCGCCGCACAGCACCTGGGCCGGTCCGGGATACAATGGCTTTCCGATGGCACGCACTACTTCTCCCCGCACGAAACGCCGGAACACCGTTCCGGTTCGCACGCGTGCCCGCGATGAGCAGCGAGCTAAACGGAAGAAAGCGCCTGTGCAGCCCAAAGGGCTAGACATCCTCGGGATCGGCGTGATCATCGCTGTTGTTCTCGTAGTACTGCTATCCATTGCCGTTCCGCTGCGAAATTACTACCACGGCCAATCGGAGATTGCGCGGCTGGAAAGCTCAATCGTCGCCAAGCAGGCACAGAAGGATGACCTCCTCACGGAGATTGACAAGTACCGATCCGAGGAATACGTCAAGGAGGAGGCGCGCCGCCGCTTCGGTGTCATGGATGAAGGTGAGATGGCCTTTCGCATCATGGATCCGCGCATGGACTCTGGTGACACGGTGACCTCAGAGCGTCGTGAGGATGCCGACGACCGCGAGTGGTACACGGTGCTGTGGGATTCAGTATCGGAAGATGCGGAAAACCTACCGGAAACACCTGCTGAATAGGACTCATCCATATCTCCATGTCACAATGGTTCCTATGACCGTGACCGATGCTGACCTTGAAGTCGTCCGCGAACAGTTGGGTCGCGCCCCGCGCGGCGTCGTGGACATTGCTTACCGCACCCCGGACGGAGCCCCAGCGGTGATTAAAACCGCACCCAAGCTTCCCGACGGCACCCCGTTTCCCACCCTTTACTACCTCACCGACCCGCGCCTGACTGCCGAAGCATCGCGCCTTGAGGTCGCCCATGTCATGAAGTGGATGGAGCAGCGCCTCGCCCAAGAAGAGGACCTGCAGCAGGATTACCAGGCAGCGCACGAACACTACCTGGAAACCCGTAACGCCATGGAAGACCTGGGCACTGAGTTTTCAGGTGGCGGCATGCCAGAGCGCGTGAAGTGCCTCCACGTTCTCATCGCTTATGCCTTAGCTGAGGGGCCGGGCCGCGTGCGCTTTGGTACCGAGGCCGTCGCGATGGCTGCGGAGCACGGTAAACTCCGGGGAAGCGCCATCCCTGAGGATTGGCCCACCGTGGGGGACCTGGGCATCGACATGACCCAGTTCGATTTTTCTAACGCCGGTTAAAAGAAAGGCTGACCCTATGACTCGCGTCGCTGCTGTCGACTGCGGAACCAACTCCATTCGCCTGCTCATCAGCGAGATTCAGGAGGATGGCAATATCCGGGACATCACCCGCACGATGGAGATCGTTCGCCTTGGCCAGGGCGTCGATGCTACCGGTGAGTTTGATCCTGAAGCTCTTGCGCGGACTCGCGTAGCGCTCGAAGGCTACGTCAAACAAATGAAGTTTGAAAAGGTCGAGCGCGTGCGCATGGTCGCCACCTCGGCCACTCGTGATGCAAAAAACCACCGCGAGTTCTTCAACATGACCGAGGAGCTTCTCGGTGAAATCCAGCCGGGGGCTCGCGCGGAGGTAATTTCCGGTGAGGAAGAGGCACTGCTGTCCTTTACCGGTGCGGTGGGGGACCTGCACTCTGAGGAGGGCCCGTATTGCGTCATCGATTTGGGCGGTGGTTCGACAGAGTTCGTCGTGGGGACAATCGATGGCGAGATCCTCGGCTCGCACTCTGCTCAGATGGGGTGCGTGCGGCTTACCGAGCGCATCATGCGCACCGATCCTCCCACGGAGGCCGAGATTGAGATTGCTAGCGATTATGTTGCTGAGCGCATGGCCGAAGTGGAGAAGATCGTTCCTATCGACAAAGCCCTCACCTTCGTTGGCTGTGCCGGTACGTTTACGACTCTTTCGGCGCTTGCCCAGGGGATGGAGCGCTACGATGCCGACTCCATCCACGGTTCCGAGCTTCGCTTCGATGCACTGCGGGTGCTCACCCGACAGATGATTGGATTGCCTTCGGATGTGCGCGCTCTCAACCCCGTCATCCACCCCGGGCGTGCAGATGTCATCGGTGGTGGATGCGTGGCCATCGAGGGCATCATGACGATGATTGAGCGCAACAGTGAAGCCCGTTCCTTCTTCATCAGTGAGAAGGACATCCTCGACGGCATCATTAGCGGCCTCGCCGCCAGTTAGCGAACTCAAACCAAAAGAGTTGCGCAGAAGCCGACCCTATTTTCAGTCCACGCCTACCCGTGCCCTAAGATGAGTGGGCGCGGTTTGGCCCCCATAGCCCAATCGGCAGAGGCAGTCGACTTAAAATCGATTCAGTCTGGGTTCGAGTCCCAGTGGGGGCACCACTGGGGGCACCATGACCAGCGGAAACGCTGAATTTAACGGGGCGAAGGTGGGGAACGCTTCCCAGCGCTCCTCTTCATAGTTTGCGGCAACAGGGGCGCCGGCAAGCGCAGTGCTTGTCGACGCATTCCTGTTACGCGTGGACAATTTTGCGAATTTTGAGATTTTTGGGAACTTCCTAGCAGTGGGGAGCGTTGATCTTGATGAAATGACAAATAAGGCGGCCCTAGGGGCCGTTTTTTAGAGAAAGACTGTGAAAGGAATCGGGATTCGCGTGCGTTCTAGCAACCCCGTCATGAGTTCCCTCTCGTCCAGCCAAAGTCAGACCCAGGGTGGAAATCCCTACGGTCAGAGCGATAATCCATTTGTTCAGGAGAATCGCAGCGCCGATCGGCCGCTGACTGTTGATGATGTTGTGACCAAGACTGGAATTACTCTTGGCGTCATCATTGTTATGGCCGTGCTCAACTTTGCTGTTGGTGAGTTGATTAACCCAGGCATCGCGATGATTCTTACCCTGGTCGGTGCGCTCGGCGGTTTCATTACTGTTCTTGTCTCAACGTTTGGCAAGAAGTTTGGTTCTGCAGCCGTCACGTTGATCTATGCCGTGTTTGAAGGCCTCTTTGTGGGCGGATTCTCCCTCATGTTTGCCGGCGTATCCTTCGGTAATTCCGATGGCATGGCACTTATCGGCCAGGCAATCATGGGTACCGTAGGTGTCTTTATCGGCATGCTGATGGTCTACAAGACCGGTGCCGTCAAAGTCACCCCGAAGTTCAACAAGATCATGTTCGGCCTCATCGCCGGCGTGGCCGTGTTGGCTCTGGGTAACATGCTGGGCGCTATTTTCTTCGGCTTTAATCCGCTACGTGATGGTGGCATGCTTTCCATCATCTTCTCCCTCGTCTGCATTGTTCTGGCGTCCTTGTCCTTTATGACAGACTTCGACCAGGCAGACCGCCTGATTCGCCAGGGTGCCCCGGCGCAATATGCCTGGGGTATCGCTCTTGGTTTGGCCGTGACCTTGGTCTGGCTGTACACGGAGATTCTTCGTCTGCTGAGCTACTTCAGGGACTAATTAGTCTCATACTGCTTCTGCGAAACCGGCGGCTGGCACCACAAGCTTTGTGGTTGCTGGCCGCCGGTTTCTTTGTGTGCGTGGCGCATCTCTTTTGGAGCAGGGGTATAGCGCCCGTTAGGTGCGGGCGGGATCTTGGCATTGACTGGCGCGAGCTAATACAGATTGCAACAGTTAGAACAGGATTTCCCTTCGCAAATATCTATTTGCGTACCAATTGCGGTACAGGTGGCCAGTACCTCAAGCCGTGTGACGTGGATGACTGCGGGGGTAGTTACGGTTGCAAATCTGAGGTCCTGTTCGGTTCTTGTGGGCGAAATGTTCGATTTATTGGGTGGGTGAGTCTTTGCCTTGCTGTTAACAGGCTCCGTGAGCCGTCCGCTGGATATGTGGGCAACTGCATCGGCAAGCACCTGTTTCTGCGCCTAGCCCTGAGCATTCCGCGACCATGCCTGTTGCGACCGGCTATTTGGTAGCAGTGTCGTGA
>NZ_KV816333.1:157155-157758 GCF_001814395.1 Corynebacterium sp. HMSC059E07
GCCAGATTGAAGACCAGCTCGGGTGCTCGCACCGCGCGATTTCCCGAGCGAACCAAGCGCTGCGAAGCCTTGGCCTGACTACTGCCCAGCAGGTCGCGGCGTTGACGAATGACGAGCTAGACGAGATATTCGTTGATAAACGCACCAGCGGTCAAGGCGAGTTCGTCCCGATTGACTTTGACGCGGTCGTCAAAGCACGCACAGGGCGTGTGAAGCAGACACTGCAAGTATTGTGGGCTCGCTACACCACCACCCCCACCCAGCCGGGCCAGCGTCATTACAGCTACGACCGGTTCCGCCAGCTGGTTGCCTCCCATGTCGATGCGGCCGGGCTTACCGCCCGGATCACCCATGCACCAGGGCATACGATGCAGGTGGACTGGGCAGGGAACAAGATGCGCCTGTACGACCCTGCGGGCACACCGGGTGCGAAAGTCAGCATTTTCGTCGCTTCGCTGCCGTATTCAGGAATGCTGTTTGCTTGTGCGTGTGTTGACCAGCGGCAACAGTCCTGGCTTGATGCACACCGCCAAGCGTTTGACTACTTCGGTGGGGTCTGCCAGGTTGTTGGACCTGACCCCCGGAAAGTAGACACGTCGGGGG
>NZ_KV816333.1:157858-158083 GCF_001814395.1 Corynebacterium sp. HMSC059E07
GCGACCGGCTATTTGGTAGCAGTGTCGTGACTATCTGGTAGCGCTTCAGTGAGTATCTGGTAGCAGCTCGCGGCGCTCGGGGTGATACTTCCGGTAGCCGCACCACTCGGGTGCGGCGCGTACTGGAAGGAGTCCGCTGATGACGGATTACCGTGCGGTGATGACGCTGCTGATTAGGAAGCGTTCTTACCGCCAGATTGAAGACCAGCTCGGGTGCTCGCACCG
>NZ_KV816334.1:0-4894 GCF_001814395.1 Corynebacterium sp. HMSC059E07
TGCACCCCATTGAAGGACCCATCGACACCTGGCGACTAGAGCGTGGAGCAAACTTCAAACAGCGGCTTACCCTGCATGCTGAATTCCACACCTGTTCAAGACCAGGCTGTAACAAGCCGGCAGACTACTGCCAAGTCCATCACCTCATCCCCTGGCAGGCGGGAGGCTACACCAACATCAAGAACCTGACCTTCCTGTGCGCCTACCACAACGGGATCAATGATGATGACCCACAAAGGCCTACCGGGCGTGGCTACATGTACCGGCTTAACACCGGGGTCAGCTTCATCCCACCCTGGGGCACACCAATCACCGCAATGCCGGAATACCAAGAAGCAGTAGCCAGACTCGCCGCCGAACAAGCAGGACAACCACCAGAGGAACCACCCGACAGCAGCTAACATCCACCAAACACAGCAACGGCAGGAAGGAAACAGCTAACCACCAGTGACAACACTGCCTCCCGCGGACCACATCAAGGCACGCGGGCATATCGGCGATCCTTGAGCACGATTCACGTGCTGCCCACTGAGGGTTAAGCCCTTAAAGAACGAAACCCGCCAACCCGATGATGGTTGGCGGGTTTCCTGGAGTGCGAACTCGCATTCCCAGCGAGGCCGAACTCATGGCGCTGTCCTGGCTGGGATTTCTAGTCGAGGGTCGGCGTGGGGTCCTCGCCGATGACAACTTCCACCGTGACCGCATCGGGGCGCAGGGTCTCTTCCAACTGGGCAGCTACGACGCCGCCCTCCGCCTTGACGGTTCGCGTAATGCGCAAGACCGGTTGGTTCCGACCCACTCCAAGGGCTTTCTGTTCCTCCGTGCGCGCGGTGGCGGCCACGAGGGAGTCCCGCTTAAACACGGGCACCAGGTCAAGCTCCGTCAACAGCTCGGTCAGCGGCTTCTGGACATCCTCTTCCGTGAGGTCCGAGGCCAAGGCCTGCGGGATAAAAAGGGTGGAGGCCATGATGGGCGAGCCCTCGGTCAACTGCACCGCGCGGCATTCCCACACGGAATCACCTTCCTCAATCCCGAAGGTGGAAGCGAGATGCCCAGGCACCTCAATCAGCGTCAGCGACAACACCCGCACCTCCACATCGAGTCCATGCTCACGCAGCTGGTCGAGGGCGCTTCGCCCGCTCGTCAGGCTCAGCGTCGGCGGGGTGGCACGCACGAAGGTGCCACCGGTGCGCCCGCGCTTGCGGTCAATGAGACCTTCGATCTGGACGATGTCCAGCGCGTGGCGCACCGTCATGCGCGCCACCTTGTATTCCTGGACTAACTCCCGCTCCGTGGGAAAGCGGTCACCCGGCTTCAGTTCGCCGGATTCAATCTTGCTCCGCAGCGAATCCGCGATCACCAAATAGGCGGGGCGGCGACGTTGAGAGGTGGACACGCCTCATAACTGTACCGTGCGCTGCGTTTTTCGCATCTTGAGAGAAAACGCGGCTCCTACTTGCGCTGATTCAACTCAATGCGCGGGCGCACGCGAATCTCAGTCAGCTGCGTCGTCGGGCCAGCATCAACGGTGGCGCGGATGGCCTTCGCCACCTCCACAGGAGCGATGACATGCTCTGGGTTGTAATCCTGCAGGCCCTGCAGCATCGGGGTATCCGTCGGGCCCGGCGCGACGGTGGACACGCGGATGCCGAGCTCGCCGAGGCGCAGGCCGTCGGCAAGCGCGTAGAGCGCGTGCTTCGTCGCCGCGTAAATCACGTTGTCCCCGTAGGAGTGGATGCCCGCACCGGAGTTGATGAAGACCACAAGCCCTTCCGCCGCACGCAGCGCGGGCAAAAGCAGGCGGGTCAGCTCGGCTGGTACGTGCACGTTGAGGTCCATCTGCGCGCGCCAATCCTCCGGCCGAGCGCTTTCCACCGAGCGCTTATCCGCCCGAGCCGCCGCGTGTACAAGCACATCGACGCGCTCCAGCGAAGACAGTTCGGCGGGAAGCGGTGAGCCGTCGAGAAGCGACAGCAAATCGATTGCCACCGGCACGATGTTCTCCGCCTCCGGCAGCTCCCCGGCGCGCCGCCCCAGGGCATACACGCGGTGGTCCCGGGCAAGGTCCTTGATGATCTCCGCGCCCATTCCACCCGTCGCACCAGTTACAACGGCAGTTTTCACCATGGTTGTTCCTCCTTCTCGTTAGCGGAAGCGCTTCGGCACATCCGGCTCCCCCAGCGTCAGCATCAGGCGGTTGGCCCAGTTGAAGAACGCGGTGGAGTTGATGACATCGATGATGGCTAGGGTATCGAATCCCACGGCCTCGAGGCGTTCAACGTGGGAGGCGTCGAAGGCAAAGGGTGACTCGGTCAGGGCCAGGGCGGCATCGCGAATGGCGGACCACTGCGCCGAGCCCAGGTCAGCATCTACGCCCTCCTCGAGCAGACGGTCAATCGCCGCGGCGTCACCGCCCTCTTCCTTGGCGCGCTGCTGGTGCACCGACGCGCAGTACTCGCAACCGTTGAGACGCGATACCACCGTGGCGGCCAGCTCACGCTCGGCGCGGCCGAGTCCGCCGTCGGTGTTGTAGAAGATGTCCAGGTCCGTGAGCGTGCGCGCCTTGAGCGCGGCCGGATCGCGGGCGAGCAGACGGAAGTACTCCATATCGATGCGCTCGGGCTTAATGAGCGCATCGCGCTGCGCGTCTGTGAACTCCTCCTTCGGCTGCGGCGGCACCCACGGCTTCCAGCCCAGCGAGTGCGCTACAAAGCCCTGCGGCTTGGCGACGTCCGGCACCAGCGTCCCCTCCCCCGGCACCCACTCCGGGGTCTGGGTGGGACGCGGCGCCTCAGTCACGGGCGCGGGCTGTGCAGTACCGGCAAGCACGGAGAGGCCGTGCGCCACGCGCAGCTGGAAAGACAGGAAGCTGACCAGCTGCGCCAGCGTCACGATGTCATCGTCGGACCAGCCGGCCGCCTGCAGGTGACCAATCGCAGCTGGAGAAGCATCCTTGGGGTGGAAGACCAGAAGGTGGGCGAAGTCGAGGGCGGCGGCGAGGCGCTGGGAGACCTCGAAAAGCGTGAAGCCGCCATCAATATACGGGCCGGTGGTGATGCCGCTCTCCACCGCGCGGGATATTTCGACGGCAAGCTCCTCTGATTCCTCCGCCAGCAGGTCAGAATAAAAGGCGACGGCAGGCGTCGCCTGATACACGCCCGCCACAAAGGTAGCGATGGCGTAGCGTTCCGCATAGCTGAACGTGCCGGGCGTTGAAGGTTCGAGGAGCGCGGCGAAGGAGGCCTGCGCATTCTCCTTGGCTTCGGGGCGGCGCTCGCGCAGCTGGGCGACGTCCCCCTCAACACCCGCCAACAGGTTAATGATGTCTGCCATGAATTAATCCTTTCGTTTTCGCCCAGGCTACAGGCCCAGGTTGAGGTCGCCGGCGCGGTAGCGCGAGCCGGGGATGGCCTCGATGAGCTTCCGGGTAAACGGTGATTGTGGGTTACTAAAGACCTCGGCGGTGGGCCCGCATTCCACCTGCTGGCCCTTTGAGAGCACCGAAACGGTATCGGAAATCTGGTTGACCACTGCGAGGTCGTGCGAGATGAAAATGTAGGTCAGGCCGAGTTCCTCCTGCAGCCGGGCCAGTAGGCGCAGGATCTGGGCCTGCACGGTGACGTCGAGAGCGGAGACGGCCTCGTCGAGGATGACCAGCTCCGGTTCCACGATCATGGCGCGCGCGATGGCCACGCGCTGGCGCTGGCCGCCGGAGAGCTCGCGCGGACGGCGGTCGTAAAAGTCCGGGTTGAGAGCTACCAGGTCCAAGAACTCCTTGGCCTTTTCCTTGGCCGCGCTTGCACGCACCCCCTTCAAGTTCCGCAGCGGCTCCGCTACCGTCTGGCCAATCGTCTGCTTGGGGTCCAAGGAACCGTAGGGGTTCTGGTAGACCAGCTGGATGTTGTTACGCTCTTCACGCAAGGCCTTGCCGCGCAGACCCACGATGTCGCGCCCGCCCACGGTGATGTTGCCCGATGTCGGGGTGTTGAACATGGCGATGCTGCGCCCCGTCGTGGTCTTGCCGGAGCCGGACTCGCCCACGATGGCGTGGGTCGAGCCCTTGGCCACGGTGAAGGAGATGTCATCGACGGCGGTGAAATTACCGAAACGCTGGGTCAGGCCTTCCACCCGCACTAAGGGTTCGCCCGCGGTGCGGTCAGTAGTTGTGTCGGTCTTGACGACGGCGTTGCGCGAAGTAGCTGCTCGGCCGGCGTCGGCGACGGTGAGGGAGGGGGCGTCGGCAAGCAGGCGTTTGGTGTAGTCGTGGCGCGGGTTCGTCAGCACCGTGGCGGCCAGGCCCTCCTCGCGCAGCTGGCCGGATTCCATGACCACGACGCGGTCGGCGCGGTCACCGGCCACCGCCAAGTCGTGGGTAATGAAGAGGATGCCCATGCCGAGCTCCGCGCGCATGTCATCGAGGAGATCGAGGATGATCTTCTGCACGGTGACATCCAGCGCGGAGGTGGGCTCATCGGCGATGATGAGGTCGGGCTCCAGCGCTACGGCGGCGGCGATGAGCACGCGCTGCTTCATGCCGCCGGACAGCTCGTGCGGGTACTGGTGATAGCGGCGCTGGGGATCATCGATGCCGACGCGCTCCAGCAGTTCCAGTGCTTTGGCCTTGCGCTCGGCCGCAGTACCAACCTTGTGGATGCGCAGCCCCTCCTCCACCGAGGCGCCGATGGTCTGCACTGGGTTGAGGGAGTTATTGGGGTCCTGCGGGATGAGGCCGATGCGCCGCCCACGCAGCTCACGCCACTCGCGGCGACGCAGCGAGGTGATATCGCGGCCATCGAAGGTGATGGTTCCGGCATCGATGGTGGCATTCGAGGGCAGCAAGCCGATGGCTGCCATGGCGGAGGTGGTCTTGCCGGAGCCGGACTCGCCCACGATG
>NZ_KV816334.1:4994-28406 GCF_001814395.1 Corynebacterium sp. HMSC059E07
GGTCTTGCCGGAGCCGGACTCGCCCACGATGGCGGTCATCTGCCCCGGGTGAACCTCGAGGTTGACGCCTTGCACGGCGGAAACGTCACCACCTGCGGTGGAATAGGACACGTTGAGGTCCCGCACGCGCAGCAGGGGCTGCGCTGCATTTTTTATACCAGACATGTTAGGCCTCCACGGGGAAGTTTTGGGACAGGCGGTTGGCGGACATCACCACGGCGACCAGCGCGATGCCGGGCAGGATGATGAGCCACCAGGCGGTGGCCATGAAGTCACGGCCCTCGGCGATAATGAGGCCCCATTCCGGGGTCGGCGGCGGGGCGCCGTAGCCCAGGAAGCCGAGGATGGACAGCTGCAGGATCGCGGTGCCGAATTGCAGGGTGGCCAGGGCAATAACGGGGGTGAGTGAATTGGGAAGGATGTGGCGGAAGAGCACGGTGGCGTGGGTGGCGCCAGCGCCGTATGCGGCCTCGATGTAGTCCGAGCTGGCCACGGTGATCACCTGGGAGCGGGCTAGGCGCGCGAAGGTCGCGACCGAGGTCGCGCCGACGGCCACCGCCGCCTGCACGGAGCCGAAGCCCAGCACGATGATGATCGACAGCGATAACAGGATGCCGGGGATGGACAGCAGCACGTCGACGACGCGCATGAGCACGCTATCCACCGCTCCTCGCAGGGCGCCGGCGAGCAAACCGATGAGCGTGCCGACGACTAGGCCGACGGCCACGGCGATCAGCGCGCCGAGCAGCGACTGGCGGGCACCGTAAACGATGCGCGCATAGAGGTCGCGCCCCACCGCATCCGTGCCCATGAGGTGGCCGGACTCCCCCGGCGCCAACAGGGCCACGTCGGTGCCCGCATAGGGGTCGGCCGAGGTGAACAAACTTGGGAAAAGCGCGGCCAGGAAAGCGATCACGAGGACCACGATGGCGATGATGGAACCCGGCGCGAGCCAGGGATTCGCGGTGTGGCGGCGTGGCGCCCGTGTAGAACGCAGCGGATTGGTGTGCGTCATGCTCATGAGCGCACCGTCCTTTCCGAAGTAGCGGCCGAGGTGGTGGCGGAATCTGTGCTGCGGCGAGCGGCACGCTCAGGGGTGCTGGCGCGCAGGCGCGGATCCAGCACCGGGTAGAGCAGATCCACCACAAGGTTGATGATGATGTAAGAGGTTGCGGCGATGAGAACCACGGCCAGCAGCACCGGGGTATCGCGGTTCGCCACGGCCTGGGCCACCATGTAGCCCAAGCCGGTGCGGCCAAAGACGGTTTCGGTCACCACGGCACCGCCGACGAGCTCACCGAAAAGCAGGCCCGCCATCGTCAAGGTGGGCAGCAGCGAATTGCGCAGGACGGTGCGCCAGAAGATCCACGCCTCCGAGGCGCCGCGTGCACGCACCGCCTGCACGAAAGGCCGCGACTGCGTCTCATCAATGGAGCGAATCAGAACCTGAATGAGCGGCGCGGCCATAGGAACCGAGAGCGTCAAGGTAGGCAGGATGAGGCCCTCCACGCTGCCGGGTTCAATGACGCGCACCCAGCCCAACTGGAAGGAAAAGAACTGGATGAGCAGGATGGCAATCCAGAAGCCGGGCAGCGAGACCATGAAGGAAGGCAGTCCCCGGAAGAAAGAACCGATGGCGCCAAGCCCCGGCAGCGTGGCCACAAAGGCCACGAGCACGGCCACGATGAGTGCGAGAACGATGGCACTGGCGGCGAGGATGAGGGTGTGGGGAAGGGCGTCGGCAAGCAGCGTGGCTACCGGGGCGCCGGACTGCGTGGAATTGCCAAAATGCCCAGTGAGGAAGCCACCCAGAGACGTGAAGTACTGCACCACGAGCGGCTTGTCGACGCCCATCTCCTCCCGGATGGCGTCAATCTCCGCCTGGGACAGGCCCAGGGCAGGGTCGCCGAAGCGCGACTGGACGGCATCCGATGGCAGCGCCGACAGGAGCACAAAGGCCACGGTGTAGGTAATGAGCAGCACGAGGAGGGCCTGCCCAATGCGGCTGAAGAGTTGGCGGGTTGTCATTTATTTCTCCTCCTCATCCGATGCCGCGGCGTCGATGGACACCTCGTAGAACCACGGGCGCGCCACCGATTCCGGGCTAAAGCCCGAAATGCCTGGACGGACGGCGTAGACCACAGGTTCCTCAAAGAGCGGCAGCGCATAGGCCTGCTCGGTGATGTAGTCCTGGACTTCTTCCGTGGCCTCGATGCGGCCTTCCTTGTCGGGGGTGTCGAGGACGGCGTCGAGAAGCTCCTGCAGGTGCGCGTCGATTGGGGTGCCCTCCGCGTCCTGGTTGAGGAAGGCGTCGCGGTTGTTGATGCCGTAGAGCGAGGTGATGACGTCATAGTCGGCGCGGCCCACCATCGAGTGGTAGATCTGCACCTTGTCAACGTCCTTGGCATCGGCGTTCTGCGTGGCCTGGTCGCCGGCGTTGACTTGGATGCCGATGCCCAGCTCACCCAGCTGGTCCTGCACCATGGTCATGACTTCCTTGGAACGCGGCTGCGGCAACGCGGTATTGGTGCGCAGGACGAGGCGCTGGCCGTCCTTGACGCGGATGCCGTCCGGCCCGGGTTCCCAGCCGGCCTCGTCGAGGAGTCGCTTGGACTCTTCGGGGTCGAAGGCATAGGCGGCGGACTGGTCCTTGTAGGCCAGGCCGGTCTTGGCCACCGTCGAGGTGGCCAGTGGATAAGACTCGGAGAAGAGAACGCGGAGAATCTCCTCGCGGTCCACGCCGTGGATGATGGCCTCGCGCACGCGCTTGTCCTGCAGCAACGGGTGGTCGAAGCGGAAGGCGAACTGGTTGTTCATGGAGTTCGTGCCGCGCGAGATGATGCCAACACCCCGGTCCTTGAGCAGTGACTCCTGCGGTGCGGAGATCTGGCGGGCGATATCGGCCTGGCCGGAGAGGATGGCGCCGGTGCGCACGGATTCTTCGGCGGCGAGGATGTAGTGGACGCCGTCGATCTCCGCGCGCCCTTGGTGCTTCACGGCCGGCGGGGCCCAGTCGTAGTCCTCGCGGGTCTTGAGCTTGAGGTCGGTGCCGATTTCTTCCGATTCCACCACGAAGGGGCCCGAGCCAATGACGTTGACCGCGTTGCCGGGGCCGAAGCCCTCGTTGTCCAAGGCCAGCGTGGAATCGGAGAGCAGGCCGGCGTTATAGGCAGAGGTGGCCTGGAGGAAGCCCGGGGAAGGCTGGGTGAAGTAAAACTTCACGGTGTCCTCGTCCACGACCTCGCCGTGGTCATAGTTGGCGATCTGCTCTGAGCTTGTCAGCGTGCGGGACTTATCGCCGCGGCCGAAGAGGTCGAAGTTGGCCACGACGTTTTCGGCGGTCAGCGGGGAGCCATCGGAGTAGGTGACGTCGGTGCGAATGTTGAACGTGTACTCCGTGGCATCGGCGTTGACCTTGGGCATCTCCGTGGCAATCCACGGCGAGAGCTCGAGGGTCTCGGGGTCTTGGTACAGGAGGCGATCGGTCAGCTGGTTGACCACGCCGCCGTTGGGATAAAAGCCGGCGGCCGGCGGGTAGAGCGTGCGGAAGAACTGCGGCTCTAGGTAGGTGAGGACGTTGTCCTCCCCGTCCGGCCGTTCCGCGGCGGAGCAGCCGGCTAAGGCGAGGGCTGCTGCCAGGGTGGCGGCGAGTGCGCGTAGGGTTTTCACGGTATTGCTTTCAGAGAGTAGATAGTCGGTTTGAATTGTGTCTACGGATTTAACACAACGTATACTGACCGGTATTATTCCACTAGACAGCACAGTCTAAAAGTTTGAGGTTGATTTTTATGCCCTCCATCGCCATCGTCGGGGCCGGCCCGCGCGGCATCTCGCTGGTCGAGCGCCTCGCGGCCCACCTGCGCGCGACCCCCCTTGAGTCACCCCTGCGCCTCCACATCATCGACGATGCCCCGCTAGGTTCCGGCCGCATTTGGGACACCGAGCAGACCCGCACGTTGTGCATGAACACGCTGGCCGGCGCGGTCACTCTGTTCACCGAGCCCAGCTCCACCACCACCGCGCCGGTCCTCGAGGGCCCCATCCTCTACGAGTGGATCCAGCTCCTGCGCGGCGAGCGCCCCGACATCGCGCCTGCCAAGCTGGAGCTTTATGATTCCCACCCGCCGCGCGAGGAGCTAGCCGCTTCCTTTGCCGAGGAACTCGCGCGAACCCGCCCGGAGTCCAACCCTTCCCGCGCGCTTTACGGCGCCTACCTGGAGTGGGTCTTTGAGGTTGCGCTGACTCAGCTGCCGGAGACCGTGGACGTCGTCCAGCACCGCGCCCGCGCGCTGTCCGTGGAGGAGCGCGGTGAGCAGGACGCCATTACACTTTCCGACGGCTCCACCGTCACCGCCGACGCCACCGTCCTGGCCTACGGCTGGCAGGTACCGGCGCTCAGCGAATCCGAACGCGCACTGGCGGAGGCTGCGCACTCGGATCTGCATTGGGTGCGGCCAGATAACCCCGTCGAGCAGCCAGTGTCTGAGGTCCCCGCGGGCGAGAAGGTCTTGGTCCGCGGCCTGGGTATGGGCTTTTTCGACATCATGGCGCTGCTCACCATCGACCGCGGTGGTGAGTTTGTGGAGGATCCCTCCACGCGCTCCGGGCTGCGCTACGAGCCCAGCGGTGAGGAGCCGCACTTCATCGTCTCCTCCGGCCGCGGCTACCCTTATATCCCGAAGTCGGAATACCACGCGCTGCCACCGAAGGCCGCGCTGACCCGCTTCCGCGCCGCGGTGGCCGCGCTGAATCCGGAGGTGGAGCTGGACTTCGGCACGCAGCTGCTGCCGCACATTCTGCGCGATGCTTACGCCGAGTACTACGAGAACCAGGCGCGGGTCGCGCCCGATGCCCTGCAGCGCCCCCTCGCGGATATCATCGCCACGCTCGATTCCACGGAGCTCACCGCCCCAGATCTCCGAGGCATGGCAAACCAGCTCACCGCAGCCCTCGAGGGCTCCTCCGCGCAGCCTTTGGATCTTGCGCATTGGGCGAACCCGCTCGATGATTTCACCGGCGGTGAGATCACCGAGTACATCGCCGAAGGTTTGGCGCGCGACATCATCGAGGCCGTCGCCGCTGCCGATTCCCCGCTGAAGTCCGCACTCTGGGCCATCTCGGCCGCGCGCAAGCCCTCCTCGATTGCGGGTTCAGAAGGCCGGATGACGTGGGAGTCCCGCACCAGCACCTACAAGGAGTTCATGGCCTTCGGGCAGATGGTGGGCTCCGGCCCGCCGCTCTTCCGCACGCGCCAGCTGCTCGCGCTTGTCGACGCCGGCCTCGTCACCTTCCTGGGGCAGCGCCCCCAGCTGGAGATCGGCGAGAAGTTCACGCTGCACACCGCGCACGGTGAGGCTTCCTCCACCTGGCTTATCGACGCCTGGATGCACTCCCCCGACGTCCGCCGCGCCGGCGACCCACTTGCGGTATCCCTCAACGGGCGTGTTCGCGCGTTCGTCGACCATGGCCAGGCCACCGGCTCGCCGGAAACGACGTGGAACCGCCGCACGGTCAACCCCGGTGGCGCCGAGGACCCGCGCTTGCACATCGTGGGCATCCCCACCTATTCGCAGTGGCCGGACACCACCATTTCCCCCATGCCGGGCACGGACCCACTCATGCTGCAGGAGACCGACCGCACGGCCGGATCCCTGCTCAATTCCCTTTAATCACACACAGCGAAAGCGCCGAGGCTCAAAACCTTGGCGCTGCGGCGGTTTTAGTGAAGGGCGTCAAGGGCCTGCTCCAGGTCCGCGAGCAAGTCATCGATGGACTCGATGCCCACCGAGATGCGCACGAGGTCTGCCGGTGGCACGAGCTCGGAGCCCTCAGCGGAAATGTGCGTCATGTTCTGTGGGTGCTCAATGAGGGACTCGACACCGCCGAGGGACTCAGCCAGCGAGATGAGCTTGGTGTTGAGACAAATCTGGCGGGCGTGCTCCTCGCTGTGGAAGCGCACGGACATCATCCCGCCGAAGCCACGCATCTGCTTCTTAGCCAGCTCGTGGCCCGGATGCGAGAGCAGGCCCGGGTAGAGAACCTGCTTGACCTCCGGGCGGGATTCCAAGAACTCGGCCACGGCCTGCGCATTGGAACAGTGGCGGTCCATCCGCACTTCAAGGGTTTTGATGCCGCGGGCGGTGAGGTAGGCGTCGAAAGGCGAGGACACCGCGCCGACGTTGCCCTGGAAATACAGCAGGCGCTCATCCATCTCCGCGGAGTTGGTCACGACCGCACCGCCCAGCACATCCGAGTGGCCGCCCAGGTACTTCGTGGTGGAGTGCAGGACGTGGTCCGCACCCAACTCCAAAGGGTTCTGCAGGTAGGGCGTGGCAAACGTGTTGTCGACGACGACTTGGGCGTCGCCAGCCGCCTTAACAACCTCAGAGACTGCGGCGATATCCGTGATCGTCGTCGCCGGATTGGTCGGGGTTTCCAACCAGATCAGCTTGGTGTTTTCCTTGAGCGCCCCTTTAACCGCCGCGGAATCGGCGGTATTGACGATGGAGAGCTCGATGCCCCACTCGCCGTAGTCATGATGCAGGAGGCGATACATGCCGCCGTAGACATCGTTACCCAAAATCACGTGGTCACCTGGGCGGACGAGAATCCGAATGAGGGTATCGACGGCCGCCATGCCCGTGGCGAAACAACGGGCGTACTCAGCGTTCTCCAGCGCCGCGAGGGTCTTCTCCAGCGAATGAACGGTGGGGTTGGCCACGCGCCCGTACTCATAGCCGCCGCGCAGCTGCGCGAGACCATCCTGCTGGTACGTGGTGGAGGCATAGATCGGTACGTTGATGGATCCCATGTAGGGATCCGGCTGGTAACCGGCATGGATGGAACGGGAGGAAAAGCCAAGGGGGCGGTTGTCAGTCATGAGGCACAAGTCTAGACCAAGCTGTTCAGTCGCGGGAAAGACAAGCTTTTTATATTCAGCTCTCTTCCCTACCATCGGTAGGTGTCAGTCGTGAGCGATAGCAGAAAGGACACACGTGACCAGACCAACCGCATACCTAAGCGCTTCCTCCGAGCCAACCGACGGGGCTGTCGACGCGGTCACCCGCTGGTGGCAAACAGAAAACATGCAGTCCTGGCTCATCGACAAACCCATCGGCATCGCGCTCATCCTCATCGTCGCCATCATCGGCAGCTGGCTGCTGCGCCGGCTCATCACCAAGCTGGCTGATAACAGCATCAAGAAGGGCAAGCTCAGCTCGCCGCTCTCCCCGCGCAAAGCGCACAAAACAACCGACAAGGTCCTCGAGCAAACACAGGAGGCTCGGCGCACCTCCCGCATCCAGACCCTCGCCGGCGTTGGACGCTCCGCGGTTGCCATATTCGTCTGGGTCTGGGCAGCGCTCGCTATCTTGGACAAGCTCGGAGTCAACGTCGCCCCGCTCGTAGCCTCAGCCGGCGTGGTTGGTGTCGCCCTTGGTTTCGGCGCCCAGGCGCTGGTCAAGGATTTCCTGTCCGGCATTTTCATGCTCATGGAGGACCAGTACGGCATCGGTGACACCATCGACCTCGGAAACGGGGTCTTCGGCGACGTGGAGTCCATTTCCCTACGTATTACCACGGTCCGCGATATCGATGGCGCGCTATGGTACGTCCGTAACGGCGAAATCTTGCAGGTGGCCAACCATTCCGACCGCTACTCCGTCGCCCGCGTGCAAGTGCCCATCGCACTGAGTAACGACCCCACCCGCGCAGTCGATGTCATCACCTCCGCAGCAGAGGACGCCGCCCGCGACCCCGAAATCAAGGGCTTCATCCTGGCCAAACCTACGGTCAATGGCATGTCCGGTTTGGAAGTTGACCACATGTCCTACCGCGTTTCCGTCAAGACGCTACCGGGCAAACAATGGGATGTGCAGCGCGCGATGCAGGCGAAAATCCTCACCGCCATGCATACGGAAGGAATTACCACGCCCTACCCGCGGGGGATGGCTATCTTTGATTTGGAAGAACCCAGCCTGACGCGAAAGGAAGATTAGGCGTGCAACCAACGAGCGTGTACGAAGCCGTCGGCGGAATGGAGACCTTTGAGAAACTCGTCGGTGGTTTCTACGCCCAGGTGCGCGAGGATGATCTCATCGGACCGATGTACCCGCAGCAGGATTGGGAAGGCGCGGAAAAACGCCTGACCTGGTTCCTCGTGCAGTACTGGGGCGGACCCCAGCTCTTCTCAGAGAATCGCGGTCACCCGCGCCTGCGCATGCGCCACGCGCCCTACCCCATCGATATGGCTGCCCATGATCGCTGGCTCGAGCTCATGGGCAACTCGTTGGCGCAGATCGACGAGGAGACCATCCCGCCGGCCTACCGCGCGATGATTTGGGACCACATGGAACGGGTAGCGGAGATGCTCATCAACCGCGCACCCTAAAGCCCGAAGGCCTCCTTCACGGGCTGGGACACCAGCTCTCCCCCGCGGGTCATTAGACCCTTGGCCAAGCCCGGGAAGCGCTCGACTGCGCCGTCGAAGCCGCCGGCAGCCAGGGCGCGCATGTACGGCAAGGTGGCCGAGCCGAGTGCGCGTGCGGAGGTGTTCGCCACCGCGCCCGGCATGTTGGCAACACAGTAGAAGAGGGTGTCGTGCACCTTGAAGGTTGGCTCATCGTGCGAGGTCTTGTGGGAGTTCTCGAAGCAGCCGCCTTGGTCAATGGCAACGTCGACAAGCACGGCGCCCTTCTTCATACGCTTGACTACATCCTCACGAACCAACTTCGGGGCGGCAGCGCCGGGTACGAGGACGGCGCCGATGACGAGGTCCGCGGCGAGAAGCTCCGCTTCCAGCGTGGCAGGGTCCGACACCAGGGTGCGCACGCCGCCCTGGTACTGCTCATCGAAGCGCTGCAGGACGTGCGGGTCAAGGTCGAGCACCGTGACTTCCGCGCGCAGGCCGTGCGCCATAGCCACCGCGGACGCGCCAACCTGGCCACCGCCGATGACCACCACTCGCGCCGGTTGGGTGCCCGGCACGCCGGAGACCAGCAAGCCACGCCCACCCTGCGTGGACAACAGATGGTGCGTTCCCTCAATGACGGCGAGGCGCCCGGCCACCTGGGACATCGGTGTCAAAAGCGGCAGGGTGCCGCGGGCATCGGTAACGGTCTCATAGGCCACGGCGGTGGTTCCAGCCTCAACCAGGGCGTCCGTCAGCGGACGGTCCGCCGCCAGGTGGAGGTAAGTAAAGAGCAGCAGATCCTCGCGCAGGTAGCCATACTCGGCCTCGAGCGGTTCTTTGACCTTGACCACCATATCCGCCGCCCAGGCTTCCTTAGCGGTGGCGACGATGGTCGCCCCCACGGCTTGGTACTCGGAGTCCGGGAAAGAAGCGCCTTCTCCGGCCCCAGTTTCCACTAGAACCTCATGGCCATCTTTGATGAGTGCGTGCGCAGCGCTCGGGGTAAGAGCGACGCGGTTCTCGTTGTTCATGATTTCTTTGGGTGCCGCAATACGCATCGTGCGAGTCATCTCCTTTTATTAAAGAAACTGAATTCGACCCCTTAATGGTAACGCAAATCACGCTGCGTTGCGGGCGTAGAAACCACACAGTTTTCCTTCCGCGGTGCCGCGCCCCGCCGCGGACTCTGCGGCGGCGAGGCTGGAGACGTTTTAGAACAAAGACAGCCGCGTGGAGTGATAAACACTGCCATAGGGCGCGTCGAGGCGCACCCACCGCCCCTTGCCCGCCACGCGCAGGTGGCGGGGGATATTGAGTGACGCAGCAAAGCCCGGGATGAGGCCCAAACTCGTGCAGGCGAAGATCATCCGCATAGGAATCTCTACTTGGGTCTCCGCGCTCTCCACGGTGAGCACGGTTTGATTCAACAGGCTTTTCGGAGGTCCCATCGGACCAGAGAATTGCCGAGCTAGCTGCCGGCCTTTATCCGCTAAGTCACGGACGACGTCGACAGGCAATGAATCAATCTCTCGAAACCCCGTTGCCGGCGGCAAGGCCCCCGGCCATGAGGGGTCGCGCGCGGGGCCTAGGTCAAGCACCCCCGCCCCGTCCTCTTCAAGAAGGTGTTCGGGGGTGGTGCGGAGGGCGTCGAGAAGCGCCTGCGCCGACACCACTGCCCCATCGCGGCCAACGACGCCCTCGCAGCGCCGCGCTACGACGACATCGAAGAGGGTCGTGACAAAAACCTCAACGTGGGTGGCGTCGTATTGACGCAAGCGCACCGTCGCTGAGGCATCCAGCCCCGTCGCACGAGCGAGGAGGGCCTGTAGCCCCACCCCGCCGTTGTGCAATGTCAGGGATTCACTCTCCATAATTGCGCTGGCCGCCTACTGCTCGTCCAACTCGACGACAGCATTTTCCAGGATGATGGTGCGCTCCTGCTCAGAAACCTCCCGCGGCATCTGCGTATCTGGATCAATTGTGACCTGTACGCAGTCAATAACGCAGGCAACCTGGCCCTGCGCGTCCTTGATCTTCTGGCGAGTGGTAAACGACGTGGTTCCAAGGCGCACCACCGTGGTCTCCACCGTCACCGTGCCATGCCGTCCATCCCACTTGATGGGGCGAACATAGTCCGCGTCGATGTGGCGAACAAAAGCCACCATGTTTAGGCCACGTGAATAGAAGTGGTGCATGGCAAAGGCCAAGCGCGCCTCCTGCGCCAGCTCGATAAAGTTGGCGTTCATCATGTGGCCGTACATGTCGAAGTCCGACCAACGCACTCCCACGGTGAGCTCGTGGACGTTGTCCTTAGTCTCCTCCGACACAACATTCTGAGCGGACATTCCAGAATCCTTCCGAAGATTTCCTTTGAGTGTTAGGGCTGAGCGGCCCTAGCGGCTGAGCTTGCGGTGGGTAACGCGAGACGGACGGGCAGCGTCCTCGCCGAGGCGCTCGACCTTGTTCTTCTCGTAATCGCCGAAGTTACCCTCGAACCAGAACCACTGGCCTTCCGCGACGTTGCCTTCCCAGGCCAGGATGTGAGTACAGGTGCGGTCGAGGAACCAGCGATCGTGGGAAATAACCACGGCGCAGCCGGGGAACTTTTCCAGCGCGTTTTCCAGGGAGCCCAGGGTTTCCACGTCCAAGTCGTTGGTCGGCTCATCGAGGAGGATCAAGTTGCCGCCCTCTTTGAGGGTCAGGGCCAGGTTCAGGCGGTTGCGCTCACCGCCGGAAAGAACCTTAGACGGCTTCTGCTGGTCCGGGCCCTTAAAACCGAATGCGGAGAGGTAGGCGCGGGACGGCATCTCGTTCTGGCCAACGTGGATGTAGTCCAGTCCATCGGAGACGACCTCCCACACGGTGGCCTCTGGATCAATGTTTTCGCGCCCCTGGTCAACGTAGGAAAGCTTGACGGTCTCGCCGACGGTGACAGAACCGGAATCCGGCTCCTCCAGGCCCACGATGGTCTTGAACAGGGTGGACTTACCCACACCGTTCGGGCCGATAACACCGACGATGCCGTTGCGCGGCAGGGTGAAGGACAGGTCCTTAATAAGGACGCGACCATCGAAGCCCTTGGTCAGGTCCTTGACCTCCACAACCTTGTTGCCCAGGCGCGGCGGGGTCGGAATCTGAATCTCCTCGAAGTCGAGCTTCTTGTACTGCTCGGCTTCTGCAGCCATCTCCTCGTAGCGCTGGAGACGGGCCTTGTTCTTGGCCTGGCGCGCCTTCGCACCGGAACGAACCCACGCGAGTTCTTCCTTGAGGCGCTTCTGCAGCTTCTTGTCCTTAGCACCAGCAACTTCGAGGCGCTCTGCCTTCTTCTCCAGGTAAGTGGAGTAGTTGCCCTCGTAGGGGTAGAGCTTGCCGCGATCAACCTCACAGATCCAGCCCGCAACGTGGTCGAGGAAGTAGCGGTCGTGGGTCACGGCCAGGACGGCGCCCGGGTAGGACTCGAGATGCTTCTCCAGCCACTGGACGGATTCGGCGTCGAGGTGGTTAGTGGGCTCGTCGAGCAGCAGGAGGTCCGGCTCACTCAGCAGCAGCTTGGCCAACGCGACGCGGCGGCGCTCACCACCGGACAGGTTAGTCACTGGGTCATCAGACGGCGGGCAGCGCAGTGCCTCCATGGCCTGCTCAATCTTGGAGTCAACCTCCCACGCATCCGCGTGGTCGAGCTCCTCCTGCAGCTTGCCCATTTCTTCCATGAGCTCGTCGGAGTAGTTGGTGGCCATCTCTTCCGCGATCTCCTCGAAGCGCTGCTTCTTCTGGAAAATCTCCCCGAGGCCTTCTTCGACGTTCTCGCGGACCGTCTTCTCCTCGTTGAGCGGCGGCTCCTGGAGGAGGATGCCGACCGTCTTGCCCGGGTCAATGAAAGCCTCGCCGTTGGAAGGCTGATCGAGGCCGGCCATAATTTTCAGGATCGAGGACTTACCTGCACCGTTGGGGCCCACGACGCCAATCTTGGCGCCCGGGTAGAAAGCCATAGTGACATTGTCCAAAATAACCTTGTCACCGATGGCCTTACGCACGTTTTTCATCGTGTAGATGAATTCGCCCATGTTTCACCCTTTACTTCTGTCAGGATTGGTCAATAACAGTACAAAGAGTACATCACATGGGCGGTGGTAGTCCCCCGTCCTTAGGCCATAGCTTCTTCTGGCGCCGGTTCTCGGTGAGGTTCGGTCGCACTCTGCGCTTGCTGACGATCCGCCGCAGTATCCTGCGGGGTATCTCCCGACTGCAGAGCAGCCGGCAATGCCTCATCCTCCGCAGTACTCGGCGGTGCCGTGTAATCCACATCCGGTACTGGCGGATTCTCCCCCAGCCAGAGGGCTTCGCTGCCCTCCTCACCATAGGAGGTACCAATCTTGGTGGAGGTAATGCAGAAGCGGTTGAGGTCAAGGCCCACGTGGGCGATCTTGATATAGGTCCTAGAGCGCTTTGCCCCGTTCTTATCCTCCCACCGGTCCGTGACAATGGAGCCCATAACAAAGACCGGCATACCCTTAAACAGGGACTTCTTAACGTTGATGGCGCACTGGCCCCACACCTCACCGTCGATATAGTTAAGGTCCAACTCCCGCCACACCGTCTTGCCCTCCTCATCCTTCTCCGGAACGCTGCGCGAGGAAGCAAAGCGGAGGCGGGCCTTGTACATGGTTTCGCTGATTTTGGTCAGGTGGGGGTCGTGAGTCAGGCGCCCCGTGAGTGAGATTGGGTATTGAGACATTGCGTGATTCCTTTGCTGTTTGTGGCTGGTGCTCTTTTCAATGCGAGGAAGCGATGCGCCTCCCGTACCTCGCATCATCGCCACCGATCAGCGCGCCCGCAATGGCCTCACTGCCAACCTGTGGATAACTTGTTGTACGCGTCAACAAGATATCCATCCACAAAGGTAAAAGCACCTTTCCACACACCCAGGGTGCGCACTCCCGCTAGTGCTGGCGGAAGGTGGAATCATCCCCTTCGCTCATTTGCTTGAGCATGGCGTTATAGCTTTCCAAATCAGCATCACCGTCAATATCCGCCTTAGCATCATGGCGCCGAGCGGTGGCACGATCCTCCCGCAGCCAGTCGAGGAAGAGCGAACCAAACACAATCACCAGCGGGAATTGGCCGAAGCCCCAGGAAATACCGCCGCCGGTTCGTTGGTCCGTGACAAAGTCCGGGTGCCACGGCAAGCTCAAGGACTCATAGAAGTCCAAGCCCAGAATGACTTGCATCTGCATGAGGTAGACGCCAGCAAAAAGGTGCAGGGGCATCGACACGAAGAGGATGAGCAGGCGAATGCCCGTCGGCGCGCGCCACGGCAACGGGTCCGGGCCAATAACCTCCCAGTAGTAGACGTAGCCAGAGATCAAGAAGACCCAGTTCATAATCACGTGCCCAGCGTGTTCCGAAATGGCGAGCTCATAAAAGTTCGGGAAAAGGTAGAGCACGTAAAGGAAAGCCAGGAACTGCACAACGTTGACCGCCGGATGCGTAAGAATGCGCAAGGTACGGGCCTTGGTGAGGGCGACGGCAGCGTCGTGAAGCGTGGGCTTGCCCGGCTCCCCAGGCTCAAAAGCTTCCATCACTAAGGTCACCGGAGCGCCGAGCACAAGGCACAGCGGGACTGCCATGGACAGAATCATGTGCACCAACATGTGCATGGAGTACAGCGCCGGCATATACAAGCCGATGCCATTGCTCATGATCAGCGTCATACCCAGCGCTCCCACGAGGAACCACGCAGTGCGTCTTGCCGACCACGTCAGCCCGCGGCGCTTGAGGCGCCACAGCGCGTACAGGTAGAAGCCGGCCAGCACGATCCCCAGCGAGCCAAACATGAGATCAAAGCGGAACATGGTCCACACGTTGGTGGCGGTGGGGGCGTCGAAAAGCTCATAGCCCAGCAGGATCTGCATGGCATTGAGATTCGGGTCCCGCGGCGGCGGGGGCGGCGTACGGCCCATCGAGATGGCCACGCCAACGGTCGCCGCCATGATGAGAACCTCAACCACAGCCACCCTGATAAACAGGCGCGGCGAACTCTTCAAGTGAGGGATGGTGACCCGTCGGTGCACGAAGCCGATGGCCGCCAACACCACGGTGAGCACCGCTTTGCTCAGCACCAACAGGCCGTATCGAGTAGTGAACAGATCCCCGAACTCAACGCGAATCAGCGCATTAACTACGCCTGTAGCTGCCAGCCCCACGATGGAGAACAAAGCGACCGTGGAATAGCGACGCACCGCCACACCCATATCTGGGCCAAGGCGGCGGCCATGGGCGATGAGCCCCATGAGTCCACCGACCCAGAGCATGATGAAGAACAGGTGCAGCAGCAGCGAGTTCGTACCGTAGTCATGATCGCCGCCGGAAGCCGAGTGGCCCTCCATCCCGAGAGGCACCGTCAGCAACAAGGACAAGAAAAACGTTCCGACCTGGCCCGCCCATGTGCGTGCGACAAAACCAGATACGGCAACGACCACTGCGATTGCTGCGGTGAGCAGCCAGACTTGCGACGCCGCGATCTGCCCCACTGCCATGCCCATGAGCTCCGGGTTGAGAACCTTAGCCAACGGGGTACCGGTGAGATCCGACATGACGAGAGGGACCTCTAGTAAAGACACCACCGCGGCGCCCACCGCCGCCCATGCGCCGGTCCGCGCTGCGATGTGCCCATCGACGGTGAGCGTGGCCTTGATGAGACGCTCGTTGTCCTTATCCGGTACCGCCGGGTAGATAAAGAAGGCGCTCGACATAAAGGAGCCGATAGAAAGCGCCATGAGCATCCACGCGATAGCGCGGAAGAAGGGCAGGCCGAACGTTGTCATACGCCCTGGGTCGGGGATGCCTAGGGCGGCGAGCGAGTCCGCAAGAAAGAACAGAGAAATGATTCCGCCCACGAGGCCCGCGAAGACGACGAAAGAAAGATTCAACAAGCGGGAAGGCTGCGCTCCCGACGTCGAGCGCGCCGCCCCCCGAAAGCGCTGTGAGCTGGGAGTTTCTTTCTCAGTGTGCATGGTGGGCAGTCTACCGTCACGGAGGTTCTCTTACCTAAAAAGTAGTTTTTTCTAAGCTTTCGGGTAGTCTGCTCTTATGGACTCTCGCCAGCTTCACCATTTTCGGTCCGTTGTGGACCACGGTTCATTCACGCAAGCTGCGGAAGCACTGCAGCTCACGCAACCTTCTTTAAGCCTGACCGTGCGCAAACTTGAAAAGGATCTCAACGTGAAGCTGCTCTCCCGCGGGCGCGGTGGAGTCCGAACCACAGAGGCCGGAGATTACCTCTATGGCGTCGCTACCTCGATAGATTCCCTTCTTACCACCGCCACCACGCGCCTTGCCGAAATTGCATCCGGCAGCGCGGGCTCTGTGACGTTATGCTCCGCCCCCGAGTTCAACTGGCTTTATATGCCGGAGATTCTGTGCCGCATGCGCCAGCGTGCACCGGAGGTAAGTGTTTCCTTAAAGGACTTAGAACCAACCGCCACGTTGAGAGAGGTCCTGGATGGCTCAGCGGAGTTAGGAATCCTCCTCACCACTAACCCACAGCGCTTCCACCAAGACTTCGGCGCGCAGCTCACCATTGACTGCGCCGCAGAAATGGAGGTGCGCGTCGCGCTCCCCGAGAGGCTTAAAGGCTTGCCTGACCCCGTGCGGTTGACCGACCTGAGCGCTGAGACCTGGCTCTTGCCGCCGCGCTGGCCGGAACTCAGCGGTTTGCCGGAAGCAATGGATCAGGTGTGGGCTAAGGCAGCATTAAGCAAGCCCGTTACGGTCCAAGAAGTTCCCACGTTGCAAACGGGGTTGCCACTCGTGGCGGGCGACTACGGCATCAGCCTCCTGCCGCACACCGCGCAGGCTTTGGGCCAGCAGGGAGTCCACTTCCGGCGAATCGCGGAAGCCCTCCCGACCGTGCAGGCGCTCGTCATCCACCGCGCGGACCGTGCGCTGAGCCCCGCGGCGCGCACGCTTAACGACGTCCTCCTCAACGCCAACGCCGAGCCAACGCCAGCGGTAGCCCGATAATCGGACTACACGCCCCAGTGCGTTATGATGGCGCGGTAAGCCTCCATAGCTCAGTGGATTAGAGCAGTGGGTTTCTACCCCATGTGTCGCGGGTTCGAATCCTGCTGGGGGCACGCAGGTCAGGGCCACTTCTTGGGGTTTATTAAGCCTCGGAAAGTGGCCCTTGGGCACAATTTAGGCACACTTTTATGGACATCACCCTCGCGACTTTTGACTACGCTCCACAATCCGCGCTGCGCGGAATGCGCTTCAGCAATGCCTGGGGGACGTCACCAAGCTATGCGGAGTCACGCCGCGGAGTGCTCACCGGGCAGTACCCGCAGCGCGGAGCCACAACGCGCATCACGGACATCTTTGCGGCAGCTGGCTTCGAGGTTCGGGAGGACACCCGCCCCGCATCATCACGGGTCTTTCGGCTTCTTGAGCAACCAGACCCCCACGTGTTGGATGATCTCGATGGCGTCGTGGCGGTGTGCTCCCTGCAGGATGATAAGGCCGCGATGTCTTTCCTGTGGCCCGGAGTTGCAGAGTCCGGGGAGTGCACTGAGCTTGTCTCCCCGCTCGACCTAGCTCCTACCCTCGCGGCGATCGCGGGGCTTGATGTGCGCCCCAACGCGCCCTTGTCATTCGACGGGCTCAATTTGGTGCCGGTCCTCCGCTATGGCGCTTCCGGGCACGGGGCTCTCTTCTTCGACTACGGCGTACGCATGCAGGACGCCACGCTTGTCGACGGCACCGCTACCCCACCCAGCACCCTGCCGCGTCTGCGTGATGAGTGGGAAACGTGGAAGCGCTTCATGGCGATGGGCCCGCTGCAGTAATGTGCAGAAATTACCGATTACTCCACTGGAATGACGACCCAGAGGATGAGGTAGAGCAGAATTCCTGAGAAGCCCAGCAGCGTGGCAACAACGAAGAGAATTCGCACCAAGGTCGGGTCGAGGTTGTAGGTCTGTGCGATGCCGCCGCACACGCCTCCGAGCATCGTGTCAGTTGTGGAACGGGTCAAACGTTGGTTGTTCATGATGTCTCCTTTCACTGTCCATTATCCAAAGTTGGGCCGAAGGGTTCATCGGTGTTTACCCTGATTTAGACCCTGATTGCTCTACGCTGGGTGGAAACTTCCCACCCTGAGAGAAAGGACGCCGTTTCATGGCTCACTCCCCCGGGCTGCCCGCCCCCACCCGCTCCTCGTATGCGCTGCTGACCGGCGCTAGCCAGGGCATTGCCGCTGCGATGGCCAAGGACCTAGCCGCCCGCGGCTACAACGTCATTCTCGTTGCCCGCCGCGAAGACGTCCTTGAATCCATCGCCGCGGACCTGCGCTCGCGCCACGAGGTGGACGCCATCGCGCTGGCAGCGGACCTCTCCGAGGCCGCAGACGTTGACCGCGTCATCGAGTTCATGGCGGGCAAGGAAATCTCCATCATCGTCAACTCGGCGGGCATCGCCAGCTTTGGCAAGTTCATGGAGCAGGACTGGGATTATGAAACCCGGCAGTTCGACCTCAATGCAAAGGCCGTTCACCGCCTGACGCGCGCCGCCCTTGAGCAGATGCTGCCGCGACGCAGCGGCGCTATCTGCAACGTGGGATCGGCCGCGGGCAACGTCTCCATCCCGAACAACGCCACCTACGTGTTCACCAAGGCAGGTGTTAACGCGTTCACGGAGGCCCTGCACTACGAGCTCAAGGGCTCCGGCGTAACCTGCACGCTGCTTGCCCCCGGCCCGGTGCGCGATGCCGTCATCCCCGAAGAAGAGCAATCCATCGTGGACAAGGTAGTCCCAGATTTCTTGTGGACCACCTATGAGTCCTGCTCCGAAGAGACCCTGGAGGCCATGGCCCGCAACCAGCGCCGCGTGGTTCCTGGGCCGCTATCAAAAGCAATGAACGCGTTGGGCAAGATTGTGCCCACCCCAATTGCTGCACCGCTCATCGGCAGCTTCTATTCCAAGATGGCCTAGGACATAAAAATGCCCGCTCTCCCCCGTGGAGAGCGGGCATTGCTTTACTTGCCTTGGAGCGGCGATTGCTCCGCGATAGCCTTCTGTGCGGCCTCCTCCCGGGCGAGCTTGCGCTCTACCCAGAACTCGGCGTTCTTGATGCCCAACGCTTCTGGGTCGAATTGGGGGTCCTTGCCAGCAGCCTTCTGTGCGCTGTAATCCTTGAGGCACTTGAGGGCCGGGACCTGCAGGAAGAGGATGGCGATGATGTTGAGCCACGCGGTCGCGCCAACGCCGATATCGCCCAGCGCCCAGGCAGCACCCGGAGTCGTCGTTGCGCCAACAACCACGGACACCACGAGGAGAATGCGCAGGAGCCACACCAATGCGCGGCGGGCGGTCTTGTTGCTGATCCAGCGGTTGAAGTAGGTCAGGTTGACCTCCGCCATGTAGTAGTACGCCAGGACGGTGGTAAAGGCGAAGAAGGCAATAGCGATGGCAACGAAGCTCGGGCCGAAACCTGCCAACAGGGTGTCCAGACCGTGCTGGACAAAGCCCGGACCGACCTCGACCCCATCCGGGATCGAACCGGCGTAGCGCACCGGGCCATCCTCCGACTCGCCTTCAAAGACCTTGTACATGTCGGTAGAGATGATGATGAATGCGGTAGCAGAGCACACGAAGAGGGTGTCAATGTAGACCGCGAAGGCCTGCACGAAGCCCTGCTTGGCTGGGTGGGATACCTCCGCAGCTGCGGCAGATTGTGGGCCGGTACCTTGGCCTGCCTCGTTGGAGTAGATACCGCGCTTCACGCCCCACATGATGGCCGAGCCCAAAAGACCGGAGAAAGCCTGCTCCGCGCCGAAAGCGGACTTAAAGATCATGCCGAAGACCTCGGGGATCTGGTTGAAGTTCATGATCAGGATGATGATGGCAAAAAGGATATAGGCGCCGGCCATGAACGGGACCACGAGGGAGGCGAAGTTAGCGATGCGCTTCACTCCACCAATAATGATGATGGCGAGGATTCCGCCCAGAATCACGGCAGACCAACCGACCTCAACACCCCAAGCGTTCTGTACGGCCGCAGCCACGCCGTTAGCCTGAATGCCGGGCAGGAAATAGCTGGTAGCAAGGATCATCGCAATAGCGAAGACGATTCCATAGACCACCATGAAAGGACCGGCCTTGGTGTGCTTATAGGCCTTCTCGATGTAATAAGCCGGACCACCGCGGTATTCGTCGGTGTCTTGGTCCTTCTCCTTATAAACCTGCGCCAAGGTACATTCCACGAAAGAAGTTGCGGAACCGAGCAGAGCCACCGCCCACATCCAGAACACGGCACCTGGGCCGCCGAAAGCGATGGCGGTTGCAACGCCCGAAATGTTTCCCACGCCAACGCGGCCCGCCAGGGAAATCATCAGCGATTGGAAGGACGAGACACCTGAATCGGAGCTTTCGCCGTCCTTCAGCTGCTTAATCATGTCCGGAATGCAGCGCACCTGTAAGAACTTGGTGGCCAGGGTGAAATAAATCCCCGCGCCGAGGCACAGGAAGACTAATGCTGGTGACCAAATTAATGAGTTGAGAGTGTCAAGAAAGGCTGACATCGGTAGGTTTCCGTCCTTCGATATATGTGAGTGCCATCACTTTAAAGGCTGACCTAATAATGTCCCATCTCCCAAGGCTTTGGTGAGAGAAATCATGAAAAAGTTCAAAAAGCCCTCGACACTGCCCCTCAATGCCAACCAGAAAACCCAGCACACCTCGAATAAAAAGGCGCCTTCCACAACGAGACCCCTCCTCACCCCCATTTACCCCCATCTCAGCCAACTAGGGCACCTCCCAAACCATGACCGAAGAGAAACTATGGTGGAAGCCATGAGTGATATCCCCGCCAAAAATGACCGCCTCGTCTGGATCGACTTGGAGATGACCGGACTTGAACCGCAGCGCCACGTAATCGTGGAAGTCGCCGCCGTCATCACGGACGCCGAATTAAACATCCTTGACGAGGGCCTCGACCTCGTCGTGCACGCTACAGAGGAAGAACTGGCGGAGATGGATGACTTCGTCACCGAAATGCATGCGAAGTCCGGTCTCGACAAGGAAATCCGGGAATCCACGATCACAATCGAAGAGGCGGAGGAAGCGGTACTGAAGCTCGTCGAGAAGCACTGCGACGCCAACCACCCTGCTCCCCTTGCAGGCAATTCCATCGCCACGGACCGCACCTTCATTCGTGAGTACATGCCGCGCCTGGACGCCGCACTGCACTACCGAATGATTGACGTTTCCACGATTAAGGAACTAGCACGCCGCTGGCACCCGCGGGCATACTACAACCAGCCACAAAAGGGCATGGCGCACCGAGCCCTGCAAGACATTATTGAATCCATTCGAGAGCTCGACTTCTACCGCCGCAGCGTATTCCGCACGGACGACGGCCCCTCCACCGCGGAAGCGGAGGATCTTAAGGCTGCCACTACCGATGACTACCAGGCGTTTTTGTAAATTCAACGAGGTGAGTTAACCTGTATCTCGTTGCTTTCAGGCAACGATGGTGGCTGTAGTTCAGCTGGTAGAGCACCAGGTTGTGATCCTGGGTGTCGCGGGTTCGAGTCCCGTCAGCCACCCCAAAAGTACCCCGTAGCCTGCATAAACAGGTTACGGGGTAAATTGCCATTTCGGCCAAGTACGTTAAAGAGTACGTTATAGAATCTAGAAATCTGGCGCGTACTTTTGCCGCTGTTGCTGATTTTGTCGCTGCTGGCGCTGCCGTTGAATAGCTGCCGCGCGGCGGCGGTTCTCACCAACAGACCGAAGGAAATACTCGCGGCGGTCTCCTACGGGATTGAACAGTCGTGTGCGCGCGTGCGCGTAGTTCTCGTGGTCTTCGGCTACGGCGCTGTCATCGTCGAGAAGGTGCGCGAAGTACTCAGCATCCGTACCGGCAAACTCCGAGCGCTGAAATTGGCGGAATTCATCATTCATCACGCGCTGTTCGAGAAAATCCAAATCGACCTGACGCATATCCTCTACCGAGTCATCGGGCGACCACGGCGCGGCCTGGCTGCGTCCCGAAGTAGTCGGCTCTGCCGCTGCGTCCTGCCGCGCTGATTCTGGCTGTACAACGCTTCCGCTGCTGCTAACTGCTGCTTGATGCTCTCGTTCTCGTCGTCCGGGAAGACTTCGTTCATCCGGGCGCGGGCTACCGCCGTCGCGTCCCTCTCCGACAGCGTGAACAGTTCGTCGCGTTCCGTCTCCGTGAACAGCGTCGGTGCGCTCTTCCTCTTCGGCGGCTCCTGGCGCTGCGGCTGCGGGTTCTGCTCCGGTGTCGGCGGTGGTACCGGCATCGGTGAGGATGTCGGCGTACTTATCGGTGAGGGATTCGGTTCCGCCGATACCGAAGGTACCGCCGGCCTGGACTGTTGTGGGTTCTGGTTCTGAGTGTTCTTCTTGCGCTTCTTCGGCATGATTTAGCTCCTGTAGTGTTCTGATTTGCTGTTGTTGGTTTAGCTGCTGTTGATACTGGCGCTGTAGGTCTTCAATGCGCTGATTGACGACTTCGTATGTGTACGCATCCCTTCCCAGGCGCGAGCCTGTTCGTTCGGTAGACCGCGAGCCGCGCGAGGTCGAGTAGCGGATCATTTCACCGTCATCGTCGACCAGGGCGTAGCTGGTGGCGGTAACGTCGTCACGGTTCTCCTTCTCGTGCGTTGTGACGCGGAAGGAAACGTTGTATTCACTGGCGATGTTCTGCGCGACTTCCAGACCGTCCGAGACCGTCGAGGCGGCGGCTACACGCGGGTCAGCGAGTACGGCATCTACGCGCTGCGTCATCTCTTCGCGCCAGTTGTCTTTGGTGATTTCCGGCAGCGCCTTGCCACGCAGAACTGATAAACCACCTCCAGGCCCAGGAGGTACTTCCGGCGCATAAACTTCAAGCCCGAGGTCTTTCATCACTTCATCGTTGATGTGTTTGACCTTGTGGAAATTCCGAACATTGCGCGGCGTCGTACCCGTCACCCTGTCGTGGTTCGCGTAGATAATGTGATTATGCAGATGACCACTCTTGCTATCGGTATGGGTGGCAACGACCACGTCAGTGTTCGGCGCGAGCCTACGCGCGAGTTCCAGACCGGCGAGGTGCGCGAGCTGAATATCGAAGGGGTCATCTGCCGAAAGTTCATCCGGGTGAAAACTCTGAATTTCGATTTCAGCTTGGTTAGTACGCTGGGGGTGCCGGGCTATCTCCGCAACGGTGTCGTGGACGAATTGCATCGGTGTAGCATCCGGCGTCGCGCTGACAACACTGTAGGCAGCGGCGCGTACAACGTCGTTACGCATATTCTCGTACGTGCCGTACACCGCGTATACGGTGGCCGCTCCTACGCTTTTCGTTCGCTGGATTTTTACGACTGACATGCGGCTTCTAACTCCCCTCGCAGCCTTACAAGTTCGAGAAACACTTCCTGCATCTCTCGTTTAATGACAGCGCGCAAGTCTCCAAGTTCCGCACGCTTCTTCTCAATCTCTTCAGGGTCCGCGCCGTCTTCTTCGGCTTCGAGGATGAACATCTCATCGACAACGCGAGTGTTGACGGCGCGCACCGCCTGATTGACGTTTGTGCCGATCTTGTTGACCTCTTGCGTGAGTCGCGCCAGTTCCTTGCGTGTCTCAGGCGGCAATTCGCGCAATTCTTCAAGCACCGACGGCGGTACGCGGTCTGTCAGCACATCGAGCGCCAGGCGTACAGTCTCCGCTGCCGAAATCTCCAAACGGTCAGACAATGCGCGTACGTAGTCGGCGCGGTCTGCATTCAGTCGGCAAGTAAATTGCCATGCATCTAAGTTCTGGTCTGTCATAACTAAATCTGCTTTCTTGTTGTTACTCTTCGTATCGCCTCTATCGAGGCGAGGCGGTCAAAGCCCTGTTGAGCTTTGACCTTTACTTACTTTCTTTGCACTCCCCGAGCTATCACCGTCAGACCTAGCGCTATCGCGTTAGTCCTGCACTGGTGATAGTCGGGGGCG
>NZ_KV816335.1:0-63880 GCF_001814395.1 Corynebacterium sp. HMSC059E07
CGCCCCCGACTATCACCAGTGCAGGACTAACGCGCCAGCGCTAGGACTGACGGTGATAGCTCGGGGAGTGCAAAGAAAGTCAGTCAAGGTCAGAGCGCGACAGTGCTTTGACCGCCTCGCCTCGGTAGAGGCGATACGAAGAGTAACGAGATGAAAGCAGATTTAGTTATGACAGACCAGAACTTAGATGCATGGCAATTTACTTGCCGACTGAATGCAGACCGCGCCGACTACGTACGCGCACTGTCTGACCGTTTGGAGATTTCGGCTGCTGAGACTGTGCGCCTAGCACTCGACTACGTATGCGACCGCGTACCTTCATCGCTGTTTGAAGAACTGCGAGAGTTACCGCCGGAGACTCGTAAAGAACTCGCGCGACTCACGCAGGAAGTTAACCGTATCGGGGTGAATGTCAATCAGGCGGTGCGTGCTATCAACACTCGCGCTGTAGACGAGATGTTCATCCGCGAAGCTGAAGAAGACGACGTAGACCGCGATGAGATTGAGCAGATGCGTGCGGAACTCGAAGATTTGAGAATCGTGCTCAAACGAGAGATGCAGGAAGTGTTTCTCGAATTGGTGGAACTCGGAGAGCGGGTGAAAAACGTATGTCGGTCGTGAAAAATCAGCGAACCCGAAGCGTAGGAGCGGCCACCGTATACGCGGTGTACGGCACGTACGAGAATATGCGTAATGGCGATGTGCGCGCCGCCGCCTACAGTGTTGTGAGCGCGACACCTGACGTGACACCGAAGCAGTTCATCAGCGAAACTGTCGCGGAGATTGCCCGGCACCCTGAGCGCGAAAATCAGGCGGAGTTGATAATTCAGTCCTTTCACCCGGATGAACTCGACAAAGATAACCCCTTCGATGTTCAACTCGCACATCTCGCCGGTCTGGAACTCGCCCGCCGTATCGCGCCGAACAGCGATGTTGTAGTAGCGACGCACATAGACAGCGAGAGCGGCCACTTGCACAACCACATCATCATTGCGAATCACGACAGAGTGACGGGCAAGACACCGCGTAATGCCCGTAATTTTTACGCTGTGAAGCGCTCCAACGATGCCGTGATGCGTGACCTTGGCCTTGAGGTCTACGAACCTGAGCCTGCACCAGAGCGACTGCATGACTACTCGCATCTACGCGGTGCGTCATTGCCAGAAATCACGAAAGATAATTGGCGTGCGGAGATGCAACAGCGCGTAGATGCCGTGCTAGCGGATGTGCGCGTAGCCGCTGCGCCCTCGGTCTCAGACGGCCTCGAAGTAGCGCAGGCTATCGCCGCCGACTATGCCGTTTCTTTCCGCGTCACAACGCACAAGAAGCAAGACCGCGACGATGTAACGGTCACTAGCTACGCCCTGGTCGATGATGAAGGTGGGCCGATCCGCTACGCGACTTCTCGCGGCTCGCGGTCTACCAAACGAGCAGGCTCGCGCCTTGGTGAGGATGACTACACCTTTGAAGCCGTGGAGGAGCGTATAAAACAGCTACAACAGCAGTACCAGCAGCAGTTAATTCAACAACAGCAACTCAAACAACAGGAGAGCTATCATGCCCAAGAAGCGCAAGAGGAACGTGCAACCACACCAGAACCCTCAGCAGTCACGGCCGGCGGTATCGAAGGTACCGGCGGAACCCAATCACTCCGAGAAAAGTACGCCGGAATCCTTGCCGACGAACCCGACACCGCCGAAACCTCAGCCGCAGCGTCAGGAGCCGGAGACGAACACGCCGACATTGTTCACCGAGACGGAACGCGACGAACTGTTTACGATGACGAAGAAGGACGCGCAGACGGTAGCCCGCGCTCGGATGAGCGAAACCTTCCCGGACGACCCGGACGAGAGCATCAAGCAGCAATTAGCAGCGGCGGAAGCGCTGTACAGCCGGAATCAGCGGGGCAGGCTAGCCGACAACGGCAGGCTACTGAGCGAAGCAGCCCGGCCGCAACGTGGTCGCCCTCCCCTCGACAAGCCGGTGCGCCCGCGCCGTGGTCGCCCGATGACTCGGTAGGGGATATGCGCCAGGTGGACTTTGACTTTCTCGAACAGCGCGTGATGGACGACGAATTTCGGCAATTCCAGCGCTCGGAGTTTGACGGTACTGACGCTGAGTACTTCGCGCACCTTCTCGATGACGACGCCGTCGTAGCCGCCAAACACAAGGATTACGCGCACGCACGTACGCGACTGTTCGACCCCGTAGGTGGTCAACGGGAGCGCATGCAGCGAACTGTAGGCGAGAACCGCCGCCGCGCGGCAGCCATTCAACGGCAGCGACAGCAGCGACAAAATCAGCAACAACAGCAGCAAAACGAGCAAAACGAGGAGCAACGCGACAAGCAGCGGGACTAGAAGCCGATGTTCTAGGGCCTTCTCACTGAGTCCGATTTGCGGCAAAGTCAGTACTTAAGTGCTGGCTTTGCCGAATTTGCCCGGGAGTCGGGAAACTCGCCTCAGCATTCGTTCTGAGGGTTTTGCTAGTTCCTGGCGGCACGGCGCGCCAGCTCTTCCATTCTACTCTGAACGGCCTTCTGGTAGACCATGGCGCTCTTAACATCTGAGTGCCCCAGCCACGCCATAATCTCTTTCAATGTGGCACCCGCTTGCGCAAAACGTGTACCGCTGTAATGCCTGAGAGAGTGAAAGTGCAGGTCTGGGCGCCCCGCTTTCTCACGCGCCTTCATCCAGTGGTACCTAACCCCTGCATACGTCCGCGTGGTCAGCCGCTCCCCTGGTCTAACTGTCTCCATGTGCTTAGCCACGTCCGCAGCGTCTTTGCCAAAGAAACTCACGACACGAACGCCAGCTTTCGACTTTGGTGCCTTGACTTCCTTTTGGCCTCCTTTGAGCCTGACTTCTGCCTTAGTCACGTGGATGCGTACAGCGTCCACCTCGCCCGTCTCAGGCGATAAAATCACTTCCACGTCTCCGGGTGTCAACGGCGCAATTTCACCCCACCTCAGGCCCGCCGCTGCCGCTATGAGCACCACGTGTTTCAAGTCCTCAGGCATCTCGTCGATGATGATTTGCAGCTCTGCATCGGTTGGAGCTTTCACTTTAACTTCGGTGCTGACCTTCGAACCGCCTGTGACTTTGCAGGGGTTTGACGGAATCAACTCGTCTTCCACAGCCGATTTGAAAACAGACTTCATAAAGTCGTATTGGCGTCCCACACTGGTCTTTTTGCCTGTGGAAATCTGCTCTGCGTACCAGGTACGTACCTCTTTGGGTGTAATACGTGCCAACGGCTTGTCGGCAAACTCTGCTAATCGATCGTCCAGATACCTGAGGTATTCTTCACGCGTCCTGCTCGCTAGTAACTGGCCGTCTCGGTTGGTTCTGGTCCGAATCCATCCCTCGGCATAAACCTTGAACGGGATTAACCCTTTGGCTTTCTCGGCTTCCTCGCGTGCCTGCTCCTCGGCTTCGCGTGCTGCCACCGCTGCCCGTTCATCTGGGTGCAGCCACTTATCTTGCGCAATGAGCACCCTTTCCTTCGCCAGCCACTCCTCGGCCTCGTCCTTGAGTCCGAACGTGTGCGGGGCTTTGATGCGCATTGACAGGTCGCTGTTCTCGGGGTGTGGGTAGCTCGCTTGGTAGTTCCCTGACGGCAACTTCTTGATGCTCCCCCAACGTGCTTTGCGTGCCATGACTTTCTCCTTCGTGCCATATACGTGCTATATCGCGTGGCATTAATTGACATTAGCGGGCATTAGTTGGCGGTGCAATCTGCCTCTGACCTGCTCAAAAGTGATTCTACCATAGATAGCTTAACTGGTTCGAGCCCAGTTGGAGGAGCAAAATCAACCGCCTGTTCGCAGGCGGTTTTTGCGTTTTGCAGTGAATCTGCGGAGCATTGCGCCGTGCTACAGTTCACGGTTTCGCAACCTCCGCGCAAAGTCCTTCTTCTACCGTGGGGTGGTCCCCTTTCCACCGTTTCTCACGAAGGACTTTTCTCATGCGTATTAGTGCTCTCGCCGTCGCTACTGCTGTTGCTTGTGCCGTAACCCCGGTGCCCGCGCTGGCGGCTGACGGCGCCACCTACTACTCCACCAAGCAGCACTATGAGCCGCAGGGCTCCGAGTATGCCTCGGCGCCGGAGGGCTTCCACCAGATTTATACGTCCACTGTGGGCCGCCACGGCTCCCGCGGGCTGTCCGGATTCAAGTACGACGACTTGGCGCAGCAGATGCTCACCTATGCCCAGGAGCATGGTCAGCTCACCGAGTTGGGTGAGAAGCTTATCCCACAGGTCGAGGCCATGATCACCGTGAACAAGGAACTGGCCGGCGGCATCGGTCAAGAGCCCGGTTACGGCAACTTGACGGTAGTGGGCCGTGAGGAGCTGCAGGGTGTGGGCGAGCGCAATGCCCAGCGCAACGCCGCACTGTTGGAGGATATTGACAAGGAGAACCTCAAGGTCAAGTACATCTCCTCCGGTGCGGACCGGGCCAATGACTCAGGGTGGAACTTTGGCCAGGCGTGGCTGGAAGAGGAGCCAGAGCTCGCAGACAACCTAGTAGACGGCATGGAGGACGGCCACGTCAACATTGAGGCGCGTACGGACCTCATGCACGCGCACAAGGACAAGAATGCGCCGTCCTATGAGAAGTATTCCGAGTGGAAGGACTCCGATGTACTGGAGGCCAAGGTGGATGAAGCCTACGCCAAGCCGGCCTCTCAGAACGCATCGCGCAGCCTTTTGCGCAAGATCTTCACCGAGGACTTCATCGCGGGCCTAGAGGATGGTTCCATCAGCTTTGTGGGGCGCGAGAACGAGGAGAAGACGGTGGAGGGCATCGTGGATGCGGCGCTGCAGTTCTACAACCTCTACATCATTGCTCCGGCCCTGGCACACGAGGACAAGGCGCCGGCCGAAGGCTGGATTTTTGACCAGTACATGGATGACGCTAGCGGCCCGACGTTTGCCTACCTGCTCGACGTGGAGGACTACTACGAGAAGGGACCGGCTATTGAGGGGCAGACGGTGTCCTACGACAACTACGAGCCACTGCTGAAGCACATGATCCAAGGCGTCAAGGACCGCGCAGCAGGCGGCGACGTGGCCGCCGAATATCGCTTCGGGCACGCGGAGACCATCATCCCGCTTGCAGCCCTGCTCAAGCTTCCGGGCTCTGAAAAGGGCACGCCTGCCGGCGAGTTGTACTCCTGGGAAAACTCCGACTGGCGTGGAGACACGGTCGCCCCCATGGGCGCGAACATCCAGTGGGATGCCTTCCAGAACGAGCGTGGGGACACCCTGGTGCGCATGCTCTACAACGAGAAGGAGATCGCCTTCCACGACGGCTGCGAGCCCATCGAAGAGGGCTCGACCTTCTACACCCTGGACGAGTTGGAGGCTTGCCTGCCGCTGGGGGCAACTTCAGATCACTCCAAGGCGCGCCTTGAGCAGCCGAAGCACCAGCAGGCCTCCCACTCCAGCTCCCTGTCCTCTAGCGCTACCATCTGGGGCATCATCGCCAGCTTGATCGGTTCTATTGCTCTCGCCGCGGGCGCGGTAGTCACCTTTGAGCCGCAGATTCGGGCTCTGGCTAAGCAGCTCGGCATTCCCCTGCCCTTCTAGCCGGTCTAGGCAGCCGAGCCACGTGTTGTAACGGCCTAGCGCTTGGTCACGTGCACGTCCACGCCCCCGAAGAGGCTGAAGCAGTTCACCACAATTTCGGGGGCGCTGGAGGGAAGGTCGGCGGGGTCGATTGCGCCGCCTTCAATGTGGATGTCGTGCCCGCCGAAGAGGTTGAAGCCGTTCACGCGAACGCGAAACCCTTCGGGCACCCACACGTCTACCCCGCCGAACGCAGCCACAGCCTGGATGGTGGTGACGTTCTCTTTGAAGGTGGCACCGCGCAGGTCCACGTCGGTGCCGCCGAAGATACCTAGCGTGGTGTGGTGGGAGGCAATCGGGGTGCCGCGGACAGTGGTACCGCCGAAGAGACCGATAGAAAGGCCCTGCGCGCCGTGAACGGAAGGATTGACCTGTGCTAGTGAGCTCTGCACCGGTGTTGCTGCCTCCTCGCTGACTTCGGTGGGCTCCTGTGCGGCACGCAGAGCCGGTGCGGACGTACCGAAGAGAATCTTGTCAGGGTCTTCCACCAAGTCCGCAAGGAGGTCAACAAGTTCGCCGCGCGTGGTGGCCGCCGCGCAGGCGGCGGAGCGTTCGTCAAACTCTGCAATCTTAAGCTGCCCCACCGAAAGGGCATCTGCCAAGACCTGTGAGGCCGTCAGTCGCTGCGTATCCGTGCACTTAATATCCCGTGTTCCCATGTCCCGTATTCTACGCAGCGTGCTGGGGTTTTACCGGGGTTGTGGGCCCAGACCGAGCCCCAGACGAGCCGGGGATGTGCCTGAAACTGCTTAGGACTCCGCGGAAGGATCGAAGTCCGGCAGGCGCTCCCCTACTTCTAGAAGCTCAGCAATAGCTGCCACGGCGCGCTCGGCAGCCTTGCCATCACCGTAGGGGTTTACGGCGTTGGCCATGGAGTGGTACGCGGCGTCGTCATCAAGCAACAGCTTGGCTTCCGCCACGATGAGGCTGCGGTTGGTTCCTACAAGCTTCACAGTGCCGGCAACAACAGCTTCAGGGCGCTCAGTGTTCTGTCGCATGACTAGGACCGGCTTACCCAGAGCCGGCGCTTCCTCCTGGACCCCGCCGGAATCCGTCAGGATGATGGTTGCGCGGTCAAGAAGCTTGGTGAACCGGTCATAAGGAAGTGGATTCGTGATGACGACATTGGGCAATGACTCCACTTCCGGAAGCACAGCTTCACGAACCTTTGGGTTCAGGTGCAGTGGAAGGACAAAGTTAATGTCCGAGTAGCTTTCCGCAAGGTCCTTGACCGCCCCGCCAATCTCCTTCATCGCTTCAAGGTTTTCACGGCGGTGGGTGGTGACCACCACGAGGCGCTTGCCAGATTCGGCTGCTTCCTGCAGGGCGGGATCCTCAAATTCGGTATCCCAGCTGGCGGCCTCCAGCAGTGCATCAATGACGGTGTTGCCGGTGACCGCAATGTCCTTGGAGCGCACATTCTCACGGCGCAGGTTTTCCATCGAGCCTGCAGTCGGCGCGAGGTGCAGCTCTGCCACCTGGCCAATGAGCTTTCGGTTGGCTTCCTCCGGGAACGGAGAGTGAATGTCACCGGTACGCAGACCGGCTTCGAGGTGAACGATCTTCACGCCTCGGTGGAAACCAGCCAGCGCTGCGGCCATCGCAGTCGAGGTATCACCCTGGGAAATGATGACATCAGGCTTTTCGGCATCAATGATCTCATCTAGCCCCATCAGCGCACGGGAAACAATCTCATTGAGCCCCTGACCAGGCTTCATAAGGTGAAGATCCAGCTTTGGCTCAATGCCAAACATGGTATTAACCTGCTCCAGCATTTCCTTGTGCTGACCAGTGGAGACGGCAACGGATTCGAAACGCTCATCCTTCTCCAGAGCCTTGATGACCGGTGCCACCTTGATGGCTTCAGGGCGGGTACCGTACACGGTCATTATCTTTGGCTTAGACATAGACTTCCTTTGTTGACTACTGGGAGAGAATCTCCATAAGAGTCTACAATGCCCTTGCTTCGCGCACATGGCCCGGAGGTATCGAGGAGATGAACGTTAGTCCTCGCTCACGGTGACTTCGCGCGGCTCTTCAAGGCAACTGGTGCGGGGTTCAGCTGCCGCCACGCTGGCTGTTAGCAGCGCTGACATGGCCACGGCTGCCGATACCGCATGCGTACGCTTCGAAGTCTTCACAGGTATTAAGTTAACTGAAGCGAATGCATTATGGGAAGAGTTCCTGTCATATCTATTCGGCATCCCTGTTCGCTCCGCTGCCAGAAGGCCACCTGCCCCGGACTGGTTTGGCAGGTAGGCTATTCATGAGAATTGCACGTTGCCCGTACGTTGTACGCAAACGCCGGCTGTTGCGCTGGCTTGAAGTAAGGGGATGACTAGTTTCCAATGATCCAATTTGTTGTGGGTGCTGCCGCCGGATACGTCTTTGGAACCAAGGCGGGGCGCAAGCGCTATCACCAAATTAAGGGTGCCTACGAGAAGGCCGTCAACTCCCCCGCCACCAAGGCCGCGGTGCGCTCCGCACGAAAGGCCGTGGCTAACCGTCTAGACCCGGAACCGCGCATGCGTGAGCTTAAGGATTACAACAAGGGGCGCCGCGGCAAGCGCGGCACCGCGGATGGTGTGCAACCGGATCGGATTTACGAGCCGGACGAAGATTAGCGCGTACGCTACAACGCGTGCGCGCGGCGGCGGATTAGCGGGGGCGTCGGTTAGCGCACGCCGCGGAAAGCGCGGTCGTTGAGCTCGCGGCGGGCTTGCTCGAGGGCGACGAGGTCCGCGAAGAGCGAGTTGTAGGATTCCTCGTCGTCGGAGGGGCGCATGCGGCCCAGCTGTGCCTTGAGTTGGGCTACCTGGTCGCCCACGCGTGCCTCTTGGAGGCGGGAGAGCACGGAATCGGCGTAGGCCTCAAGGTCGGTATCGGGATTGCCGGTCTCCCCCAGCTTGATGGGCTCCACGGCGAGCTCAGAGACGAAGTTGCGGGCCATGAGGTCCGGCATCTCACCTGCCACGCCGGCCAGCCATTCCACGCCGGGCTGTTCGGCACCGGCGGTCACGCCGCCGAGGGTCGAGATGGCGCGGCGGATGGTGCGGTAGGCCTCGTTGGAGTAGGCATCCTCCGTAATCCCGTCGAAGTAGCTGCCGGCGATCTGCGGGAATTGCAGGGCCAGCTTGAGGGCCTCGCGCTGCGGCCATAGGTGCGGCTCGCGGGGGCCGGGGATGTGCATAACGGGGGCGTTGGTCTGCGCGGGCACAGACGAGGTCTGCTCCAGGGAGGCAAAGCGCGGGCGCTGCTCCTTCTTCGGCTTGCGCGCCTCTTGGCGCACTTGGTGGAGTACTTCCTCCGGGTCGGGCCAACCCACCCAACCAGCAAGGCGGCGGGCGTACTCGCGCTGCAGGGGTTCATCGCGGATCTGGGCCACCACGGGCACCGCACGCCGCAGGGCCTGGAGGCGACCCTCCGCGGTATCGATGCTGAAGTCTGAGATGACGGAGCGGATGACGAACTCGAACATGGGGATGCGGTCCGCCACCAAGTCACGCACCGCGGCATCACCGCGCGCGAGGCGCAGATCGCACGGGTCCATGCCATCGGGGGCTACGGAGACGAAGGACTGGCCGGTGAACTTCTGCTCGCCCTCGAAGGCACGCATGGCGGCCTTCTGGCCGGCCTCGTCACCGTCGAAGGTGTAGATGAGCTCGCCGTGGAAGTAGGAATCATCCAACATCAAGCGGCGCAGCACCTGCAGGTGATCCGCACCGAAGGCGGTACCACAGGAGGCCACGGCGGTCTTCACGCCCGCGGCGTACATGGCCATGACATCCGTATAGCCCTCCACCACCACTGCTTGGTGCTGCTCCGCAATGTTGCGCTTGGCCAAATCCAGGCCGAAGAGCACCTTGGACTTGTGATAGAGCATGGTTTCGGAGGTGTTCATGTACTTGCCCAGCTTGTCGTCGTCGAAAAGCTTGCGCGCACCGAAGCCGATCACGTTGCCGGACAGGTCCTTGATGGGCCACAGCAGACGCCGGTGGAAGCGGTCGATGGGACCGCGCTTGCCCATCTTGGAGATGCCGGCGGCGTCGAGCTCCTCGAAGGAAAAGCCCATGCGCAGCAAGTGCTTGGTGGCGGTGTCCCAGCCCTCCGGGGCATAGCCGCATTCGAAGGCGTAGATGATTTCCTTGGAGAAGCCGCGGTCAAGGAGGAACTCACGAGCAGTGGCGGCCTGCGGGGTTTCCAGCTGCTGGCGGTAGAACTCGTGCGCGGCTTTGTTGGCGGCGATAAGCCGGCGGCGCGTGCCGGGCTTTTCATCGCGCGCACCGGTGGAGCCACCTTGGTAGTTGATGTGGTAGCCGATCTTCTGGGCTACTGCCTCGACGGCCTCCGGGAAGGAGACCTGCTCCATTTCCATGAGGAAGCTGAAGACATCCCCGCCCTTGCCGGTGGAGAAGCAGTGATAATAGCCGCGCTGCGGGCGCACGTGGAAGGACGGAGTCTTCTCATCCTTGAAGGGGCTCAAGCCCTTCAGCGAGTCATAGCCAGCGGGTTTGAGCTGAACGTACTCGCCCACGATTTCATCAATAGGCGCGCGTTCACGGATAGCTTGGATATCGCTGTCCGGAATTCTGCCTCGTGCCATGCGTACAGACTACCCCGCCCGCCGGAGCTACAGGTACCCACGGCTGGGTGGATCAGTGGCGCCAAGTCCCACATCCCCAAACAACCTGCAGTGGGGATTGGGAAAAGGCCTGGTCCGGATTTCTGGTTCAGGCCCTATACCTGCAATGATGGGGGCCATGTCCCAATCCTCCCCCTCCAAAAAATCGCTGCCGGCCATCATCGGTGGCGCGGTTCTAGTCCTCGTCGCGGGCTACTTCGGCATTGACCTCGGTGGCTCCGGCAATGGCGCGGACCAGAAGGCAGCGCCCTCATCCGCTGCGTCTGCTTCGTCCGCTGCATCCGGCGCATCCGGTGGCGGCGATAGGGATAAGGGGGACGTCGCAAAGCAGGCCGAGACAGACCTGCCTACCTGCGCCATGGACTCCCTGCCGCAGGAGGCCCACGAGACCGCCGAGGATATCCTGGCCGGCGGGCCCTATGACTACCCCGATAACGACAACGTGCGTTTCGGCAACTATGAGGGCGCGCTGCCGCAGCAGTCAAAGAATTACTACCGCGAATACACCGTGGAAACCCCGGGGATTGGGCACCGCGAGGCAAAGCGCATCGTCACCGGCGGCGGCAGTGAGACCGACCCGGATGTCTGGTACTACACCGACGACCACTACGACAGCTTCTGCAGTATCCCGGACGCGGAGGACTAAGGCATGCAACGCATTCTCATCACCGAACCCATCCGCACGCGCGAGGACTTCTATAGCGCGCTCGGCCGCCTGCACGGCTGCACGTCCGGTGCCCCGCGCAACCTCGACGCCCTGGCGGACTTCCTCCGCGAGCAGCACATCGTGGCGATTATCGCTGCGGACTTCGACATGGTGGAAGAAGATTTAGCGCAGGTGAGAACCGTGTTGGAGGACCAGGGCGTCGCGCTGGTGCGCTAGTGAGGTTGTGGGCCGGCTGCGGTGATGGGCCGGCGGGTGGTTAGCCCGCCGAGGCCTTAGGCCTTAGAGGCCGAGGGCGCGCTTGACGGTGTCGCGCACTTCCGGTGCGAGGTAGTTCAGCAGGCCGGCGATAACCGCGGTGGCGCCTGCGGCGCCGAAGAGGGCACCGAGGATGGCGGGGAGGACGCTTCCACGGCTCGAGTTGTTGCTCGAGTGGTCGCTCGAGCTGCTGGATCCGCTTGAGCTGTTATCGCTGCTGCTGTCGCTGTCGCTGCTGGAGTCGGTGTTGTCGTCCGTGCTGCCGGCGGTGACTTCCACGACGCGGGAGGCAAGGGCCTGGTTGCCGGCGGAGTCGGTCACGGCGTAGGTGACGGAGTAGACGCCCGGCTTGGCGGTGTCGATGTTTCCAACGACCTTCACCTTGTCGGTGAGGTCACCGTCCTTATTGTCCTTGGCGCTAACGCCGTCGAGGAGGTTGGCCTCGGCACCCTTGGTGATGGTGAGTTTGTCGCTGGGGACAGTGAGCTCAGGTGCCTTGTTATCCTTCTCCTGCTGCTCCGGCGCGGTGAAGACGCCGAACTGGCGCACGATGCCAGGCTTGGTGTCCTCCTTGGAGGAGGCATCGGCGGAGGTGGCGTACCAACCATAGGCCTGGCCGGCCTTGACGCCCTTGTAGGTGACGCTGGCGGGCCAGCCGGACTTGGCGGTGTCTTTGCCAATCTCCTTGCCGGTATCGGTCAGGGCGAGCATGGAGTTCGTCGCAAAGCTGGTCTTGCGGGTCTGGAACTGGATCGGCACACGGAACTCATCCTCGTGGCCGTTGTAGCGGTGGCGGTCGTCGTACTCGGTGGCATTGTGGTCGTCGAGAAGCGGCGAATACGTATCCACGACCATCTCCGAGTTCTTCAGGTCAAACTGCAGGAGGCGCAGGTAGCTGGAGCCAAAGCGCAGGCCGGTGTCGCCGTCATACTTGCCTAGCTCCGTCAGGCCCAGCTCATCGGAGCCGACCTCGTAGAACTGGTAATCCGCGAGCAGCTCCACCACGTGGTTGTTGGTGTGGCCGACATCCTTGCGGGTGACAATGGATACGCCGTGCTCGTGGCCGGCCAGCACCAGAGCCACGTTGGGGTTCTTTTGGATGACGTTCTCATAGACCATCACGCCGTCGTGGGAGAAGTCCGAGCCGCGGCCATCCGGGTTGGCGGAAGGCTTGAGGTAGGCGTGGGTGAGCAGGATGGCGTTGCGGTCGGAGTACTGCTTGAGCACCTTATCGGCCCACGCGGCTTCCTCCTCAGTGACGTCATAGCCCAGGTGCAGGGCGATGAAGTCCATGCCGTTGGTGGAGAACAAGTCGTAGTGGTTGTCGTTATCGCCCTCAGCATAGGGGTGGTAGGAGGCATCCTGCTCAGCCCACTTGCCCGTGCCCTGCTGTGCTTCGTAGCGCTCCGGGCCGAAGTACTCGTTGTAGAGGTTGTCGGCGCCGACATCCGCACCGCTTTGGTTGTCGTGGTTGCCGGGAAGCACACCGTTGACCACGCCGGCGTCCTCCAGAATCTTCTGGGCGTTGGAGGCTACCTCGAATTCCTTCTTGGCATTGGGGCGGTCATTGTCCTTGCCAATCCAGTTCTCGATGATGTCGCCGGTGTGTGCGGAGTAGGCGATCTTGCGCTCGTCGGCGTTATCGGCAATCCACTGGGTGGCGGCGGTGTATCCGTTCTCCCACTTCTTGCGCTCCTCGGCCGTGGCCTTCTCTACTGCGCCTTCGGAGAGGTACTGGGTATCGGTGTGGTGGGCGATGGAAAAGTCATAGTCGCCTGCGTCGGCGAACTCTTCGTTGACGGGCTCGTTGAGGTCATCGGCAAAGACGTCATAGCCCACCAGCATGGTGTGGATGCTTCCGCCGTCGACGAAGTCCTGGTTAACTTCCGCGCTGAGGCTTACTTCGGTATCGGCTGCGCCGCGGGTTTCGGCTAGCTTCTCCCAGCTATTGGTCTTGGTATTCCAGGCCATAAGGCGCACCGAGCGCTTGGGGCCCACGGTACCGGACCAGGCGAGGTCGTGGGTCTTCTTCTCTGCGTCCTTGACCTTCAGGTCAAAGCGCTGGAAGGGCATGTCCTCCGTGGAGCTGGTCTCCTGGGCGTCCTCGTTATCCGGGTTGAGGGACTTGTTGAAGTCCTCGCCGTCTTCGTACTCGAAGTCTAGGGTCTCAGGGATATCGGTGACGGTGCCCTGGAAGCCCTTCTCCGCTACCGCCACGTCTGCTTCGGTGAAGGTGGTCTCCACCTCCCCGCCGCTCGGGTTATCCGCGCGGGCGGAGATGGTCACACCCTCGCCGCTCGGCGTGGAGTCGGTGCCGGCGGCACCCGGGAGATTGCCGGAGGTGAAGTCGATGGCCTGGGAGATGGGGTTGCCAAAGACATCGCGGCCCTCGACCTGGATGGAGTGGTTTCCTTCCTTGAGGCCGGTGCCGATTTCCTGCCCGCGCTCGATTTCCTCGCCATCCAGGGTGTAGGTGAGCTCGCGGGAGATGAGGGCGGCGTCGTTGAACTGGACGTCGAAAGTCACCGGGCCCGTCAGGTGCTGGCCGGCACTCGGGGTGGAGCCGGTGATCTCCGCCTTCTTGTCGGTGCTTAAGTTGGAGTCCTCATAGAGGGCGGAAATCTCCTCCTCCCCGAGCGGATCGGAGAAGATGCGGGCTTCGCTCACGACGGCATCGGAGTAGAACTGGGCGGCGTTATCCCGGCCGGAGTCCGCGCCGATCATCACGGCGGTGGAATTGGACTTGGGCTTGGTCACCTCACCGTTGATCTCGGTGTTCTCAGCCACCTTGACGCCGTTGACATAGAGCTCGCTCTTGGTGCCGTCGTAGACGCCCACCGCGTGGTACCACTGGCCCGGTTCCACTTGCTGCTGGGCCTTCTTGTAGCCATCTCTGCCGTTGACGGTGAAGGTCAGCTGGTCGCCGTAGATGACCATGGCCCAGCCGCCGGCTTCCTTGTTGGCGCAGAGGCTCTTTTCGTTGCCGTCGAACTCTCCGTCGTAGCGGAAGACGCACTCGACGGTGAAGCCGTCCTTGATCTGGTCAAACTTGTCTCCGATGTCGAAGCCGACGGCATCCTTGCGGCCGTCGAAGTGGGCCACGGGGCGCTCAAGCACGCTGTCTTGCTCCACGGTGGGCGCGCCGATGCTCAGCGGTGCGGCATCGGATGCGGAGTTGCTGATGGTCCCGTTCTCCAAGGACAAGTCCAGGATGTCTGCCTTGGGCAGGTTCTGGGCGGAGGCGAATGCGGGAGCAACAAGGCTGGAGCCAACGAGGCTGATGGAGGCGATCAGCGCGGCTTGATGCAGCTTTTTATGAGACTTCTTTTGAGACACAAAAATTCCTTGACAGATAGCAAAAATGAAGAGACTTCCGCTTCTGAGGGCTCCACAGGAGCCGCACAGCTTACGGCCCGCCCGAGGCTAGGCCGCTCGTTTAACAACGAGTTGTCAGGTGTATGACGTCAAAGTAAACGGTGTTCAACTATCGAGTGACGGGTGTCTCCCGCTTCGCCCGGCCGTTGCGCGCAGCACGGCCCTTCCCCGCCTTCTGTCTGTGGGCAGGGTGCGTTGGTGCGCTAGCTCAGCCTTAGCTCAAGAAGCCGAAAAGCTCGGCGCTGCGCTGCGCCAGGCGCTCAAGGCGGGATTCCGTCATGGAGGCGATCTGGTCGATGATGGCGCGGTCACGCTCCAGGTCCGTCTCAGCTTGGTTCCACCACAGGGCGAAGGTGGCGTCCAGCGAGCCCGGCGCACCGGCCACAAGGTAATCATAGACGCGGTAGATGCGCTCGCGCTGGCGGTCCTGGCGGGCCAGGTGGGCGGGCTCATCCATGACGTAGAGAACGGCGATGGTCTTGAGCAGGGTTACCTCCGCCACCGCGTCCGGCGGGACGGCGAGGTCGCCGTTCATGCGGCCAAGCGGTTCGGCGTTAGCCGCGAGCGTGGCGGAAACGGTGGCTCCCACATAGCGGCCGACGAGCTCCGAGGTCATCTTCTTCAAGTTGGCATAAGAGCGCAGGGAGTAGTCGAAGTTGCCGATGGCATTGATGACGTCCAGCTGGCGCAGGCGGTCGGCGGCCTCGAGGAGCTCGTCGGCAGTGCCGCCGAAGGCTTTGGCGCCTTTGTCCGCGAGGTTGGCCAGCTCCACCAGGTCCCACAGCACGTTCAAAGAGATGCGGCGGGAGATGATGCCGTCTTCGACGTCGTGGACGGAATAGGCGATGTCATCCGACCAGTCCATGACCTGCGCCTCCATGGACTTGCGCTTATCGCTATGCCCCTGGCGCAGCCACTCCAGGATGTCTACGTCCTCGTCATAGGCGCCGTATTTGCGGTTGGTGGTGCCATCCGGGTTGGTCTTGGTCCAGGGGTATTTGCAGGCCGCATCAAGCGAGGCGCGGCTGAGGTTGAGGCCATAGCTGCGCGGGCCCGCCGGGGTATCCAGGACCACCTTGGGCTCCAGCTTGGCCAGGATGCGCAGGGTCTGGGCGTTGCCCTCGAAGCCGCCGAGGGCTACCTCGTTGAGTGCATTCTCGCCGTTATGGCCGTAGGGCGGGTGGCCGATGTCGTGGGTTAGCCCCGCCATGTCGCACAGGTCCGGGTCCAGCCCTAAGCCCGCACCGATGCTGCGGGCAATCTGGCTGACCTCCAAGGAGTGTGTCAGCCGGGTGCGCGGGGTATCGCCATCGCGCGGGCCCACCACTTGGGTCTTATCCGCTAGGCGGCGCAGGGCCGCGGAATGCAGGACACGGGCGCGGTCGCGGGAGAAGGCGCCGCGGTGCTCCTCGCTTTTGAGCAGGGCCGAACCTTTGGGTGACTCGGAGGCAAGGCGGGCGACGTCTTCTTCGCGATAGGAATAGCTCACGGGTATTAAGCTTAGGCGGAGTCCTGGTCTTCCTGGGTCTGCCTCGCGCCAATGACGCGGTGGCGCAGGGCCTGGTTGGGACGGATGAGGCGCTCGATGCGGTAGAAGGCCGCGCGCACGCCTTCGCTGCGCTTCTCCCCTAGCAGGGTGCGCAAGCCCAGGTAGGCCAGGCCACCTAGCTCGTGCGCCAGGTAGCGCCACCAGGGGATGGAAAAGCGCGGGGAAGGATAATAGGGCGTGCCCAGCACCGTGGCTGCAATCCCCTCTTGGCGGGCGATGAGGAAGGTACGCAGGCGGTGGAGCGGATCGGTGATGATGACGGCCTCTCTCACACCCAGCTTGTCGCGGGCAGCGGCCAGCTCACTGCGGGTGTCCAGGCCTTCTTCGAGGGCGGTGACGGTGAGGGGTTCGTCGGCAAGCAGGCGTTTCGCCACCCCGGCTTCGGTGAACCTATCGCCGGGCAGCTTCCCACCGACTGTGATGATGGGCAGGTCGTGCGCGGCGGCGTACTCGGCGGCGAAGCGCACACGGCCGGACAGGATGCGGGAGGGGCGCCCGTCGTATTGCGCAGCGCCGAGGACAATAACGTACTTCACTGTCTGACCACTCTAGCGCTAGGTGGGAAGGTATCGTGGTGCGCATGACTACTGCTGCTCGTTTTGGTCGCGCCGCCCTTGCTGCTCTTGTGTTGGGGTTGGCCACTGCTAGCCCCGCTATGGCTGCGGATTTCGTTCTTGCCGCGCCGGAGGCGGCCTCGCTCACGGATAAGGTAACGGATGAGGCGGGGGTGCTCTCGGACTCGGAGAAGGCCGAGTTGGAGGACAAAATTAGCGCACTGCAGCAGGAGCACCACGTGGTCATTTTCGTGGTCTTTGCCTCAACGCTCCCGGAGGGCGCGGAGAGCTATGCGGACAGCATTGTGAAGTCTAAGGGGCCGAACTCCGCAGCCTATGTGGTGGGCGTGGATGATTCCACCATAGGCGTGCAAACGGGTAATGAGTGGCCGCGCGGGCGTCTAGACGTGATGTATGAGGCGGCTTATACCAAGCTTGCCGACGGCCGCCAGTTCGGCGCCTCCGCGCTCGCGCTTGTCGACGCTGCCGCGACCGGTTCTTCGGGGTCCTCTTCTGGCTCAGCTGGTTCATCCAGCTCTTCTGATTCCGATGGGTCGGGTGGTCTATGGCTGGCTGGCGGCGCAGGTGCCCTGGCGTTGGCCGGCGGTGGCATCGCGGTGGCAAGCCGGCGCAAGACCAAGAAGGACTCGGCGGCCACGCTGGAGTCCGCGCGCCAGATTGAGCCGAGTAATACCGCACAGCTGGACCGCCTGGATTTGGACACCTTGGAGAAGCTCGCACAGGAAGAGCTGGTCTCCACCGATGAGTCGATCCGCCGCGGCAAGGAGGAGCTCGACATCGCGGTGGCCGAGTTCGGTCCCGAGCGCACCCGCCCGTTTACGCGCGCGATGAACCACTCCACGCTAACACTGCAGAAGGCATTCCAGCTGCGGCAAAAGCTGCAGGACAACCTGCCGGAATCGACTTCGGAGCGCCGCCAGATGCTGGTGGAAATCATCTCTTCCTGTGGGCAGGCCGATGATGCGTTGGATGAGCAGGCGGCGGACTTTGCCAAGATGCGGGACTTGCTCATCAACGCCGGCTCCAAGCTGGATGAGCTGACCCGCCGAACGGTTGATCTGCGCGGGCGTCTGCCGCAGGCGCGCACGACATTGTCCTCCCTCAGTGCTTCTCATTCCGAGGAAGCGTTGTCCTCGATTGCGGATAACCCGGAGATGGCGGAGGTCTCGCTCAACGAGGCCGAGAAGCTGCTTTCGCGCGGCCGCGAGCTGCAGTCCCAGCCCGCCGGGCAGCAGGGGCCGTTGGTGGGCTATATCCGCGATGCCGAGCACGCGCTCGAGGTCTCCGACCGCCTGCTCAGTGCCGTCGAGAACGCCGAGAACTCGATCACCGCGGCGCAGGATAACCTGCCGGCGCTCATCGATGAGGTCGAGGAAGAAATCGCCGAAGCACAGCAACTCGAGCAGCAAGGAAAGGCGCAGGGCTCCCCTGCCGATTGGTCCGCGTTGTCGTCACTGCTTGCGGAGGCGCGGGAGGCGCTCAGTGCGGCTCGCCAGCAGGGCAAGACCGACCCGCTGGGGCAGTACACCGCGCTGACGGCGCTCGATAGCAAGCTGGACGAGCAGCTCGATACCGTCCGCGAAACCAACGCCACCCGCGAGCGCCAGATTGCGCTCTACCGCCAGCAGATTGCCGCGGCCGAGTCCGCCATCCAGGCGGCGGAAGACTTGCTCTCCTCGCGCGGCCGCGTGGTGGGCCCCGATGCGCGCGTTGCGCTTGCCGACGCCTCCCGCCTCTTCGCCCAAGCCCAGAACTCCGCCTCCAAGGATCTGCGCGCGGCGCTCAACTTCTCCCGCGATGCTGCTGCGGCCGCGCAGACCTCGCTCAACCGCGCGAAGGAAGACCTGGAGGCCTACCGCCGCCGGGAGCAGCGCCGCCAGGCCACCGATGCCGCGGGCAACATCCTCACAGGCATGGTCATTGGCCAGATTCTCGGCGGCGGCAGCTCCCGCGGTGGCGGTTTCGGCGGCGGCTTCTCCGGTGGTGGAGGCTTCGGCGGCGGTGGCTTCTCGGGCGGCGGAGGCGGAGGCGGTTTCCGCGGCGGCTCCTTCTAACCGCCCTCTCCCCTGCTCCGATTCCTCGCCTTCTCCCCTTTTCCGCCGGCGGCTCCCCCAGCCGCCTTCCTACTTCTCCCCTGCCCGGCGCCTAGGCCTCGAAGCCCGCGGCCCACACCCGGCATCTCATAACCGGGGCGGGCCCACATGGCATCTCACGAAAGGCAAGCACCGCATTTCGCAAAAGGCGCCTTGCACAAGGCATCTGTCAGATACCTTCTGTCGGATGCCGTTTGCGAGATGCCTTCGGCCGGATTTCCTGTGCACGCATCCGGCGATTGGACCCCGGCTCGGTAGCCGGCCAATCAGCTCCTCGGATACGGGGTGGTGCGAATGCACGGTAGGCGTAAACCAGTCATGCACATGGTTCTCGTCAAAAGGCTTCTCTCACAAGGTTGCAACCATCTAACTAGAACCCTCTACTGGCATACCAAGCCGAGCAAGGAAGCTAGAAGAGCTCCCCTTTTAATGAAATCACCCAAGTTTCCACGCCAGTTCTGGCTATATCGCGGAAGGTAGGTTAGGTGCGAAAGGGGCGGGTGGAGCCGTCGAGAAGCAGGCAACAGTAGCTGGTGAAGGCGGCGTCCGCGAGGGGGAGCTCGCCCACCGCAACCTCGAGGTCGCGGCCCCGCGGGGCGGTGCGAGCGACCTCGACGGCGTCTGCGAGAGCGAGGATGCGGCGCTCGCGGCGGAAAGGGTTCGTGCGCTCGAGCACGTACTCGCGGCCCTGACAGACCGCACGTAGCTTTTTCACCGTGAAGCTGGTCTGCTCCGCCGAAAAGTCGGGCCCGCGCACAGTAAAGCTGCGAGCACCCGGGATGTGTTCGAAAGCGATGGTGGCGCCCGTTCCAGGCAGCAGCAGGCCCGTCGGCCTCACGCGGGCGATGACCTCACCCGCGCCATCCGCCAACGCCCCGTCGCGCCACACCCAGCGCTGCATCAGAGCAGCACCACAATGACCGCGACGATGGTCAGCAGCACCAACGTCGCGATGATCGGGATAGCGGTGCTCTGCGTCCGCGCCTCCAGAATCACACGCGTAAACCAGCTCAGCGCCGCAATCTCCGAATGGTTGAGGTCATCGGAATCATCGCTCTTCTCGCCCTCAAACTCCAGGATGGCCTTGCGCACACCCGAGTTCTTCGAGGAGAACTGCGCGATTTTCAGCCCGTCGTGGTCCTCAACAATCCAGTCGCCGCCGGCCTCGTTGATGAAGGCAAACGTGCGCCCATCCAGAGAAGCCTCCAGACGCTTATCGCGCTTGGGGTTGCCCGCCAGGCGGTAGACGCGGTCATCCTCCAGCGTCACCGACGCGCCCAAATCATCGAGCCCCAGGCGCCAGTGCTCGCCTTCCACGTCCGCCGAGCGCTCCTGGAACATGCCAAGCGACGCCGGCCCCTCCCCCACGAGGAGCACCGGGTTCTTGCGGTCGCTGCGGTCCCAGCTGGTGTAATGCATTAGCAGCCGATCAGTCGAGCGGCCAGGTAAGCCTCAAGCTCATCGAGCTTGACGCGCTCCTGCTCCATGGAGTCACGCTCACGCACGGTGACCGCGTTGTCCTCCAAGGTGTCGAAGTCATAGGTCACGCAGAACGGCGTGCCGATCTCATCCTGGCGGCGGTAGCGGCGGCCGATGGCGCCGGAGGTATCGAACTCCACGTTCCAGTTCGCGCGCAGCTTATTCGCCAGCTCTCGAGCCGGGGTGGACAGCGCTTCCTTCTTCGACAGCGGCAGCACGGCCACCTTCACCGGTGCCAGGCGGCGGTCGAGGCGCAGCACGACGCGCTTGTCGGTGCCGCCCTTGGCGTTGGGGGCCTCCTCCTCGTCATAAGCGTCAACGAGGAAGGCCATCATGGAGCGGCCCAGGCCGGCAGCCGGCTCGATGACGTACGGGGTCCAGCGCTCGCCGGACTCCTGGTCGAAGTAGGACAGATCCTCGCCCGAGCCCTTCGCATGCACGGACAGGTCGTAGTCCGTACGGTTGGCCACGCCTTCTAGCTCGCCCCACTTCGTGCCCTTGAAGTTGTAGGCGTACTCCACGTCCACAGTGCGCTTGGAGTAGTGGGAGAGCTTCTCCTGCGGGTGCTCGTAGAGGCGCAGGTTTTCTTCCTTGATACCGAGGTCGATGTACCAGTTGAAGCGGTCATCGATCCAGTACTGGTGCCACTCTTCGTCCTCGCCCGGCTTGACGAAGAACTCCATCTCCATCTGCTCGAACTCGCGGGTGCGGAAGATGAAGTTACCCGGGGTGATCTCATTGCGGAAAGACTTACCAATGTTGGCGATGCCAAACGGTGGCTTCATACGCGCCGAGGTCATCACGTTCTTGAAGTTGACGAAGATGCCCTGCGCGGTCTCCGGGCGCAGGTAGTGCAAGCCCTGCTCATCGTCGACCGGGCCAAGGAAGGTCTTGAGCAGGCCGGAGAAGGCCTTCGGCTCAGTCCAGTCACCCGGCTGGCCGGTCTCCGGATCGTTGATGTCAGCGAGGCCATTGGCCGGCTCGTGGCCGTGCTTTTCCTCGTAAGCCTCGATGAGGTGATCCGCGCGGTAGCGCTTACCGGTGTGCTTGGATTCCACCAGCGGGTCGGTGAAGACCTCGACGTGGCCGGAAGACACCCACACCTGGCGCGGCTGGATCACGGACGTATCGACGCCCACGACATCGTCGCGGGACTGCACCATGTGACGCCACCACTGGCGCTTAATGTTCTCCTTGAGCTCGACACCGAGCGGGCCGTAGTCCCACGCAGAGCGGGAACCGCCATAAATTTCACCTGCCTGGTAGACCAAGCCGCGGCGCTTACACAGGCTGACGACAGTATCAATGACGGATGCCATGGTTAGTGGGACTCCTCTGGTAGGGGACAGTCTTTTTCAATGCGGACTAGTCTAGCGTGCACGTGCACGCTCCGCGCCGTCACCCCACAAGTGTGGTGTATTTTATACACATTTTCGCATCCTTCGGCTATAGTATGTATATCTCTACCTCTATAGAAACGATCGAAAGTGAACGGCGTGAATACCACCCCTGAAGCCCCTCTCTCCTTTGATATCAGTGCCGCCGCGACGGTCATCAGCGCTTTAGATTCACCTTTGCGGATCGATATCATTCAGCGCCTAGCTGAGCGCGATCACTACGTGCACGAGCTCGTTGCCGCAACGGGTAAGTCGCAGCCACTTATTAGCCAACACCTGCGCGTTCTCAAGCGCGCGAATATTGTGGATAGCGAGCGCTTAGGGCGCGAGGTGCGCTACAGCTTGGCGGCTCCTAAGGTGTTGCCGCTGCTTGCCGACGCTGCCCTGGCCACCACCTAATACCCTTATTGAAAGTGTATTGATAGGCTAAGCAGCATGGCCATCCACGACAGCATCCCGAAGCTCGGCGCGCGCAATACCCGTCAGCGCACCGCTGTGGTCGAGGTCCTTCGGAAGCTCGACAAGTTCGCGTCCGCCAAGGACATTCACCAGGCGCTTATCGACGACAACCAGAAGGTCGGCCTCACCACCGTCTACCGCACGCTGCAATCACTCTCTGAGATCGATGCGGTCGATGCGCTCCATATGCCTTCCGGCGAGACGCTGTACCGACATTGCGACACCGATGCCCATCACCACCATTTGGTGTGTACCAAGTGTGGCCGCACCGAAGAAATCGACGGTGGCCCCATCGAGCAGTGGGCCTCCTCGGTAGCCAAGGAACACGGCTTTGAGCTCACCGGGCACGATGCCGAGATCTTCGGCACGTGTGCCGAGTGCTCCGCAGCATCCTGAGCACACCTTCTTAACAGAGAACCTTCCACCTCAGCCCGCCCTATCGTTGTGGCGGAGCTGAGGTTTTTCTTTGCCCTTTACCTGCGGCAACTCCACTTCCTCCATCAAATAAAGTCAAGCACGCTTTACAGTAAAGCTTGCTTGACATATGATGTGCGTAAAGCACGCTTTACAGCCTTCACTGATAGGAGGAATTTCATGCCCACTTCTCGCTTTGGCCGCCCCAAGTGGGGCGGTACCCAAACCACGCTCATCGCCCTATCCCTAGCCGTGGGTCTACTTATTGCCGCGGCCGCCGGAGTTGCCCTTGGAGTCTTCGTACACCGCGACGCGCCGTGGCTCGCCGTTGCGGTATACACCTTGTGTCTCCTGCCCATTGCCTCTGCAGCTAGCTGGGCTTTCATGGTGGATCGTTCCACTATTGATGGAGCCACGCCAGACCCAGAGAATTCCATCGAGTCCCACTGGTATTCACAGGCTTCCGAAAACACCCTGCATGCCATGCTCTTTGCCATCGGTGGCCTAGGCATCATCTCATCCATCTGGGACTTCAGCGTCTCCGGTACTCTGCTCACCATCATTCTGGGCGCCTTCGTTACTGGCACCTTTGGCATTAGCTATCTCGCTCACAAGCAGGCGGCGAACTAAGCCGTGGATAACCGCCTCAAAGAGATACGCGAACAACGCGGGCTCTCGCAACAAGGCCTCGCCACCGAATTGGGAGTCTCGCGCCAAACCATCATCAGTATTGAAAAGGGACGCTACGATCCTTCGCTTCCCCTCGCCTTTCAGATTGCGCGCCACTTTTCCTGCCGCATCGAGGACATCTTTATCCCAGATGTCTAGGCGGGCTATTTGACACCGCCGAAGCGACGGTCACGCCGCGCGTACTCTTCCACCGCAGCGAACAGGTCTTCCGGCGTGAAATCCGGGAAGAGCTTGTCTTGATAAATCATCTCTGCGTAGGCCGACTGCCAGAGCAGGAAATTGGAGGTGCGCTTCTCACCGGAGGGGCGCAAGAACAGATCTACGTCCGGCATATCGGGGTCATACATCACCGAACTCACCGTCTTCTCGTTGATGGAGCGTGGGTCGAGCTCGCCGCGGGAGACCTGCTCGGCGAGTTCCCGGATGCCGTCGACAAGCTCGGCGCGCCCTCCGTAATTCACGCACATCACCAGGGTCATCTTGGTGTTGTCCTTGGTGAGCTCCTCGGCGGCCTCGAGCTCCTTGATAACTGAGCGCCACAGACGCGGGCGGCGGCCGGCCCACACCACGCGCACTCCCCTCTCGTTGAGCCAGTGGCGCTGGCGGCGCAGCACGTCGCGGTTAAAGCCCATGAGGAAGCGGACCTCCTCGGCACTGCGGCGCCAGTTCTCCGTGGAGAAAGCATAGGCAGACAGGTAGGGAATGCCGAGGGCGAGGCAGGCATCGACGACGTCGAGAAGCACTGCTTCTCCCCTACGATGGCCCTCGGTGCGCTTCATTCCGCGCTCCTCTGCCCACCGGCCATTTCCATCCATGACCAGCGCGATGTGGCGCGGCAGGAACTCCTGCGGGATAGCGGGCGGGTGGAGCACTCGGTTCGGGTCAGGCGTAATCACGCATTACAGTCTACTGTTCCATGATTCCCAACGCGCCAACGCTTCGCTCAAGATGCCATTGCAGGTGGGCGCGGGTCAGGCGGTGGGCTTCCTGCGCCTGGGCGTGGGTGGGCTGGCTAGGGTGACCGTGGGCGATGAGCCACATGTGGTGCAGGGTTTCCGGGTCCACCTCGGCGGCTCCCGGCGGGCGGCATTGGTGGCAAGCAGCCCCGCCCACGGCCGGGTGGAAGGCGTGGTGGGGGCCGGGCCTTTGGCACTGGGCGCAATCGAACAGGCTGGGCGCCCAGCCGGCGTGGGACATGGATTTGAGGAGGAAGGCGTCGAGAAGCAAGAGCGGATCTCCGTGCTGGAGTTGGTTGAGGACGTCAACACACGCCTCGTAGAGGTAGGGATCCCCAGGGGCGTCGGCGGCGGCGAGGCGCTCAGCGGACTCGAGGGCGGCGCAGGCGGCGGTATAGCGCTCATAGTCCTCGATGATGCGCGCTCCGAAATAGTCCACCGTGTCTGCCTGCGCGATGGTGTAGAGGTTGCGGCCGGGGTAAAGCTGCACGTCAAGGTTGACGAAGAGCTGCAGGCGCGAGCCGAAGCGCGACTTCGCGCGGCGCACCCCCTTCGCCACGCCGCGCACGAGGCCGTGGTGTCGTGTCAGCAACACGATGATGCGGTCCGCCTCCCCGAAATCATAGGTGCGGATGACGAGGGCGCGGTCGCGAAAATTCTCGCGCATCTAGAAGCCCAGGCGGCCCAGCGCCTTCGGGTCCGACTGCCAGTTCTTCAGCACCTTAATGCGCAGGTCAAGGTAGACGTTCTGGCCGAGGAGCTGGATGATTTCCTTGCGGGCAGTGCCAACGATGCGGCGGAAGCGGCGGCCGTCCTTGCCTTCAATGATGCGCTTTTGGCCGGGACGCTCGAGGTAGAGCACGGCGTGGACGTTGAGGACGTCGGGGCGCTCCTGGTCAGGTAGCATTTCATCGACTTCCACGGCCACGGAGTGCGGGAGCTCGTGCTTCAGACCAGACAGCGCGGCCTCGCGGATGAGCTCAGCGATGCGCTCGGTCTGGTCCTCGTCGGTGACGTGGTCATCCGGGTAAAACTTCGGGCCTTCCGGCAGGTGGTCGACGATGACCTGCGTGAGCTCCTCCAGCTGGACGCGCTCGGTAGCGGAGACGGGGATGACTACGGCGTCAGGGTTGTCCTCGCTAAGCAGTGCATGTAGCGCAAGCAACTGCGCGCCGACTTGGTCTTTGGAGGCTTTGTCCAGCTTGGTCACAATGCCGATGATGGGGGTCTTCGGCGCGACTTTGCGGACGTTCTCCAGAATCCAGCGGTCACCGGGGCCAATCTTTTCATCCGCGGGAATGGTTAGACCGATGACGTCAACGTCCGCGTAGGTGTCTTTGACCACTTCGTTGAGGCGCTCACCCAGCAAGGTGCGCGGGCGGTGCAGACCAGGCGTATCGACGACAACAATCTGCGCATCGTCGCGGTGCACGAGTCCGCGGATGGGGTGGCGGGTGGTTTCGGGCTGGTCGGCGGTAATAGCGATCTTCTCGCCCACCAGCGCGTTAGTGAGCGTGGACTTGCCGGTGTTGGGGCGGCCCACGAAGGACACGAAGCCAGAGCGGAAGCCCTCTGGCGTGTTGGTGTACTGCGAATAATCCGCGGCGGTGGCCTCGCCTTCTTCAGGCAGGTCCGCGAAGGCGGCGTCGAAATCGGTGCTCATATTGTTTTTCATCATAGCTCACGATTTCTGAATTCCCGCTCCCGCTGCGTGCAGGACGGAAGGTCCTTTTGGTTTGCCGCAGGCGTCGGGTGGTTTGGTCGCCAGTGACGGGTGGTTTGGTCGCCGGTGGTGGGTGGTTTGGTCGCCGGTGGTGGGTTGGTTCGTAGAGGGCATCCGCTAAAAGGCATCTTCCGGGGTGAAAACGCCCTTTAGACAACGCAAAAGGCGTTTTCAGCCGTGAAAACGCCTTTTGGCTAATGCCTTATGCACGATGCCCTGTGGCAGATGCCCTCTGCACGCGGTACATCTGCCGGTGAAGCCTGCGAAGCCGCAGAGGCCAGATAGAGGCGAGGCAGATGCTAGGTAGAGGCCGGGTGGGGCCCAAGTAGAGGCCAGGTAGAAGCTAGGAAGAGGCCGGAAGCTAGAGTTCTTCGACGTGGAACTGCAGGCGCGGGTTGGCAAAGACGTCCTGGGACTCAATGAGCTGCAGCTCACGAGCGTCGGCCTCGTAGGTGTTGTGCAGCAAGTCGTACACCGAGGAGGCGGTGCGCTTCAGCGCTTCCTTCGCATCGTGGGTTTCCACGTAGTGGCCAGTAAACAGCGCCGCGGTGACATCGCCCGAGCCGTTGCGCTTGAACGGCAGCTTCGGGGTGGCCACGAGGTAAGCACGCTCTCCATCGACGGCGAGCATCTCGATCTCGTCCTCGTCGGTTTCAGGGCGCTGCACCGAGGTGACCAGCACGGTCTTCGGTCCGATGTCCTGGGCCTTCTTTACCGCGGCGAGGGTTTCCTCGAGGGTGTTGACGGAAGAGTCGGTAAGGTAGCCCAGCTCAAACTGGTTCGGGGTGATGATATCGGCGACCGGTACTACCTTGTCGCGCAGCAGCGGCGGGATGTCATCAGAGACGAAGCAGCCGGATTTGGCATTACCCATGACTGGGTCGCAGGCGTAGAGGGCCTTCGGGTTCACAGCCTTGATGCGATTGACGGTCTCCACGATGGCACCGGCGATGTCCGGTCCGCCCTGGTAGCCAGAGAGGATTGCGTCGATGTGTGGGAAGGCACCGCGCTTTTCAATACCGTCCACGATGGCGGTGACATCACTGGCCGGAATCATCGGTCCGCCCCAGTCACCGTAGCCGGTGTGGTTGGAAAAGTTCACCGTGTGAATAGGCCACACTTCGTGGCCAGCACGCTGAAGCGGGAAGACGGCGGCGGAGTTGCCAACGTGACCGTAGGCAACATGGGACTGGATGGAGAGGATGTTCATAACCCTCCATTGTGCTACGCCCCTGAAAGCACCTCAACGTTGGGCCGGATTTAGATTCCGCCGCCGGGCACTTCCTTATCCAGCTCGGCACGCTCGGCAGCATCCGGGAAGGCCTTCGGGCCAGAGGGCTTGGGCTGGTAGGAAACACCGCGGGAGTCTAAGTCCTCGTACCAGTCAGCGAGCAGCTCGTTCTGCAGGCCGAACATCTCCTTTTCCTCCGCGGCGGTGGTGTGGTCATAGCCCAGCAGGTGCAGGCAGCCGTGGACGGTAAGCAAAGCCAGCTCGTGGCCTAGGGAGTGACCAGCGGCGTTGGCCTGGCGCTGGGCGAACTCGGGACAGAGCACGATATCGCCCAACATGGCGGGGCCAGCCTCAGGCGCGTCAGGGCGCCCGCCGGTTGCGCCCGGGGTGAGCTCGTCCATGGGGAAGCTCATCACGTCAGTCGGGCCTTCCAGGTCCATCCAGCGCACGTGCAGGTCCGCAATGGTCTGCAGGTCCACGGCGGTAATGGTGCACTCCGCATCCGGGTTCACGTCAAGGCGGCCGAGGGCATAGGAGCAGACGTCGATGAGCATCTCCTCGTTCACGCCATCAAAGCCGGATTCATTGATGAATTCGATGCTCATTTCTTCTCCTCCTGTTCAGCAAAGTTATCGTAAGCGTCCACGATACGGCCCACCAGCTGGTGGCGCACCACATCGGCAGAGCCCAGCTCCGCAAAGTGGATATCCGGAACACCCTTGAGAATGCGGCGCACCAGGCGCAGGCCGGAGACCTGGCCGCCAGGCAGGTCCACCTGGGAGATATCGCCGGTCACCACAATGGTGGAACCAAAGCCCAGACGGGTCAAGAACATCTTCATCTGCGCTGGCGTGGTGTTTTGGGCCTCGTCGAGGATGACGAAAGCGTCATTGAGCGTGCGGCCACGCATATAGGCCAAGGGAGCGACCTCGATGATGCCGGCTTCCATGAGCTTCGGAATCATCTCGGGGTCAATCATGTCCCGCAGGGCGTCGTACAGCGGGCGCAGGTAGGGGTCAATCTTGTCGTTGAGAGTGCCGGGCAAAAAGCCCAGCTTCTCCCCTGCCTCCACCGCGGGACGGGTCAAAATAATGCGGCTGACCTGCTTGGCACGCAGGGCCTGCACCGCCTTGGCCACCGCCAGGTAGGTCTTACCGGTACCGGCGGGTCCGATGCCGAAGACGATGGTGTTCTCATCAATGGCCTGCACGTAGCGCGATTGTCCCAACGTCTTTGGCCGCACCGACTTGCCGCGGCGGGAGACAATGTCCGCCGCGAGGGCCTCAGAAACGGATTCGGGGGCATCGACTGCGACGAGGTCAAGTGTGTGCTTGACCGTGTCGGTGCTGACCGGGTGGCCACGGCGCGCGATGGCCTCGAGCTCTTCCAAAACCTTGCGCGCGCGGGCCACGTCATAGTCGGGACCGGCGGCTGTCACGGTGGTGCCGCGGGCAAAAAGGTCCACGCCGACGAGGTTGCCCAGAACGCGCAGATTATCGTCCGCCGGGCCCAGCACGGTGGCCAGGTAGGCGGAGTCGAGATCAAACTTGGTGGTGATAATAGGCACGCCCAAAAGGCTACCAGCGCGAGGTCAACGTGCCGATGCTAGCCAGCGCCACCATGCTTGCCGACGCCGTTCTCAACACCTCCGGCCCCAGTTTGATCGCCGTCGCACCGGCTGCGGTGAGCCGGGCGAGTTCCTCCTCGCCGATTCCCCCCTCAGGCCCCACGAGCAGGTAGATCGTCTCAGCGGTATCGAGGTCATCCAAGTCTTTGAGACGCAGAGTGGCGTCCTCGTGGAGGACCAAGGCCCGTGCACCGGAAATCTCCTGGCACAGCTGACGGGTGGTCACGGGCCCGCGCACGGCCGGGATTCGGGTACGGCGCGATTGCTTCGCCGCCGCCACGGCCGCCGATTCCCACTTGCTCAGAGCCTTCGGCGCCTTCTTCGCATCCCACTTGGACACACAGCGATCTGCTTGCCAGGCGAGGATCTCATCCGCGCCGGCCTGCGTAGCCAGGTCAACGGCGAGTTCGGCGCGCTCCGACTTGGGAATGGCCTGGACCACGATGACGCGTGGGGAGGGTTCGGGGGAGGTCGCGATGTCGTCGACACGCGCGGCGAGGGTGTTCTTGCCCTGCACGTCGGTGATGGTGGCGGTGATGCGGAGCCCGGACCCATCGATCAGGACCAGGTGCTCCCCTGGTCCCATGCGCTTGACGGTGACCGCATGGCGGCCTTCCGCGCCGTCGAGGCCCACGGGCTGGCCGATCTCAGCGTGGGACAGGTCCGGGTGGAGGAAGACGGGCAGCGACATTAGCGGCGGAACTTATCGCGGAAGCGGCTAAAGAGGGACTCGCCCTGGTTGTCCCCGGCGTGGTGGACCTCGGTGCCGCTGTGGCCAGCGGCGCGGACCTTCTCGAGGGCCTCGCGGGTCTTCTTATCCAGGTCAGTCGGGATAACGACGTCCACGTGGGCGTGGAGGTTGCCAAAACCATCGGTACGCAGGCGCGGCATGCCCTTGCCTTGGAGGGTGATGGACTCGCCCGGCTGGGTACCCGGCGCGATGTCGAGGGTGAGCTCTTCGCCATCGAGCTGTTCGACGGTGCAGGACGCACCGAGAGCTGCATCCACCATAGGAACGCGAACGGTCAAGTGCAGGTCATCGGCATTGCGTTCAAAGACTGGGTGCGGTTCGGTGTGGACCTCGACGTAGAGATCGCCGGCGGGGCCGCCGCCGTGGCCGACCTCGCCCTGGGAGGCCATGCGGATGCGCATGCCATCGCCGATACCCGCCGGGATGGTCACGGTGATGTCGCGGCGCTTGCGCACGCGGCCATCGCCGCCGCAGTGGCCACAGGGATCGGTGACGACCTCACCGAAGCCGTAGCACTTCGGGCAATCGCGGGTAGTCATCATGTTGCCCAGCATGCTGCGCTGGACTTCCTGGACCTGGCCCATGCCGCCACAGTGATCACAGGTAACTGGCTTCGCCTTGGACTCGGAACCGGTTCCCTCACAACGGTCACAGAGCACGGCGGTATCAACCTTAACCTGCTGCTTGACGCCACTGTAGGCCTCTTCGAGGGTAATAGTGGTGCGCAGCAAGGCATCATCACCCGGCTGGACGCGGGAACGCGGGCCGCGGGAGGCGGCCCCGCCGCCAAAGAACTCGGCAAAGAGGTCGCCCAAACCGCCGCCACCAAAGCCGCCGAAACCACCGCCGCCCTGTGCGGCGCGGTCCTCCATGGGATCTCCGCCCATGTCGACTACCTGGCGCTTCTGCGGATCCAGAAGAACTTCCTGGGCAAGGGAGGCCTCGCGGAACTTCTCCGCGGCCTCATCATCACCCGGGTTCACGTCCGGGTGGTACTTGCGCGCCAGCTTGCGATAGGCCTTCTTAATCTCGGCATCAGAGGCCGACTTATCTACACCAAGAATGCCGTAGTAGTCACGAGCCACGTACTGTCATCCTTCTATATCTCGTTGATGCTAAATCTAATCCGACCGGCTAGCTTACTCGCCCGCCAAAATTTCACTCACATAGCGTGCAACGGCAGAGACCTTGGAGATTGTTCCCGAATAGTCCATATACGTTGGACCCACCACGCCGAGCCCGCCAAGTGCTGCAGCCTCCGAGCCAGTGCCGAAGCCATATCGCGTGGCCACCACTGAGGTTTGGCGCAGCTCATCGGCTTCGTTTTCCTCACCGATGGACACCGAGACATCGCCTAGGTCTGGCACACGCGCCAGCAATTTCAGCACGACGACCTGCTCCTCGAGGGCCTCGATGATGGAGGGCAAGCCGTCCGGGAGCACGACGCGGGTGAGGTTCGACGTTCCGGCCAGAATGAGGCGGTCGGAGGGCTGCTCGACGAGGGTTTCGATGAGCGTCGTTGCGGCTTTGAGGACGTGGGGGCGGATGTCGGCCGGGGAATCGTCGACAAGCGCGGCGAGCTCCACCGAGGCTTCCGTGAGAGTCTTTCCCTCCAGGGTGGTGTTGAGGATATCGCGCAGGCGGTGGGTCTGCTCGGGGTCTATCACGTCATCGAGCTCGACATTGCGCTGATCGACGCGCCCATTGTCCGTAATAAGCACCAACAGCAGGCGCACTGGTGAGAGTGCCACAACCTCGCAGTGTTTGACGCGCGAAACCTTGAGGTTCGGCAGCTGCACGACGGCTGCCTGCTTGGTCACCTGGGCCAGCAGTTGTACCGAGCGGCGCAACACGTCCTCCAAATCCACTCCGCCTTCGAGGAAGGTGAGCATGGCGCGTCGCTCGGCCTTGGAGAGCGGTTTGACGTCGTGGAGCGTATCGACGAACTGGCGGTAGCCCTTCTGCGTGGGCACGCGCCCGGAGCTGGCGTGTTCCTGGGCGATGAGCCCCTCGGCCTCGAGCACGGCCATGTCATTGCGAATCGTCGCCGAGGACACGCCCAGCTGGTAGCGCTCGAGCAGGGCCTTGGAGCCGACGGGCGATTGCGAGGCGATATAGTCCGCGACGATGGCGCGCAGGACCTCTTGGCGGCGGGCATCGGTGGAGCTAGACATGTCTTTAAGGCTATCCGTTCTGGCGGGCAGGTGTGGAAGCTGGTGCCAATCTGCCTAAGTGCTCTGGCAGCCCGTCACCACTTCCAGGTGGTTCCATAATGTGCTTCTAGAAGGGCTCATCATGCGCTTCCAGATAGCTCGAATACTGATGCTCCCTTTAGTCTGGTCTCTTTTGAGAACAAAGAGACCATCTGCGGGCACATTTCCTATGATAGATGGCCTCTTTTCGCCGTAAAGGGACCTAACTAGAGGGGCCAATTAGCAAAGACTAACCGTAACGAGAGCGACTAACAGGTTTCACAACGTGGAGAGAGAAACTAACACCGACTAACACCGCTATCAAACTTCGCGGCGACACGAGAAAAACTAACAAATTCCCGGCGGGGCTATTTCTAAGTCACTATGCCTCTTCGACATCGGAAGGCCAAGGCCCAGCCACTTCTTCGCAGCTTCGCGGTTGCACCACACAGATGGTTCTCCTCAGATGTTTCAGGTCATACGGTTTCCTTGGCCCCAAACAAACCTTATGACTGGAGCCTTTCTACTGGAACCATCTACGAGCGTCGAGGCCAGCCGCTAATGAGCCAGCTGATGCGGACTCGGAGGTCGGCCCGCAGGCGGAACAAGCCCCTAGTGGGCGGTTTCTTCAGCGACAAGGAGGTCGGTGATGATGCCATCTGCGAGCAGGCGGCCCGCCTTGGTCACGCGAAGGCGGTCACCAACCTGTTCAAGCAGGCCGCGCTCGATGAAGCGCGCGGCGACGGGCTCTGCCGCCGGCGCGAGCCAGGAAGCAGGAATGCCCTCGCGCAGGCGCAGACCCAGCATGATGCGCTCGGTGTGGCGGTCAGCCTCCGTGAGCTGCTCGCAGTCCTTGATGGGCAACTCCCCCGCTTCAACCGCCTTGATATAGGTCCGTGGATTCTTCACGTTGAAGAAGCGCTCGTCGCCTAAGTGCGAATGCGCGCCCGGGCCCGCGCCCCACCAATTGCCGTCCACCCAGTAGATGCGGTTGTGCTGGCACTCCCCGCCCGGCTTGGCCCAGTTGGAGACCTCGTACCACTCGAAACCAGCGGCTTCGAGGGTGGAAGAAATCATCTCGTAGCGCCGAGCCAGCACATCCTCATCCGGTGCGGGCAGCAGTCCCTTCGATACCTTGCGGGCCATGCGCGTGCCGTCTTCCACGATGAGCGAATACGCACTGATGTGGTCGACCCCGGTGTCCAAGGCGCGCTCGAGAGTCAAGGCAACATCGGCGTCCTCTTCTGTCGGCGTTCCGTAAATCATGTCCAGGTTGACGTGCTCGAAGCCCGCGGCAACAGCCTCGCGGGCGGCATCGAAGGCGCGGCCCGGAGTGTGGGCCCGCTCCAGCACCGCAAGCACGCCTGGCGAAGCGGACTGCATGCCGAGCGAGAGGCGGGTAAAGCCGGCGTCGAGAAGCCCGGCGAAGTACTCCGGTGACGTGGACTCCGGGTTGGATTCCGTGGTGACTTCCGCGCCTGGGGCCAAGCCAAAGGTGTCGCGAACGCGGCCCAAAATTCGGCCAAGCCCGTCGGCGCCTAGCAGGCTCGGCGTGCCGCCACCGATAAAAACGGTCTCCGCTTCGCGGCCGACCTGGGCCGCGGCCATCTCCAGCTCTTTTTCCAAGGCTGAAAGATAATCGCTGGTCAGATCCCCTCCCAGCTCACCCGGCGTATAGGTGTTGAAGTCGCAGTAGCCACAGCGCGAGGCACAAAAGGGCACGTGAATGTAAAGACCAAAGGGATCCATGGGGAACAAAATAACCGACTGAACCGTTGAAGCGGTAGTCTATAGTGCAGATTTGCTTCCCCGATATTGAAAGAAAGGCCCCCTTTTCGTGGAACCTCCGAGTCGATGTCCCCGCCGCCAACCCAAGGCGGTGGGGTAAGCCGTGTTATCTGCCATCCTGATGATTGTGGCGGGTTTCGCCGTCATCGCTCTCATTATCGTGGCCAACGCGTACTTCGTGGCGCAGGAATTCGCCTTCATGTCGGTAGACCGCACGCAGCTGCGCCAGCGCGCTGCAACCGGGGATAAATCGGCAGAGCGCGCACTCAAAATTACGCAGAAAACATCCTTCATGCTCTCCGGCGCGCAGCTGGGCATCACGATTACGGGCCTGCTCATTGGTTATGTGGCCGAGCCCCTCGTGGGTCAAGGCTTGGGCCAGCTGCTCGGCGGCGTGGGCGTGCCGGTCGGTGTGTCCGTCGCCGTGGGTACGGTAACCGCACTGGCGGTATCGACGGTTCTCACCATGCTCTTCGCCGAGCTCTTCCCCAAGAACTACACCATCGCCGCACCCATGAAGTCAGCCCTGTGGCTCTCCGCGTCCACCATGTGGTACCTGCGGATTTTCGGCTGGCTGGTCCACTTCTTCGAATACTCCTCCAACGCCCTGCTCAAGGTCTTTGGCATCGAGCCAGTGGAGGATGTCGATTCTTCCGCCACCACCGATGACTTGGAGTCCATCGTGGATGCCTCCCACGAGGCGGGTGACTTGGATGAGGACACCTACCTAGTCCTCGACCGTCTCCTCGACTTTCCCGAACATGACGTCGGACATGCCATGATTCCGCGCTCACGCGTGGATGTCATTGAACCGGACACCACCATCGGTGAGGTCCGCGAGATGATGTCGGAAAACCACACCCGCTACCCCATCATCGATGATGAGCACAATCCCATCGGCGTGGTCCACCTCTACGATGTTCTGGGCACCGAGCTGCCTGCGGCTACCCCAGCCCGCGAAATCATGAAGGAACCCGTGGTGGTGCCGGAGCTCATGCCGCTTCCCGACGTCGTCACAGAGCTTCGCGACGCCGACGAGAAACTCGCCTGCGTCATCGACGAATACGGCGGCTTCGTGGGGATTGTGACCATGGAAGACCTAGCCGAGGAGATTCTTGGCGATGTCACCGACGAACACGACATCGAAGAGACCGAAGAAATCACCGAGCAGGACGAGACGCACTGGATCGTCGACGGTGATACACCCATCGACGAGGTAGAGCGCGCCATCGGCCACGACCTGCCCGAAGGCGATTTCGAAACCGTCGCAGGCCTACTCATCGCGCATTCCGGCACGCTGCCGGAGGAAGGCGAGGAGCTCGCCATCGAGCTGGAGGCTGAGCCTGACGATTGGGTCGACGGCGACGAGGCTCCCATCCGCACGCTCAACGTGCGCGTCGAGGAGATTGACCGCCACGTGCCCTCCGTCCTAGCGCTGGAACTGGTCGAGGAATTTCCGGAAGGAGAGGATGACTAATGACTGATACTTGGTGGTTTAACCTCATCGTCACCCTGCTCATCATCGCTGCTTCCGCGTTCTTCGTGGTCATCGAGTTCTCCCTCATGGGCGCTCGCCGCAACCGCTTGGAAGAAACCGCGGAGTCCTCGGCGGCCTCGCGTGCGGGTCTGCGCTCGCTCAACGAGCTCACCATCATGTTGGCCGGCGCCCAACTGGGCATTACCGCCGCGACGTTTGTCCTTGGTGCCGTGACCAAGCCCTGGGTTCATCACCTCCTGATGAGCCCGCTCGAAGCGCTGGGCCTGCCGTTGGGCGTTGCGGACGTCGTCTCCTTCCTCCTTGCGCTGTTCGTCGTGACCTTCCTGCACTTGGTCATCGGCGAGATGGCGCCGAAGTCTTGGGCCATTGCACACCCGGAGACAGCCCTGCAGCTCATCGCGGTGCCTGCCCGCGGCTTTATTTGGCTCTTCCGCCCGCTGCTGATCTGGATCAACAAAATGGCCAACAAGCTGGTCCGCATGACTGGCGAAGAGCCGGTGGACCGCGCCGGTGCAGCCGGCTATGACGCAGAAACCCTGCGCCATCTGGTCGAGCACTCGCGCCTAACGGGCACGCTTGACGACGACTCCGCCAACCAGATCACCGGCGTCATCGAGCTCGAAGCCGCCACCGCAGCACAACTGGCCCGCGAACATGGCTCGGAAATCCTGCCGCTGTCCGCAGATGCCACCGTGGCCGAGCTTCACGACCTCGTAGTGCGCAAGTCCATCATGCGCGTGCTGGTCTACCCGCGCGCCTCGCGCATTCCGCGCATCGTCCACGTCCGCGATACCCTGCTGGCGGATCCGGAAACCCCGGTGCTGGAATTCTCCCGCCCCGCGTTGGCGGTGAGTTCCTCCTCCACCGTGCAGAAGACTCTGGATCAGATGCGCGCCCGCAACGAGCAGCTCGTCATGGTGGGCAAGCCCACCAAGGACAAGACGGTGTGGATCCTGACCTGGGATGACATCATGGGCCAGCTATGGCCGCAGATTACGGAGCAGCTAGACCAGGCCGCGCCGGCCGCCAAGAACCCGGGGGTCTAGCGCTTGCGCGCTAGACGGGGCACACGAAGCTAAGCGTGGTGCACGAAGCTAGACGGTGGCACGCAAAGTTATTCGTGCCACGCTAACTACGAAAAGCGCCGCCGAGAGAGGGATTCTCGGCGGCGCTCTTCTTTAGGTAATCCTTGTGTGTTGGCAACAAGGAAGTCTGTGATGCGGCTCCTTAAGCGGTCGTGGCGGCCTGCTTCTGGCGCTTAGCCCGGACGCGGGCGACGACGGCGTCGATACGCGCGCGCTCCTCTAGGAAGGGCGGCGGATTGTGCCCGCGCATGGTGCGCACGAAGGCGGGGTGTGCCTCGACGACGGTGTGACGCCAGGCTTGCACGGCAATAAGGGAGGATTCTCCCGCGCGCTTGTACAAGTTCGGCAGGGAAACCACGTCGAGGTTGCGGGCCACGGCGTCGGTTTGCGCCAGCACGTACTCGACCAGCTCGCGCAGGTAGGCAGCCACCGCGGCGGTACGGCCGCGCAAGGTTTCTGCCAGCTCGGAGACCACGACGGGCGGGCCGGAGATAGGCAGGCCCTCAGCGAGTGCGCGGGCGGTGAGCTGCTTCGGTTCCTCGACGTCATTGTCGCCGGAGGAGGCAGCCGAGATGGTGCCGGACTTCAGGCCGGAGACCAGCGCCTGGCGCAGGCCGATGAGCTCGCCGACGCAGCGCCCGGAATCCACGCGGGCGTCTTCGACGATATCCCCCAGCTCGGCCAAGCAGTCGAGGGAGAGTTCATCGTCCCAGTCCTCGATGGCCTCGATGAGGTGCTCGATGTAGTCGACGACTTCATCGCCGATGTTATAGATTTCTTGGGTCAGCTCACGGTGGCGCAGCTCGGCTGCGATCTTGTGCATAGGCCGCCCTTCCCGTGAGAACCTCTAGTTGAGGTTTAGAGTTTTTCTGACCCCGCTGACTCTATTAGAGATCCTCGCATTCGGCTGCGCGACACTCCGAAGGAATTCACAGACTCCGTCCAGCCTTATTTCTTGCCGGCGTAGAGGCGCTCAATGTCAGCCGCATAGCGCTGGGCCACCACGTAACGCTTGACCTTCAGGGTTGGGGTGAGCTCGTTGCTTTCCTCGGTGAGGTCCTGATCCAGGATGACGAACTTCTTAATACCCTCCGCGTGGGAGACGGTGGCGTTGACCTGGTTGATGGCGTCCTGAATATCCGCGCGCAGCGCCGGATCCGCAGCTACCTCGCGCATGCCCTTGGTCGCGGCGATGTTGTGGTCCGCCTTCCAGCGCTTGAGCGCGTCCTCATCCAGGGTGAGCAGCACGCCGACGAAGGGCTTGCCGTCGCCAACCACCATGGCCTGGGAGATCAGCGGGTGGGAACGCAGGATATCTTCCATCGGGCCAGGCGAGACATTCTTGCCGCCCGCGGTGACGATGAGGTCCTTCTTGCGGCCGGTGATAACGAGCTTGCCTTCTTCGTTGATCTCACCGAGGTCGCCGGTGTTGTACCAGCCGTCCTGCAGCGCATTCTCGGTGGCTTCCGGGTTCTGCCAGTAGCCCTTGAAGACGATATCTCCCTTAATCAGGATCTCGCCGTCCTCGTTAATGCGCATCGTCGTTCCGCCCAGCGGCGGGCCGACGGTGCCGATGGACTGATCCACGAAGTCCACGGCGGCAGCCGCTGCGGTCTCCGTAAGTCCATAGCCCTCGTAGATGGTCACGCCGATGCCGCGGTACCAGTGCAGCAGATCCTGCGAGATGGCCGAGCCACCGGAGATGCAGTACTTGACCTCGCCGCCCATTGCCTGGCGGATGGCGGAATAGACCAGCTTGTCAAAGGCCTTGTGCTTGGCCTTGAGAACTCGGTTGGGGCCCTCCGGGGTATCCAGCGCCTTGGAGTATTCGATGGCGACTTTCTCCGCGCTGTCGAAGATCGCGCCCTTGAACGCGGAGGAACCATGCGCCTTGGCGGACGCACCGTTGCGTACCTTTTCAAACACGCGCGGCACGCCAAGAATCAGGTTCGGGCGGGAACGAGCGAACTCAACGGTGATGGTGCTGAAGTCCGCCCAGTGGTTCTGGGACGCACCACCGATGGTGACCGCCAGCGACACCGCACGGCTGAAGACGTGTGCCAGCGGCAGGAAGGTCAGGACGTGTGCGCCCGGCACGGCGATGGCACCAATGGGGTTGGTCAGCAACCCGCGGGCTTCCGCCAGCCAGTTGCGGTGGGTCAGCATGCAACCCTTGGGGCGCCCGGTAGTGCCGGAGGTGTACACCAGGGAGGCGACGTCGTCAGTGTGCGTAGCTTCGATGCGCTGGTTGACGGTGTCGTCGCTGATGTCGCGTCCCTCAAACTTCAGCGTATCGATGGCCGAAGAGTTGATTTCTAAGACACGGCGCAGCTGGGAGGGGGAACCGTGCAGCTGCGGGGTGCCGTCCTCCTGCAGCTTCAGATGCTTGACCAGCTCGGAGTGCTCGCGGGTTTCCGTGATGGCGAGGATTGCGCCGGAGTCCTCGATGATCCACTGAACCTGGGACATCGACGACGAGGGGTACACCGGAACGGAAACCGCACCGGCGGCCCAGATGGCGTAGTCCAGCAAGGACCACTCATAGCGGGTGGTGGAAATGAGCGCCACGCGGTCACCCTGCTCCACGCCGAAGGCGATGAGCCCCTTGGCCACCGCGTAGACTTCCTCGACGAATTCCTTGGCGGTGACGTTGACCCACTCGTAATTCGCCGGGCGGGTAAACAGCACGCCATGTGGGCGGGCGTGCGCCGTAGCCATCATGGCGGTAAGGCACGTTTCGCCGTCCTTGATCTCGAATTCCGCTTTGGTGTGCGCTTCATTCAAAGTCACAGTTGTGTCCTTTCCCACAAAAACTAAATTCCAGCCCACTCTACCAACCTGATTTATTACGCGCGTGGGGAGGGCGTGGCACAATTGGGGGATGTGACTACCCGTGATCTGCTTCAAGAACTTGCCCAACGCCACGGTGTGGCCTGCGAGTACACCGCCCAGAACGGACAGCCTGTGTACGTCAGCGAGGAGACAATCACCTACACGCTGCGCGCACTCGGCGTCTCTATCTCCGACCGTCCGGACGATGAGGAGCTAACCCAAGCCCTCTTCGAGGACTACCTCGCTCGGGCTTCCCGCCCACTGCCGCCCTGCGTGGTGGCCCGCGAAGGCGCCGAAAAGTCCTTCGCAGTCCACGTCCACGACGGGGATCCGGTCTCCGTCACGATCGAATTGGAAAGCGGCGAGACCCGCCCGACTTACCAGGACCCCAACGATGCCCCGGCTGCCGACGTCTCCGGAACCATGTGGGGCGAGGCAAGCTTCCACGTCCCCGGCGACCTGCCTCTCGGATTCCATAAGCTGCTCCTGTCCTCTCCCGGCATCGGAGAGCACGAGTGCCCGCTCATCGTCGTGCCGAACCACCTGAGCACGGCGGATCGCTACCTTGAGCGCCCCGCGGCGGGTGCGATGGCGCAGCTGTACTCAGTGCGTTCCGAGAAGTCCTGGGGCATGGGTGATTTCGGTGACTTGGCAGAGCTGGCGGAACTGCTGGCGCCGGACTACGACTTCCTCCTTATTAATCCGCTGCATGCTGGCGAGCCGATTCCGCCGGTGGAAGACTCGCCCTACCTGCCCACCACGCGGCGATTCATCAATCCGATCTATATCCGCATCGAGGACGTCCCGGAGCTGAAACTACTCAGCCCGGAACTCCAGGATGACGTGGCCGAGCTGGCCGCCGAGTTCCGCGAGCGCAACCTGTCTGCAGAAGAGATTGATCGTGATTCCATCTTCGAGGCCAAGCTGCAGGTCCTCCAGGAGCTCTTCAACAAGGGGATGACCCCGGAGCGCCGCACCGCCTTTAGCGAGTACAAGCGCCGCGAGGGCCGTGGCCTGCGTAACTTCGCGCTGTGGTGCGCCGAGACCGAGCTCGAGCGACACAGCGGCCGTCGCCACGCGCTGAGCCTCGACGTCAGCGAGTTGGCCGAGTTCTATTCCTGGCTGCAGTTCCTCTGCGATGAGCAGCTGGATGCCGCCCAGCGCCGCGCGCTCGACGCCGGCATGAGCATCGGGCTTATCACCGACATGGCCGTGGGCATCCACCCCGCCGGTGCCGACGCCGTCAATCTGGCGGAATACCTCGCCCCGCAGTGTTCGGTGGGCGCCCCGCCGGATGATTACAACCAGCAGGGCCAGGACTGGTCTCAGCCGCCGTGGCACCCGGTCCGCCTGGCGGAATCCGGCTACCAGCCGTGGCGTGACTTGCTGCGTACGATGCTGGGCAACGCCGGCGGCCTGCGCGTTGACCACGTGCTCGGCCTGTTCCGCCTGTACTGGATCCCGCGCCACTCCACCCCGCTCAACGGCACCTACGTGTCCTATGACTGGGAGGCTATGCTCGGCATCCTCGCGCTCGAGGCTGAGCGCGCCGGCGCAGTGCTCGTGGGCGAGGACCTGGGCACCCTGGAGCCGTGGGTCCAAAACGCTCTGCGCGATATGGGTGTGCTGGGTACCACGATCATCTGGTTTGAGCACGCCGAGGACGGCCCCACCCCGCGCCCGCAGGATCAATACCGCCAGATGGCGATGTCCTCGGTGGGCACGCACGATCTGCCGCCGACGCTCGCCTTCCTGCGTGGCGACCACATCGCGCTGCGCGCCCGCTTGGGCCTGCTGACCCGCCCAGTGGCGGAAGAAGAAGCCGAGGACCGCGCGTGGCAGGAAAAGGTCAAGGACAACCTGCAGGCCTATGGCATGTTGGACAACCGCGAGAGCGAAGAGGACATGCTCGTTGCCCTGCACCGCTACATCGCGGGAACCCCGTCGGCGCTGACGGTGACCAACCTGGTGGACATGGTCGGTGACGTGCGCGCCCAAAACCAGCCGGGCACGACGAAGGACCAGTACCCCAACTGGTGCATCCCGCTGTGCGATACCGCCGGCAAGCCGGTGTTGTTGGAGGATCTGCCAAAACAGGAGCTCTACCAGCGCCTCGCCCAGGCCGCCACGAGGCCGGGTGCCGGGCGCTAGGGCTAGGAGGGGCGTCGGCAAGCGCGGCGCCCCTAGCGGCGTCTTCCCTTCGGGAAGACCCCCTTAAAAGACAACGCCGACGATGGCCACCACGACGATGAGCGCGATCATCAGCCAGAGGGTCACGCTCACTCGGGACTTGGGCAGTGCGCGTTTGCGGTGGGGAGGCTGCGGGCGCTCGGGGTCCCACAGGCCTTCGCGGTGATCATCGTCAGTCATGTTTCTTCATCCTAGTCGCGGGTGCTAGCCACGAATTCACACGGTCGATAACCCACATCAGCACCCACCCCATGACGGTCGCGGCCGGCACTGCGGTCACGGCGAGCACCGCCATCTGCGCCCACACTGGCGCCTGCACGAGCCATTCCATGCCCTCAGGGTAGCCTGTTGTCCATGAGCAGTGCACCTTTCGACGTCACCTGCCCCGCGGGCACCATCACCGGCTACCTCGATGGGGACGTGGCCCATTTCCACTCCATCGAGTACTCCCACATCCCGGGAGATTTCGATAACCCCGAGCCCGCCCCGCCGCGTGACCAGGACGCGCGCGAACCGCATCCGGAGAAGGTCGCGCTGACCATCACCGCCCCCGCGCCCGGCAAACGCACCGCCGCCCTAGCCCCCACGCTGGTCTACATCCACGGCGGCCGCTACGAGCACGGCTCCCACGAGGACCCCCGGGCGGAGGGTACGCCGACCGCGGAGGCGGGCATCGTCCACGTGCAGCTGGACTACCGCGTGGGGCTGCCGGGCCTGGCCCGTTTCCGCGATGATGAGCCCAACCACTACCGCGCCATCGAGGACCTACAGCTGGGCTTGGAATGGATTCAGCGCAACATCGAGTCCTTCGGCGGCGATCCCACCAACGTCACCGTCGTGGGCCAGTCCGCCGGCGCCAATGCCGTTCTCTGGCTGTGTCGGCGCGACCACTACCGCGGGGCTTTTCGCCGCGCCGTGGCGCTCTCCCCGGGCTTCCCTCGGGAGAGCTTCGAGGAGCGCAAGGCCACGCTGCGCCAGGTGATGAAGAAGCCCATCACGCGCTCCTCCCTCGCGGCGATGAGCCAAGAGGAGCTCGCGGCCGGCTACGCCAAGTTCCGCAAGAAGTACAGCCTCGATATGGCGCTGGGCCCTACCCCACTGGAGTGTGGGCAGCTTGCCGACGTCCCCCTCATCCTCGCCAGCACCCGCGACGAGTTCTACAACATCCCGGCCACGCAGAAGATCGATCGCTCCCCTTTCCGCAGCCTCATCCTGCGCTATGTGGCCCCGCGCTTTGGATTTCCCCGCAATGGTTTCAAGCCGTGGTATCAGGTGGCACAGCACATGGATAAGGACCGCCCTATGGGCCGGTTGGTGGGTGATGCCATCATCCGCCGCTGGGCGGCAGAGGTGGCGGAGAAGGCACCAGGTAAGACCTGGATGGTGGAGTTCACCCGCTCCTCGGGCCCGGCCTTGCACTGCGAGGAGCTGCGCCCGCTCTTTGGGGACACGGAGCTAGCACAGTGGCTGCGGGACTTCGTGCGCACCGGCGAGCCCGGTTTCGAGGCCTACCGCCCCGAGCACGCCATCTGGGAATACAACCTGGATAACGGCGAAAACCGCGTGGCCTATTCCAGCCTGGATTACATCTCGGCGGCCTTCGCCCAGGATGGCAGCCTGCTTTAGGCCAACAGGGCCTCGCGCAGCGGCTCGTGGGCCAGCTCCTCAACCATCCACGGGCTAAAGGCGAATGGCGTGGCATCGGCGGCAGCGAGGACATCGCGCACCGGGACCCACGCGAAGGAGTCCACCTCATCCGGGTTAGGCGTGGGTTCGTCGGTGGTCTCAAAGAGATAGACCGGGCAGATTTCGTTTTCCACCACGCCGGAGGAATCCACGGCGCGGTAGGAAAAGTTCGGCAGCACTAAGTGAGGGGTGCCGCTGAGGCCAAGTTCGAACTGGGCGCGGCGCACGACGGCGTCGGCAGTCGGCTCATCCGGCCCGGGGTGTCCGCAGAAGGAATTGGTCCACACACCAGGCCAGGTCAGCTTGGACAGTGCGCGGCGGGTCAGCAACAGCTCGCCTCCGCGCACCACCCAGGCGGAGAAAGCAAAGTGCAGCGGAGTATCCGCGGTGTGGACGGCGGCCTTCTCAGCTACGCCTGCGGGCTTGCCCTCGGGCGAGGCTAGAACGACGAGTTCCGTCATAGATTGAGGTCTCCTACAAAGCGCACGTTGCCGATGTTAAAGCGCGCGTTCCACAGGTTGCCGGGGGCAACGTCATAGACATACTGGAGGTTGGTGGACGCGCCTGCCCCCAGCGGGTGGTCCAAGCCCGGCGCGGGCAAGTCCGTGTTGACGGCCGGGTCATAAGCAATCGGATCCACGGTGGCCCAGCCGCCGTTGCCATCGGCGCGCTCGAGGGTGGGTTCCGGGAGGGCGTCGGCAGGCATGGGCACCTCGTTGAGGTTGTGGATCTTCACCGTGAGCACCGTTCCACCGCCGCCGGAGTACAGGCCCTGCAGCTCATACTCCACGTTGAGTCCCTTGTCCTTGACAGGTGCCGCCAGGTTAGAGGTCACCTCTTCGGCGTCCACGTCTTTAGCCTCAAAGGTCGGCGGCTCCGAGCTGGACACCACGATGTTGTCCTGCGGGCCCGTGTCCGGCGGCTGGAGGATGCTGCAGCCTGAGAGGGCAACCAGGCACAGCGGGGCACACGCTAGGGGGAGGTACTTCTTCACCGCGAATCCTTTTCCATCACGACTTCGGTTTCTCCCTTACCTTAGTCGACGGGTTGGATATTCCTATTAAGGGCGTAACATCGGCCGACGATGAACTCTATTCTCCGCATCGTCCGCAGCGCATCTGCGCTGTGGCCGTTCTATCTCGGCGTCCTAATCACCGCGTCAGTCACCGCGATTCTCTCGCTGCTGACTCCCTTCATCCTCCGCGAGGCCACCGACACCGTCGTCGCAGGAGGCCCGCTGCGCACCATCCTCTGGTGGGTCGTTGCACTCTTTGTGGCGGATGCGCTGGGCAACGTGGTGAAAAACATCGGCGGCTATATCGGCGACGTCATGGTGGCACGCCTGCGCCAGATTCTGTCCACGCGCTACTTTGCCAAGCTGCTCTCCGTGCCGCAGGGCTATTACGACAACCAGGTCACCGGCACCATCATTGCGCGTTTGGACCGCTCGATTGCGAATATCACGCAGTTCCTGCAATCCTTCTCCAATAACTTTTTCGTCATGCTGATCCAGGCCGCGGCGGTGTTGGTCATCACCGCGGTGTACTACTGGCCGCTGGCCATCTTGCTGGCAGCGCTCTTCCCCATCTATATGTGGCTCACCGCGCTGACCTCGGAGCGCTGGCAGAAGTATGAGGGGATCAAGAACGAAAACATCGACGTGGCCAATGGGCGCTTCGCGGAGGTCATCGGCCAGGTGAAGGTGACCAAGTCCTTCGTCGCTGAGGCCCGCGAGTTGGCCTCCTTCGGTTCGCGCTACCGCACGGTGGTGGATACGACGAAGCCGCAATCGCACTGGTGGCATTCCATGGATACCGCGCGTGGCGCGGCCATGGCGCTGATCTTCTTAGGGATCTATGGCCTGATCTTCTGGCGCACCTTGGAGGGCCACTTCTCCATCGGTGACATGGTCATGCTCCTGCAGCTGGTGAACATGGCCAAGCAGCCGGTGTTCATGATGAGCTGGATCGTGGATGTCAGCCAGCGCGCCATTGCCGGCTCCAAGGACTATTTCAAGGTCATGGAGGAGACCCCGGAGCCGACGGTAAACCCGCAGCTGGTCGCCGCCGCTGACGCCTCCGACGTCCCCGAGCTCGATCTCACCCCGGCCGAGCCGCTGCGCCCAACGCAAGGCCCGGTCTTTGCCTTCGAGGACGTGTCCTTCTCCTATGAGTCGGAAAAGCCGGTCGTCGCCGATATTTCCTTCGCCGCCCAAGAGGGCCATAAGGTCGCGCTTGTCGGCGAATCCGGCGGCGGCAAGTCCACCTTGGTCAACCTGCTGCTGGGCCTGTACCAGCCCACGGAGGGAAAGCTGACGGTGCTCGGACACGACGCCGCGGAGCTTACCGCCGAGCGCCTGCGCGCCTCAGTCGGCGTGGTCTTCCAGGAGTCCTATCTCTTTTCCGGCACCATCAAGGAAAACATCGCATATGGCAAGCCGGGGGCGACGATGGAGGAGATCTTAGACGTCGCCAAGCGCGCCAATGCGCACGACTTCATCGAGGAATTCCCCGATGGTTATGACACCGTCATCGGTGAGCGCGGCCTCAAGCTCTCCGGCGGGCAGAAGCAGCGCGTGGCCGTGGCGCGCGCCATGCTGAAGGACGCCCCCATCCTCGTGCTCGACGAGGCCACCTCGGCGCTGGACACCAAGGCCGAGCGCGCCGTCCAGGCCGGTCTGGACGAGCTCATGAAGGACCGCACCACGCTCATCATCGCGCACCGCCTGTCCACCATCGCGGACGTGGACACCATCATCACCCTCGACCACGGCCGCATCTCCGAAATTGGTTCGCCGGCCGAGCTGGCGCAGTCCGGCGGCATCTACGCCGAGCTGCTGCGTTTGACCCAATCCGCCTCCGCCGCCGACCGCCAGCGGCTGAAAAAATACGGATTTGTGCAGCCCACCGACGAGTAAGGTGGGGCGCATGCATTTCCCTAGCCTGAAAGAACTTAGTGCCCGCGGCACCCGCAAGTGGACCGTCTATGACGAGGACATCATTCCGCTGTGGATCGCTGAATCGGACTTCCTCACCGCCCCCGCGGTGAAGGAAGCAATACAGGAGGCTGTCGACGCCGAATCCTTCGGCTACACCCCAGCCCCCAAGGCCTCCGAGCTCAACGCGGCCCTGGCGGATTTCTATGAATCGCGCTACGGCTGGCGCCCGGAACACGTCTTCTGGATTGGGGACGTCGTGCGCGGGCTGCTGCTCGGGGTGCAGTACTTTACTGAGGGCGCGGTGGCCGTACCGGTTCCGTCTTACCCGCCGCTGTTGGAGCTGCCGGAGACCGCGGGGCGCGAGAAGATAGAGACCTCGCTGGAGCTAGACGATATCGAGCGTGCCTTTAAGGCTGGCGCCGGCTCTATCCTGCTCTCCCACCCTTATAACCCGCTGGGCATCGTCTTCGACGAGGACTGGCTGCGGGGGCTCGTGGAACTGGCGGATAAGTATGATGCCCGTATCCTCTCCGATGAGATCCATGCCCCGCTGGTCTACGAGGGCCGCCACATCCCGCTGGGTGCTTTGTCCGACCGCGTCATCACCGTCACCGCCACGTCCAAGGCGTGGAATACCGCGGGTCTCAAGTGCGCACAGGTGATCTTCTCCAACTCCGCGGACGTGGAGCGCTGGAATTCGCTGACCGGTGTGGCCAAGGACGGCACCGGCACGCTGGGCGTTCTGGCGGCGGAGGCCGCCTACCGCGACGGCGGGGAGTTCCTCGACGAGGAGATTGCGTACTTAAAGAAGACCCGCGACTGGCTGGTGGAGGAGCTGCCCAAGCGCGTGCCGGGCCTAAAGACTTCCCACCCGCAGGCCACCTACCTGCTGTGGTTGGACTTTTCCGGGACCGCTATTGGTGATGACCCGAAGCCCGCAGCGTGGGTTCGCGAGCACGCCAAGGTAGCTCTCAACGAGGGCGTGACCTTCGGTACGGGCGGCGAGCACCACGCGCGTTTGAACTTCGCCACCTCCCGCGAACTGCTCGAAGAAGCGCTGGATCGGCTAGAGAAGGCCTTCAGCTAGAGTTTACATCTCATGTCATGGGCATTATTCTTAGAAAAATGTCCATTAATGACGCTCAGGCTCCCTCTCAGTCCGCCTCGAAGACGGGTTCTCCCATCGGCATCATCATCGTTGCCTCACTCATGCTCTTCTCCATGTTCTTTGGAGCGGGCAACCTGATCTTCCCACCGGAAGTCGGTGTCTCCTCCGGCACCAACTTCTGGCCCGCCACTTTGGGCTTCCTCGCCGCCGGCGTGGCGCTGCCGGTCTTGGCTGTGGTCGCGGTGGCCATTTCCGGCCAGTCCGTGCGGGATATCGGAAACCACGGCGGCAAGATCTTCGGCGTGGCCTTCTCCGTCATTGCGTACCTGGCCATCGGTGCCTTCTACGCCCTGCCGCGTACCGGCGCGGTGTCCATGGAAACCGCCATCACCCCGCTGCTGGGCTGGGAGGGGACCTTCGCCAACGGCGCCTTCAACGTCGTCTTCTTCCTTATCGCGTTGGCTTTGGCCTGGCGCCCGAATGACATCATCGACACCTTGGGCAAGTTCCTCACCCCGGCGCTGGTCATCCTGCTCGCGGTCCTCATCACCCTCGCTACCGTGGCGAATCCCCGCATGCCCGGCACCCCAACTGAAGAGTATGCCTCCGCACCCTTCGTTACCGGCCTCTTTGAGGGCTATAACACCATGGACGCCATCGCGGGCCTGGCTTTCTCCATCGTCATCGTGACCTCCCTGCGCTCCAAGGGTTTTTCCAAGAACAGTGAGCTGCTGCGCGGAACCATTCTCTCCGCGGTCATCGCCGGCGCCCTGCTCGCCGCCATCTACCTGGGGCTGGCGTGGATCGGCCAAACCATGCCGAACGGTGCCTCCTATGAGTCCGGCGCCGCCTTGCTTGCCGACGCCTCCAATCTCACCATGGGCAACATCGGCCAGGCCGTCTTCTCCGCCATCGTCATCCTGGCGTGCATGACCACCGCCGTGGGCCTGATTTCCGCCACCTCGGAGTTCTTCGCCCTCCTTGTGCCGAAGACCACCTACCACCTGTGGGCCTGCCTGTTTACCGCGCTGTCCATCGCCTTCGCTTTCCAGGGCCTTGACACGGTGCTTGCCATCGCGGTGCCCTTCATCGTGTTCTTGTACCCGCCGGCTATCTCGCTGATTGCGCTGACCCTCCTGCAGCCGGTGGTCAAGAAGTGGGTCACCTTCTACTGGGGATTCCGCTTGGCGCTGTGGGTTTCCGTGCTGTGGTCCGCCGCCACCTCCTTCGGTGTGCCGCTTGATTTCGCCCCTGGCCAAGACGTTGGTTTGGGCTGGGTGGTTCCCACGCTCCTCGCATTTGCCATCGGCGTTATCATCGACGTTGTATCTACAGGCTCGTCGAAGAAAAGTGAGTAGCTCATGACGTCCCGCGCCGCTTTGTCCGTCCTCGATTTCTGCACCATCTACCCGGGGGAATCTCCCTCCCAGTCCATGGCCAGGTCGGTCGAGCTGGCGCAACGCGCGGAGGCATTGGGGTTTAAGCGCATGTGGTACACCGAGCACCACAACATGCCCTCCATTTCTTCCTCCTCCCCGGCAGTACTCATCGCACACATCGGCGCGAAGACCGAGCGCATCCGCTTGGGCTCCGGCGGCGTCATGCTGCCGAACCACGCGCCCTATGTCATCGCCGAACAATTCGGCACCCTCGCCGAGCTCTACCCCGGCCGCGTCGACCTTGGCCTGGGCCGCGCCCCCGGCACCGACATGCAGACCTTAGGCCGCGCCCTGCGCCGCGATGGCCACGCCGCCGAACGCTTCCCCGAGGACGTCAAGGAGCTACAGGGCTACCTCTCCGGAAAGTCCCTCATCCCCGGAGTGAAGGCCATCCCCGGCCATGGCACCAACGTCCCCATCTACATCCTGGGATCCTCGCTGTTCGGCGCCTCGCTCGCCGCCAAGTACGGGCTTCCCTATGCCTTCGCCTCGCACTTTGCCCCGCAACACCTCGAGGCCGCCACGGCCTACTATCGCGAGAATTACCAGCCTTCCGAAGCCCACCCGGAGCCCTATGTCATCGCGGGTGTCAACGTCACCGCGGGTGATGACGCCGACGAGGAATTTGAAAAGGTCTGCTTCCGCCGCGTCAAGGCCTTTGCAGGTCGTGGCAAGCAGCTCAGCGACGCCGACGTTGCCCGCATCATCGATTCCCCGCAGGGCCAGCAAATCATCGGCATGCTGAAGTACTCCGCCGTGGGCAGTATCGAGCACGTGCGCGACTACCTCACGGAATTCCAAAATCTGGCCCAGGCGGATGAACTCATGATCTCCCTGCAATCCACAAGCCACGAGGCCGCCTTGGGTAACATGGTTAACCTGGCTCAAGCGTGGCAGCTGTAGGCGGACGCGCCCTCGCGCATCCGCGCTTCAACACATCACTACCCATCACAGCGTTTTCTACATAGAGGAGCATCACCGTGGCCCTTCGCGGTACACAGCAGCACAGTATTATCGCTGACTATCTGCGCAATCTCATCCGCAGCAAGAAGCTTTCTCCCGGTGATTTTCTGCCCAGCGAGGCCGAGCTGTGCGAGCAATTCTCCTCATCCCGCGGTCCCGTGCGCCAGGCCGTCGCGGCGCTGCGCTCGGAAGGCCTCATTTCCTCCGGCCGCGGCCGCCGCTCTGTCGTTCTCGGCCGTTTCACCTCGGAGTCCTTCGACTCCATCTACTCCGTAACACACTGGCTGCGCGAGCGCGGATTCGAGCCCGGCGCCTCCACCCTGTGGCTGGGCCGCTGCCCCGCTACCGAAAGGGAGGCCGAGTTCCTGCGGGTAGAGCCCGGCTCCCCGGTTATCTTTGTGCACCGCGTGCGCAGCGCCAATGGCATGCCGATCGCCATCGAGCGCATGTTCTTCCCAGTCGACGTGGGCAGCCACATCCTCAACTTCGATGCCGATAATGAGTCCATCCACGATCACCTGCGCAAGCAAGGCGTGGAATTCGACAACGTCAACCGCGAGCTCTCGCTGGCTTCCGCCAGTGAGGAGGATGCGCGCTCCCTCAACGTCGAGCCCGCCACCCCGCTGTGGCGCCTGCACTTGGACATCTCGGATCACTCCGGGCATCCCGTCGAGTGCACCGAAATCCTGTACCTCGGGGACCGCCTCACACTTGGCATGACGAGTGTGCGCGGCACCACCTCCCCGCTCGAGGTCAAGTTGTCCGAAGGATGAAGGCCTGGTTAGGTGCGCTGGGGGTGGTGCTGGGGGCGTCGCTCAGCGCCTGCTCCGCCGGTTCCACGGCGCTTGTTGATTCTGATTCCTCCGCGCTGACGCTGGCCACGACGACGCCCGCGACGTCCCTGGATTTCACCACCGTCGGCGGCGCCGCCATCCCGGCCGCGCTCATGAGCAACGTTTACGAAACCCTCGTGCGTATCTCCGCGCAAGGCGACATCGAACCGGGACTGGCCGAGTCCTGGGAGGTGGACTCCACGCGCTACACCTTCCACCTGCGCGAGGCCTCCTTCTCCAACGGCGAGGCCTTCACCGCGCACACCGCCGCGTGGTCCATCAACGCGGTGAAAACGGAGTGGACCAACGGGCTCAAGAAGCAGATGGACGTGGTGGAATCCGCCACGGCGGTGGATGATCACACGCTCGTCGTCGAGCTATCCCGCCCCTCCGCCGGCTGGTTGTGGTCCATGGGTACCGTCATCGGCGCCATGCGCACGCCCACTGAAGCTGTGGGCACCGGCCCCTTCGCTGTCGCCGGCTTCTCCCCCAACGAGTACATCGCGCTGCGCGCCCGCCCGGACTACTGGGGAACCCCGGCGAAGGAAGACATCACCATCCGCTACTTCCCGGATTCCCTCACCGCGGTCAACGCCCTGCGCTCCGGCGGAGTCGACGCCGTGTGGGGCGTGCAGAACCCCGAGCTGCTCGACACCCTCGATGACTCCATCGAAACCGCCGTGGGCACCACGAACGGCGAGGTGCTGCTGTCCATGAATAACCAGGCAGCGCCTTTCGACGATCCCCGCGTGCGCCGCGCCGTGGCTTATGGAATCGACCGCCAGGCCGCCAACGACATCCTCTGGGAGGGCCGCGCGAAAGACACCGGCGGCGCTCCGGTGCCGCCGACCGACCCGTGGTTTAGCGCCAAGGACTACTACCCTTACGACCCCGCGCGCGCCCGCGCGCTGATGGAGGAGGCCGGGGCCGTGGGCACGCCGCTCACGCTCACCGTGCCAAGCCTGCCCTATACGCAAACGCTCTCCGAGTTCCTCTACTCGCAGCTGACGGAGATGGGATTCGAGGTCACGCTGGAAACCGCCGAGTTCCCAGCCGTCTGGCTGAGCCAGGTGATGGGGGCCAAGGATTATCAGATGTCGCTCGTCGCGCACGTCGAACCGCGCGATATCCCCACCATCTTTGGCAACCCGGACTATTACATCGGCTATGATTCGCCGCAGACCCGCACGTTGTTGAAGCAGGATGACATGAAAGGGGCGGTCGACCAGATCATGGAAGATATGCCCGCCCTGACCTTAATGAACATGCCCAATATCGTGCTCTACCGCGAGGGCCTGACCGGCCTACAGCCTAACCAGATCACCGATGCCATCGAGCTTAAAGGTGTGCAATGAGAATCCTGCGCTTCCTCGGCACGATGTGGGCCGCCTCCATCATCATCTTCCTGCTCATGCGGGCCGTGCCCGGCAACCCGGCGCGCGTGGCCTTGGGCGTCAACGCCACCGATGAATCCGTGGCGGAGCTGACCCACGCCATGGGCCTAGACCGCCCGCTTCTCGTGCAATACCTGGAGTGGATGAAAGGGCTGTTGACCGGCAACTTCGGCGTCTCGCTGTCCTCGCAGCAGGACATCACCCCGCTCGTGGTTGACCGCGCGCAGGTCACGCTGTTGCTCATCGGGCTGGCCATCGCCCTCGCACTAGCCGGGGCTATCCCCATGGGCATCCTGCTGGCCCGCTTTAGGCTCCCCGTGCTCAACGCGGCCACGCAGCTGGGTATTGCGGTGCCGAGCTTCCTCGTCGGTATTTTGCTCGTCGCCGTGTTCTCCGTGCACCTGGGATGGCTGCCGGCGAATGGCTGGCAGCTGCCGCGCGAGGGCCTCAGCCACCTTGTCCTGCCGGTTATCTCGCTGGCACTGGTGCAGGGCGCGATGCTCACCCGCTACGTGCGCGCCACCCTCCGCGAGGAGATGGACAAGGACTACATCCGCACCGCCCGCTCCCTGGGTGAATCCCGCACCGGGGCGCTCATCCGCCACGGCCTGCGCAACGCCGCCCTGCCGGTGCTCACCGTCACCGGCGTGCAGCTGAGCACCCTGGTGGTGGGCGCGGTGGTCATCGAGAACGTCTTCGTCATCCCCGGCTTGGGCTCGCTGCTTCTCGACGCCGTCTCCACCCGCGACCTCACCACCGTCCAGACCCTCATCATGGTCTTCGTGACCTTCACCCTGACCGTCAACCTGCTCACGGACCTGGCCTACCGGGTCATCGACCCGCGGCTGAAGGAGGCGCGATGAAACCCGGCTATATCCTGGTGGGCCTGACCATCCTGCTTGCGCTGGTCTCCCTGGTGTGGACGCCCTATGACCCCAACCTCATCTCCCCCGACCGCCTGGCCGGCCCCAGCCTGGAGCACCTCATGGGCACCGACCGCTTCGGGCGCGATACCTTCTCCCGCATCCTCGCCGGCGCCCAGATCACCGTGCTGGTGGGCGTCGTGGCGGTGGCCATCGCCGCACTCATCGGCGTACCGCTCGGCATCGTCGCCGGGATGCGCGGCGGCGGTTTCATCATGGCGGCCACCGACCTGCTGCTCGCCTTCCCGGCGCTGTTGCTGGCCATCGTCGCCGGCGCGGTGTGGGGCTCCTCGACGCTCACGGCCACCATCGCCATCGGCATCGCCGGCATCCCCTCCTTCATCCGGGTCACGCGCTCGGGCACGCTGCAGATCATGACGCAGGACTATATCGCCGCCGCGCACATCTCGCGCGTGCCGCCGGCGCTCATCGCGTGGCGCCACGTCCTGCCGAACCTCGGCGGCATCGTGGCCATCCAAGCCTCCGTCTACTTTGCGCTGGCCGTCCTCGCCGAAGCCGGTCTCTCCTACCTCGGCCTGGGCACTGCCCCGCCGACCGCCTCGTGGGGCCGCATGCTTCACGACGCCCAGCCCCTCCTGGCCACCCACCCCCTCCAGGCGCTGTGGCCCGGGCTGGCCATCGCCGGCACCGTCCTCGGATTCAACCTTCTAGGAAGCCATGCTGACCGTCACTGATCTGCGCGTGGGCCCCGTCGGCCCCCTCTCCTTTTCCATCGCACCCGGCGAGCGCGTCGGCCTCGTCGGGGATTCCGGCAGCGGCAAGTCCCTGACCGCCCTGGCCATCATGGGGCTGTTGCCCGATCACCTGCAAGCCACCGGATCCATCCAGTTCAACGGCCAGGAGCTGCTGGGCATGCGCGACCGCGATCTGCGCACGCTGCCGCTGGCCATGGTCTTTCAAGAACCCATGACCGCGCTCGACCCGCTGATGAAGGTGCCCGGCTTCAACCGCTTCCCGCACCAGCTCTCCGGCGGGCAGCGCCAGCGCGCACTCATCGAGATGGCCATGGCCCGCCGCCCCAAGCTCCTCATCTGCGATGAGCCGACTACCGCACTGGATCCCTTCACCCAGGAAGAAATCCTGACCGCCATCGTGGATGCCGCCGATAACGAGGACACCGCGCTGCTGTTTATTAGCCATGACCAGGATGTCGTCAAGCGCGTGTGCGACCGCGTCGTGCGCATCGGCGAGCTCACCACGCCCGATCTCACCCCACCACCCGTACCTACCTTGGGCGAGCCCGTCATCACGCTCAAGAACGTGACCAAGACTTACCGCGGGGTGACCGCGCTGGACGACGTCTCCCTCACCGTCCGCGAGGGCGAGCGCCTCGGCATCGTCGGCGGCTCCGGCTCCGGCAAATCCACGCTGCTCAAGCTGCTCACCGGTTTGGCGGAGCCGACCTCGGGAACGGTGGACGTCGCCAAGCGCGTGCACATGGTCTTCCAAGACCCCAAAGCCTCGCTCAACCCGCGCATGCCTATTTGGAAGATCGTGGCCGAGGGCGGCGGGACCCGCGAGGAGGCCGAGGCCGTGCTGCGGGAGGTCGGCATCGAAGGCTTCGAGCGCTATCCGCGGGACTTCTCCGGCGGGCAGCGCCAACGCATCTCGCTGGCGCGCGCCGTGGTGGGTAAGCCGGATATTCTGCTGGCGGATGAGGCCGTCTCGGCGCTGGATGCGACATCGCGGGCCCAGGTCCTGGAGCTACTGCAGCGCGTGACCAAGGACATGACGCTGGTGTTTGTCTCCCACGACATCGACGTCGTGCGTCACTTGTGCCCCACGGTGGCGGTCTTGCAGGACGGCCGGCTGGTCGAGCGCGGCGAAGCGAGTAAGGTGTTCTCCCGATATGGAACACCCACTGCCGCAACGCCCTAACGCCCTTCAGCTCTTTACCGCCTTCAACACCTCCGCGCGCCGTTGGCCCGGTGCCCTGCGCGCGGCATTGGCGATCATCATCCCGGGCGGGATTGCTGTTTTAACGGGCCACCCGGATGCGGTGCTGCTCATTTCTGCCGGCGCCTTCTCCGTCATCTACGGCGAGGGGCACCCCTACCGCACGCGGCGCCGCGTGATCCTGACCGCCGGCGCGCTGCTAACACTCGCGGCTACGGCCGGTTCCCTGGTCGGCGTGCATGGCCTGGCGCTGTCCGCGGTGTTTACGGTGGCACTGGCGACGACCGGCGCGTTCGTGCAGAATGCGCTGCGGCTGCCGCCGCCGGGTTCCTTCTTCATCGTGATGGTGGCCGGTGGTTCCACCATGCTGCGCGGGGTCTCCCCGTGGGAGGTGGCCGCGTGGAGCCTGGCCGGCGTGGCGGCAGGCTACGTGCTGGGCATGGTGCCGCGCTTTAGGGATCCGCACGGCCCGGAAACGCGCGCGGTAGCCGCGCTAGAGAAGGCCGCCGATGCCTTCCTTCACTCGGACACCGATTTCTTGGCCCGCCACCACCAGGCGCAATCCGCTATCTCCACCGCCTGGCAAGCGCTTGCCGACGCCGGCGTCATCCGCGGCCGCCGCATCCGCCGCCCCGCCCAGGCGGAGCTGGTCCACCGCGCGCTGGCCGCGCAACAGCGTATCGTGGCGCACCACAAACAGGTGGGCGGCAACTCGGATCAACTCTCTGATTCCCCCACCTACGTCGACCCTGACCGCACCGCCATCCCGCACACCAAGCCGACGATGCGCTACCGCTTCTACCGCGCTGCGGTAGGCAATTCCCACGCGGTGGTGACGGCGGAGAAAATCGCGCTCGGCGGCCTGGTCACCGCGTTCATTGGCTTGGCGCTGGGGCTTAACCGCCCGGACTGGGGCGCGGTGTCGGTGCTCCTGGTCTTGCAGTGGGGGCCCGACCGGGTGCCGGGGACGATTCGCGGCGTGCAGCGCATGCTGGGATCGGTCTTGGGCGTGTGCCTCTTCGCTCTCATTGCGTCCTTGAGCCCGCACGGCTGGGGGCTGGTGCTCGCGTTGGCCTTCTGCCAGTTCTGCGCGGAGATTCTGGTGGTGAAGAACTACGCGCTATGCGTTATCTTCTCCACCCCACTGGCGCTACTGATGGGCAATTCCTCGGAGCATTTGGCCCACACCATCGGCTCGCGCATGGCGGAGATTGGGCTCTCCGTGGTCGTGGCGATGCTCTTCCTGTGGCTGTGGAAACCGCGGGCCCAGATGACGAACCACTACCGCCTGCAAACGCGCTGCTTCGAGGCGATGGCAGCCTTGCTCGGCTCCCTGCTTATCAAGACCCCGGAGGAGGCGCTGGCGCAGCGCCGCGACCTGCACTACGAGCTGCTCTCGGAGCGGCGCAGCATCCAGTCGCTGGCCACCAACCACTCCGATATCAGCCAGTTCTGGCAGCGCCACACGGCTCTGCAGACCGCCGGTTACTTCCTCCTCGACTTCTGCGTGGTCAACCCGCTCTCACAGCCCAGCCGCGCGGAGCTCGACACGCTCATTGAGAAGATCACCGCGGCGGAAATGCGGTCCTGACCTCATAGTGCGCACCCGCCGCGGAGTACTCGCGTGCGCACAGAAGAGGCGGATTATTTCACCGTGAACAACAGGTTCGGGTCGAGGACGTGTTCCTCCACGAGCTCGAAGAGGGCAAAGGCTTCCTCCAGCTCACGGACATTCTCATCAAAATTAGGCAGCGGCATGGCATTCCAATCGACGCAGAAATAAGTGCCTTCATCCTAGCTCACAACGCTGTCATTTCGCGCACCTGCGATAATGGTTGACGTGAACACTCGAAAATCTACCGGTCCACCCGTTGGCCTCTACCCCCACAACATGCACCCGGGCTTGGTTCCCGGAATCGGTGTAGAAGACCAACGCAACGCTTTCACGCTGGACAAGGTCACCTTCTTCAGCACGGCTACGTTCGTCGTAGCCTTCATCATCTGGGGCATCACCTCACCGGAGTCCGTCTCCGCCGCCTCCTCCGCGGCCTTTTCCTGGGCCGCATCAAGCTCGGCACGGATGACGAGGAACCCGAGTTCGGCTGGTTCAGCTGGGTGGCCATGATGTTCGGTGCCGGCATCGGCGTTGGCATCTTCTTCTACGGTCCTTCGGAGCCGCTGTCGCACTACATCACCCCGCCTCCCCACACTGTCGACGGCAACAGCGTCGAAGCCCTCCACCAAGCAATGGCCCAGGCGCACTACCACTGGGGTGTCTCGCCCTGGGCGGCCTATGCCCTCGTCGGCGGCGCGATCGCCTACTCTTCCTACCGCCGCGGCCGCGTTCCGCTGGTGTCCTCGATTTTCAAGCCCCTGTTTGGCTCCCGCGATACCGATGGGCCGCTGGGCAAGCTTATCGACATCCTCGCACTCGTCGCCACACTCTTCGGCACCGCCGCCACGCTGGGGCTTTCCGCCATCCAGATTGGCCAAGGAGTGTCCATCATCCGCGGCGCAGGTCCGTTGACCAATGCTGTGCTCATCGCGATCATCGCCGTACTGGGGTGCGGGTTCATCATCTCTGCGGTCTCTGGTGTTTCCCGCGGCGTGCGCTACCTGTCCAACTTCAACATCACACTCACGCTCGGCCTGGTCATCTTTGTTTTCTTCACCGGCCCGACCTTGCTTTTGCTCAACCTCGTGCCCTCCGGCATCGTCACCTACATCGACCAGCTTTTGCCCATGATGGCCAAGGGCCTGTCCTGGGGCGATGAAACCATCGAATTCCAGTCCTACTGGACCGCCTTCTACTGGGCGTGGTGGATCGCGTGGACGCCCTTCGTCGGCATGTTCGTCGCCCGCATTTCCCGTGGCCGCACGCTGCGCGAATTCACCGCCGTCACCGTCTTCGCGCCCTCCCTCATCCTCATTTTGGCCTTCACCATCTTCGGCGGCACGGCCATCACCTTCCAGCGCGAGGAACTACCGAACTTTGATGGCTCTGCCTCCGGCGAGCAGGTTCTCTTCGCCATGTTTGACCACCTGCCGCTGAGCAGCATCACACCATTTGTTCTGATCGTGGTGCTGGCGGTCTTCTTCATCACGTCTGCCGATTCCGCATCGGTCATCATGGGAACCATGTCTTCCAAGGGCAATCCCGCGCCGAACAAGTTCATCGTCATCTTCTGGGGACTGTGCATGATGGGCATCGCCATCGTCATGCTGCTCACCGGCGGCGAGGACGTGCTCACCGGCCTGCAGAACCTCACCATCCTCTCGGCGCTCCCATTCTGTCTGGTGCTGCTGTTCATGATGGTGGCCTTCATCAAGGACCTGCGCTCCGACCCGATGTTCATCCGCCGCGCCTACGCGCGCGCCGCGGTGGAAAACGCCGTCGTGCGCGGCATCGAGGAGCACGGCGATGACTTCGAGCTCACCGTCGAGCATGCCGACGAAGGCCGCGGTGCAGGCTCCGACTTCGACTCCTCCGCCCACCGCTACACGGACTGGTACCAGCGCACCGATGAAAAGGGCGAGAACGTAGACTACGACTTCGACACCGATACCTGGGCCGACGGCTACGACCCGAACACTGAGCAGAAGGAGAAGTAAATGGGAATACCGGACGACGTCGTCCTTGAGGGCTATACCCTCATCGAGCAGCACGAAATTGACCACGAGTTCCTCATCAACGGCTCCCCATTCGCTGCGGTAACTCCCCTGCTATTCGCTCTCACCATCGCCGGCATGCTCCTCGTGGCAGCCAGCTTCTTTCTGCGCGGCAGTCGCCGCATCATCGCTGGCCTGCTCGACGCGGTCCTCACTCTCACAAAGTTGTGGTGGATGCCCATTGCACTTGCCCGCCAGTTCAACGACAGCCAGGTCTTCGGCTACGCGCTGAAGTACTACCCCCAGTACTGGCCGGCGGCGTCCATCATCGTGATCGTCATCGCGCTGCTCGGCCTCGCCTCCGCGTTTATCCGCCGGCGCTAGCGCGCTTCCAACACCGCAATCGCGATGTGTACGCGGTTGGTGCCGCCCAGCTTGTCCAGGATGTGCTTGATGTGGGTTTTCACTGTGGTCACGGAAACGTAGAGCTGCCCCGCGATTTCCTGGTTGTCCAGGCCCTGGGCCACCAGCTGCGCCACCTCGTTTTCGCGCTGGCTTAAGCCCTCCAGCGGGCGGGGCCCAGGCGCCTTTGTCTCTGCCGGCGCGGGCTCGGGGTGCTTGAGCGCCAACAGGTTCTTCAGGGCCTTCGGGCTCAGCAGCTGCTGCCCCGTGGCGGCGGCCCGCACCGCCGAGACCAGGCCCTCCGGCTCGATGGTCTTGAGCAGGAAGCCCATCGCGCCGGCGTGCAGCGCATCCACGATGAACTCATCCGTATCGAAGGCGGTGAGCATGACCACCGGGATATCCGGCGCGCTCGCGCGCAGTTTCCCGGCCGCCTCGATGCCATCCATGACGGGCATGCGGATGTCCATGAGGACGACGTCCGGTTGCAGGTCCAGCACGCGGGCCACGCCATCGCGCCCATTGCTGGCCTCGGCCACCACCTCGATGTCTGCGGCGCCCTCCAGGATGAACCGAATGCCGCGGCGCAGCGCCTGCTCGTCATCGACTAATACCACTGAAATCATTACGCGCGTGCCTCCTCAGGGAGTTCGAGGACCCAGGTGAAGGTGGAGGCGTCGTCAAGCACTGTGAAGGTGCCTCCCGCCAGCCGGGCGCGTTCCTCCAGACCCAGCAGGCCGTTGCCGCCACCGGACTCTGGCTGCTCCGCTACTTTCTTGTTCTGCATGGTCACCCGCACCTTATCCTCCTCGTTCTCCACGGTGAGCGTCACCTTCTTCCCCGGCGCGTACTTGCGCGCGTTGGTCAGCCCCTCCTGCACGGCGCGGCCCAGCGTGTGGGCAGCAAGCGTGCTCAGCTTATCGACGTCTCCCTTGACGTAGCGCACCTTCGTCCCCGCCGCGCGTGCGCGCCCGATGTGCTCCTCGATGCTCGCGCGCGGATCCACCCGGTCATCCACGCGCAGCGCCTTGATCACCCCGCGCAGGTCCTCCACGGCGGCCTTGGCCTCCGTCTGGATGGTGTCTGCCGCCTCGGCGACCCGCTCCGGGTCGGCGTCCTTGCGGTAGCTCAAGCCTCCCGCGTACACGGAAATAAGGCTGAGCCGGTGCGAAAGGGAATCGTGGATATCGCGGGCAATGCGGTTGCGTTCCTCCAGGCGGGCGCGCTCCTCGCGCGAGCGCAGCTGATCCTCGTTGAGCTCCGCCAGGCTCACCAGCGTGACCTCGCGCTGGCGGCGCTGCGCGCGCACCGAGCCCGTAATCCAAGCAACGATGAGAAAGAGGCTTCCATAGAACACGTAACCAAAGGGATCGAAGATGTTCATCCGAATGTAAGGCACAGAGATAATGGTCACACACGAGGCCACGAAGACCGCCGTCCCCGCCAGGGACCACCGCAATCGGCCGCGCGAGATGATTGAAATCAACACCACCAGCACTGACAGCGACAGTGGGCGAAACCCGCCTAGTACCAGGACGAGCAGAGCCGCAATCAGCACCACCGGGTGGCCGGGGTACTCCTCGTGGATGTTGCGCTCCCGCCGTGAGTGGTGCAGGGCGAAGGGCAGCAGAATCCACGTGGCGAAGCTAAATAGACCCATCAAGCCCAAAACAAGGGCTTCCTGATCCGTCCCCTCGAAGTTTTCGATATGGGGGATCCATGCCGCCAAATCCGCCACCACGCAGAGCAGAATGAGCAGCACCGTGATCCACAGTGGTCGCGTCTTTCTCGTCATGGTTGCCACGATAGTTCTCCCTGCGTTCCGGAAAATCCTCCCTGCGGAGGATACCGGCACCCCAGGCGCGGTTCATAGCCTAAACCGCATGAGAAGAACACAGACTTTGTACGAACTGCTCACCGCCGCCGGGCTGGTGTACGTCGCTTATGATTTCTCCCACGGCGCTTTCGTGCCCACAAGTGCGCTCGCCGCGGTGGCCTACGCCGCTGTTGCACTAGGCCTCACGCTGCTGATTCTGCGCAAGCACCCCGGCATTGCGCACGGGGTGGTGTGGGGTATTGCGGTCTCCACTGTCGCCGGCCAGCTCAACGAGCACATGAACCACCTCCTCATCCGTACGGTCCCGGACTGGCTGGTCATCGCTGGAATCGCCCCGCTTAACGAGGAAGTCCTTAAATTCCTCGGCGTCGTCTTCATCTGCACCTGCGTCATCCGGCCCCGCCACTGGGCGGACTACGTCTTCGTCGGCGTGGCCGTGGGCATGGGCTTTAGCGTGACCGAGAACGCCATCTACTACGCCAACATGACACTGGAGAACCTCGATTCTGATCTCAAGGGAACGCTTCTGGGGCTCCTTGCCCGATTCATCGCGAACCCGCTCATGCATTCCTTCTTCACCGCAATCGCGGCTTACGGGCTCTCCCGCCGGCAACCGGTGCGCTGGTTGCTCATCGCCATGGCGGTGCACTTCACGGCTAATTTCGGCCCGTCTATCTCTACCGCGTTTGACGACGCCCTATGGCCCATCTTCCCCACCTTCCTCATCCTCATCTGCCTGTGGGTCACCACGATTGTCAGCATCGTAAAGCTCCGCAAAATCCTCCCTGCGGAGGATACCGGGGTCAAACCGCAGCTCTTAGGGTCAAAAGCATGAGAAACACACTGATTTATTCCTGCATCGGCGTCCTCGCCGCAGTACCGCTTGCCGACGCCCTCCTCCCCGACCCCACTCCCGACACCACCCCCGTGCGCGGCATCCCGGGACTGGAGTGCCCGGAGGATCCGTACGCCTCCTCGCAGACCTGGAACTGCGGGAGCGCGACCATCATTTCTGAGGAAGGCAGCTCCTCCCGCGAGGTCGAGACGTACCTGCCGCGCCAGCACCGCTCCTTCAACGGGACCAGCGCGCTGACCGACGCCCCCATCACCACCCAGGCTGCCGAGCTCTACCGCGTCGAGGACGGCGACGGCATCACGCTGGCTGACCCGCACAACAACACCGTCTCCTTCCTCCACATCTACGGACCGAAGGCACGTGACTTCGCCGACCGCGTGCAGCCGGAGGACGCATGAAGTACCTGTACTACCTGCTGACCCTCGGCGCGCTGGCCGTCACCGCCTTCCACTACGCGGGCGAGCCCTTCCTGCCCGCAAGTGCTCTGGCCGCCGTGGTCTTCGCCGCCGTACTCGTCTCCCTCGCGCTGTTCTTCCTGCGCCGCCGGCCGGGAATTGCGCACGGCGTGGTGTGGGGGTTCGCGGTTTCCGGGCTCGCGGTGGAGCTCAACACGAACATGTCCCACCTCCTCGCCCGCGCGGGCCTGGACTGGCTGGGCGCTGCGGGGTATGCGCCGCTCATCGAGGAGGTGCTGAAGTTCCTCGGCGTGCTGCTCATCTGTACGTGCGTCATCCGGCCCCGCAGCTGGCTCGACTACGTCTTCGTGGGCGTGGCCGTGGGTATCGGCTTCACTGTAGGTGAGGACGCCACCGCCTTCGCGCGCATGACGGCGGATAACCTCGATTCGGATACCGCTGGCGCAATCGGGGCGGTGGTCATCCGCTTGGGGTCCAACCCGCTCTCCCACTCGCTGTTCGCTGGGCTTAGCGCCTATGGCCTATCCCAGAAGCAGCCGGTGCGCTGGCTCATTATCGCCATCGCGGTGCACGCCACGAAGAATCTCTTCCCGTCGTTAAGCACTGCGCTCGACGACGCCATCTGGCCCCTCCTCGCCGGCATGGTCGTCGTGCTCGCCGAGTGGGTAGCCACCATCTGGGGCACTATTGCGCTGCGGAAGAAGGCGGCTGCGCATCCGACCCCGTCCCCTGCACCGGCGCACGCATAGCCTTCGTGGCCGGCGAGGGGTGGGCGTCCTCGGCGGCGAGGCGCTCAAAGGCCACCGCCGCCAGGGCTGCGGCTTGGTCTCCCAGGACGGAATCATCGAAGCGCACCTGCGGCGAGTGGTTCCACTCGCGCATGTGCTCCGGGGTATGCGGATCCCCCGTACCGAACCACATGAAGGTGCCCGGAACCTGGGATAACACCGCGCCGAAGTCTTCCGAGGCCATCATCGGGGTGTCCATGGTCAGCACGTTTTCCGCGCCGAACATCCCGGCCCACAACGACGCCGCGAACTGGTCCTCGCGCGGTGAGGTCTTGGTGGCCGAGTACAGGACCTCGAAGTCCACCTTCGCGGTACAACGATGGGAAGCCGCCACGGAGCTTGAGACCTCGATGATCATTTGGCGGACTGCGTCGATGTGTTCGTCGCGAAGCACGCGCACCGTCGCGCCCAGCTCCGCCTTGTCCGGGATGACGTTGACCGCGCCGTCGCCCGCGCGCAGGTTGGTCACCGTGATGACAATCGGCGAGTTCGCATCGAAGCGCCGGGTCAGCGCCACTTGCAGCGCCATCTGGATCTCCGCGAGGGCCGCAACGGGATCGATAGCATCGTGCGGGCGCGAGCCATGCCCACCCTTGCCGTAGACGGTGATGCCCAAGTTAGAAGAAGAAGCCATCATCGGGCCCGCGATGTGGTGGAAAGTGCCCCGATCCTGCGGGCCGACGTGCAAACCGTAGGCGGCAATGGGGCGGCGGCCGGCGGCGTCGAGCACGCCCTCATCGATCATCGGCTGCGCGCCGCCCGGGCCTTCCTCGCCTGGCTGGAACATGAAGATGACATCGCCCAACAGCTCCTCGCGGTGGCGGCACAGCATCTTCACCGCACCGATAAGCCCCGCCGTGTGCAGATCGTGGCCACAGGCATGCATGTTGCTATTCGTCGAGGCAAACGGGCTGCCCGTTTGCTCACGCACCGGAAGGGCGTCCATATCCGCGCGAAGCAGCACCGACACGGGGCGCTCGCCGCGCTTGCCGCCGCGCAGCACCGCGACGACCGAGCTGAGGTCACGGCCCAGATGAATCTCCAGCGGTAGGCCTTTAAGGGCTTCGAGCACCTTCTCCTGGGTGCGCGGCAGATGCAGCCCCACCTCCGGGTTCTGGTGCATATCGCGGCGGAAGGCCTGCAACTCCGGAAGCAGCTCCCGGCCTTCCTCCACGAACACGTGGCTGGCCAACCGCTCCCCGAGCTTGGCCGAGACCATCGGAAGCGGTGGCAATTGCTGACGGTGGCGCGGGGCCATCTTCATGGTGTCATCCTTTCCGAGCATGTGCGCCGAGCATACCGGAAACTGCTGTGCTGTCAGGTCGGTTTGGATTCAAGCTGATGGGCTACCCATGCCCGCTATCCCCGATAGCGAACCTACTGCGAGGCTGTGCGAAATGGTCTCAGGAGGATCTCGTTTCGACCGGCTTTACCGAGAGGAGAAAGGTTGGGCAGCAGCGTATGGCGAGTTCAATTGGTATGCGAACCAACCAACTCAATCTAGGGGCTTTTCTCGTACCAGCCCCATTAACCAGGAATTTTGTCCCTCCGGTTGCGGGGCCCACGGTGCTGTTTTAGTCTCTGTGGCCATGGGGGATATTGAAATCTACATCCGCCTTCGCAATTCGGGGATTGCGTTGGTGGAAAACATTCCTGGCTCACCCGATGAGCT